>CP069418.1:2590904-2914767 GCA_017569305.1 Clostridiales bacterium FE2011 | reverse complement strand
GGTAGTGCTTCTGTTTTGCGCTGGGTTCCACCAGTTCAAAATCGTGCCAGGTAACCCGTCTGGTTTCAGGCTGATCGGGGTTAATCTCAACCAGTGCGGTATCGTCAGGCCATTCTCTGGCATTTCTTTCCAACAATTCAATAATGGTCATAAGTGTTAAATCCCCTTGTCTTTTTGCACATACTGAAATCTCATCCTCAAAAAACGGGCGTCCGCCATATTCATGAGAATGAGAATCCTGTAATTGTGAATTATGAATTATGAATTATGAAATGTCAATTAAAGTCCATGAAAAGAACAGAAGGTTCCATCCCGTCTGCCCATTCCGGAAGACTGGTCAGGCGGATGATCTCTCCTGTAATCGGGTGCCGCAGTTCCACCATGGCGCTGTGCAGGGCAAAGCAGCCCGGAAACTCTGCTGGCTGCTCCTGCCCGTAAAGGAAATCGCCCCTCACCGGGCATCCGATATAGCTCAGGTGCACCCGGATCTGATGTGTTCTGCCTGTTTCCAGTTCCAGCAGGATCAGCGCACCTTTGCCCTGTTCCTTCAGCACCCTGTATCGGGTCCTGGAGGGTTTCCCGTCAGGACTGATCATCCGCTTGATGGTCGCACCCGGCACCTTGTCAATCGGGAAATCCAGAATGCCTTCCTTTTCAGCCGGCATTCCGTCTGTCAACGCCAGATAGCGTCTCCTGAATGCCGGCGTATGCAGTTCCCGCTGCAGGAGATGCTGCGTATGCGGTGTCTTGGCAACCACCATCAGCCCGCCCGTTCCTTTGTCCAGCCTGTTTACCGGGCGGTATACAAAGTTTTCCGGGCATCCGAAATAGGAATATACTGCGTTTTCAAGCGAATCATCCGGATGGTTCCGGCTGCTCTGGCTGGCAATCCCTCCTGGTTTCGCCACAACCATCAAATGTTCATCCTCATAGGGAATCTCCAGCGGCAGCTCAAACGGATTCAGCTGATAAACCGGAATATCCTCTTCCCATTCTATACTGACCAGATCGCCTTCCGCCACTTTCGCGTCCGCGCGAACCGATTCTCCGTTCATCCGGATCCGGCCGTTCCATTTGGCGCTCTTCATCGCAGAATAGCTTACACCCATGGATCGCCTCAGGATATCGCGAACCTTTCTTCCGGTTTCTTCCGGTCCGACCCGGTACTCCATTCCCCCGCTCCTCACTTTGTTTCCCTATGCGTACTGAATAATCCGCACTGTTCGAGGACAGCATAATTATGAATTATGAATTGTTTTTCCTTCCGATTTCTTCGTAGGCCGGAAATACTCTCGGATACACTCCGAGAAGCACAAACAGCATAATGGCATACCGCGCGGAACGGATCAGGTTTGCTCCCAGCGTTCCGCTGTTCAGCCATTCCTTGTCAAAAGGCAGCTTCAGCACAGTGTTCATCACCGCGTATACCGCAAAGGCACCGGCCACCCGCAGGATCATCGCCCATACATTCTTCGTATCCTGGAAGTTGATATACTTCTTTTCATAGGGGAAAACCGTTATCATGCCGATCAGCAGTCCCAGGGAAGTGAAATAATCCCGGCTTGTACACCAGAAGATTCCGGGCACGGTCACCGCCAGCAGGATCAGGCTGCGAACCCATTCCTTCTTCACTTTCTTTTCCAGCAGCATGCTGAATCCAAGTGCTGCCAGGCCCACCAGCCATCCGGCCAGCACGTCCGTGGGATAATGCACTCCAACAACAAAACGGCTCACGCCGATCAGCAGCGGCACAATCACCGCCAGCCACCACATCCACTTTTTCCGGATTTCCCGGGCAATACTTCCATACATTGCCACCGCATTCGCGCTGTGGCCGCTGGGAAATGAATATCCCTGCTGGATAATATCCAGGGGATCCGCGTCCTCCTGGACAACCGTCAAGGCTTCAATGCTTTCAGGATGCGCCATGTACGGCCTGATCCGCAGCACAATGTTTTTGATCATCGGAAACCACATGCTGGCCGCTACCATCGTAAAGCCGCAGCGTTTCCCCGATTCTTTTTTGTAGCAAAACAAAACGACCAGCAGCACCAGAAGCATCACGGTTTCCCCGCCGATAAACGTAACCGCTTTGGCTATCGCCTGCCCGGCAGATCCGATGGTTTTCTGCAGCCACTCAATCAGGTCTACTTCCCAGTCAAAATAAAAAACATTGCCCATGTTGCCTCAACTCCGATCCGGGATATTATATCTGATTTGCTTATTTACCGCAACAAAAAGCCCTTGACGAGGCACATCTCTCATGGTAATATAATCGGGCTGGTTAGCTCTGGAGCGATGGCCGAGCGGTTGAAGGCGCTGGTCTTGAAAACCAGTGATACCGAAAGGTACCGGGGGTTCGAATCCCTCTCGCTCCGCCAGCCTTGACATGGAGAAGTACCCAAGTGGCCGAAGGGGCTCCCCTGCTAAGGGAGTAGGATCCGTTGAGGGTCGCCCGGGTTCAAATCCCGGCTTCTCCGCCAATAAGACCTCAGGAAAATCAACGCTCCTGGGGTTTTTTGATGCCAAAAAACAGGCTTGTACCTTTTACTGTACCCTTTAGAGAGAATGACCAAATTGTACAAATTATTACGCTTGAATAACAAAATCGCGCGGCGTTAGTGTTGTCAAACCGCTCGCACCGCGCTATATCATCCTATTGTTCCAAGCGAAATTTATAACCGGGAATAGATTTGTTGACTCGCAGATCCAATTTCAATCTATTATTTCAAATCTGTCCGAATAATATATACCGTCTCTTCATCCATACCCTCCGGTTTGAGGTCATATCCGGTATCTGTCAGATGATCCTTTGTCGTCTTCCAGGCGTTCAAAACACCAGTCAGATTCTTTTCCACGAGCGGAAGGAGATTCACGGCCGCACTCTTTTCGGCGGTAAGAATGCTGTCTTTCAGCGTTTTTGTTCCGGTTTCCTGCAGTGTGGACGCGCCGGTTGATACCAGCGTTGCGCCGGCGGAAAGCGTTACTGCAGCGTCAGAAGCCTGGGCCACACCGTCCGTATAATCTTTCAGACCGGTTACAAAAGTGTTCACCTGATCAAGCTTCTCTTTCAGAGCCAGGAGCTGCTCCCGGGCCGCTGCCGCCTGTGCCAGTTTCGCAGTAATCGTTTCGTCCTTCGCCAGATAAGCCTCTGTGTTCTCAGTCACCAGTTTTTCAATCTGTTCCTGTACGGCCGCTTCGGTCTGAGCCAGAATTGCTTCGCTTTTCATCTGAGCTTCCACAGCGGTGTCTACCTGTGCGGCCTGTTCCTTTGACACCAATCCGCCTTTCAGGGCGGCGGCATACTGTTCGGCAGTCATCTCAAACCCGGCAGCCTTCAGAACGGCTTCCAGCACCTTGCCTTTTACGGCCTCCAGAACGCCTGCCCTGATCTGGTCTTCTTTGGCTGCGACCTGTTTCCGGACTTCCTCCGCGATTTTAGCGGAGGCAGCGGCTTTCAGCGTATCGGGATCAAGCTGCGCTATCACACCATCCAGGATTTCGGCATAATTCTCTGCGGTCAGCACCGGTATCGTGATGCCGGCGTCAGCCAGGCCGGAAGCAGCGATCTGGTCATTGGCCGTGTTCAGGATTGCTGCAAAGAGTTGTTCCGCTCCGTTGTTCAGTGTATCATTATTCCCTTTCAGCGCAGCAAGGCCTGTGTCCAGAGCAGCTGAGCCTTCCGCCACCTGCTGCGCGCCTTCTGCCAGTTGTAAAGCGCTGGCATCCAGATCCTTCAATCCTTTATTCAGTTCATTAATCTTACCGACGATTTCTTTCGTCATTCCTTCGGTCTCGGGCAAATCAGCACCGTCCTTCAGCGCTGTCAGTAGCGCTGTGACATCCTTCAGCAGCGCTTCAGGATCCATACCGTCGATCCGCGCGTCCAATTCCCTGCAGGAAGCTTCCAGCGGATCGGAGGAGCAGAATGTCATCATCCAGCCAAGATCCGCGTGATCCGAATGGAACACTGCGGAAAAGGATACCGGCAGCTGCAGGGACGGATCCATGTTCGGCACAGCCCATCCTACCAGTACGGACCGTTCCGCTTCCGTAAGCACGGCCGCGTTTTCCGTTTTCAGGTCTGAAATGCCTTCTTCGGGAAGCAGCAGCGCGGAAAGCACCAGTGCGGGTGCCTGCCCTTCTGTCCGGTAAGTTACGGTCAGGACAGCTTCCCCGGTCTTTTCTTTCAGGTCTGCCGCGGAGATCTCCTCCCCGTCCAGCGTCAGGGTCACAACCGGCACTACAGCCGGGGCTTTAGCCGATGCTCCCTGATAGATCACGTTCTTTCCGTTTGCTTTCCAGACGAGTGTTTCGCCTTCCAGGGTAAAGGTTTCATTCCCGCCAACGTTCAGAATGTCTGTCAGCATAGTACGGTCAGTCAGTTCATCCAGCCCGTCCGTGTTCTCCAGGCGGATACTGTCGGTAATGCTTTTCACAGAGCCGTCAGCGCCTGCGACCACATAAACCCTCTCATGCTTCGTATTCTCGGCCAGCGCGCCGGTACATCCGAGTATCATGACCAGCGCTGTCAGCATCGCAATAATCTTCTTACTCATAATGATCCTTCCTTTCCAAATCAGCAGGCAGCTTTTTTCATTCCGGCTGTCGTGTGTACAATGACTTTATCCATGATCAGCAGTACCGCCGGCAGGAGCAGCAATACAACTGCCACGCTCAGCAGCGCGCCGCGGGCAATCAGCCTGCACATGGAGGAGATAATAGCCACGTTGGAATAGAGGCCCACGCCGTAGGTGGCCGCAAAGAAGCCCAGGCCGCTGACCAGCACGCTCTGCGCGGCGGAAGCGACAGCGTCCTGAACCGCTTCTTTTTTATCCTTGCCCGCAAGCCGGTTCTGCTTGTAGCGGGTCGTCATCAGGATGGCGTAGTCCACCGTGGCGCCCAGCTGGATGGTGGAGATCAGGATTGGTCCCACGAAGGGCAGTTCCTGCTTCAGGTAATACGGGATGCACAGATTGGCCGCAATGGCCAGTTCGATCACTGCCACCAGCAGTACAGGCAGCGAGACGGACCGCTGTACCAGCATGATGATCACAAAGATCGCGATAATCGAGATCAGGCTGACAACCGTGAAGTCCCGGTCCGTACAGGCAATCAGGTCCTTCGTGCAGGGTGCTTCGCCGATCAGCATGCCGCCCTTGTCATATTTCTTCAGGATTGCGTTCAGGCTGTCGATCTGCGCATTCACTTCATCCGAAGAGATAACGTAAGCGCTGTTCACCAGCATCAGCTGGTACCGGTCTCCTTTTACCAGGGACAGCACGTCCTCCGGCAGGATCGATTCCGGAATCCCGGCGCCCAGCAGGCTGTCAATCCCGATGACGCTTTTCACGCCGTCCACCTGCTGCATTTCTTTCGTCATGTCCCGGACATCCTTCTGGGATACATCCGCGTCGACAAGCAGCAGATGCGTGGTGGACATATCAAAGGTTTCTTCCAGCTTTTTATTGGCCTGGACAGACTCCAGTTCCGGCGGCATGACCTTGCTCATATCGTAGTAGACATTCACATTCCGGTATCCGTAGAACGCCGGGATGATCATAACCAGCAGGATCACAGCCAGCACTTTATAGTGTTTCGTAACGAACCGGCCGATGCCGCTCACATCAGGCAGCAGCGGTTTGTGGCTCGTTTTTTCGATCGCGCCGTCCAGCGCCCGGATCACACAGGGCAGCAGCGTCACCGTGCCAAGCACGCCCAGGATTACGCCCTTGCTCATCACAATGCCCAGGTCTTTGCCCAGGGTGAAACTCATGAAGCAGATGCTCACAAAGCCGGCGATCGTGGTCAGGGAGGAGCCCAGGATGGAAGTGAAGGTCAGCCGGATGGCATTCGCCATGGCTTCATCCTTGTCGTCCGTCAGGGCTTTCTGCTCCTTGTAGCTGTGCCACAGGAAAATGGAATAGTCCAGCGTCACAGCCAGCTGCAGCACGGCAGCCACCGCCTTGGTGATATAGCTGATCTCGCCCAGGAAATAATTGCTGCCCATGTTCCACAGAACGGAAACGGCAATGCAGAGCAGGAAGATCATCGGCAGCAGGAACGAGTCCATTGTCAACATCAGCACAACGGCGCACAGTGCCACGGCAATGGCGACATAGATCGCTTCCTGGTCCTCCACCAGCTGCCTGGTATCGGTCACGACCGCAGAAAGGCCGCTCACAAAAGTTTTTTCACCGGCAACCTTCCGTACCTGACTGATAGCTTCCATGGTTTCCTCAGAGGAGGAACCTTCATCAAAGAAGACGGCAGAAAGCATACAGTCGCCCCGCTGGAACTTCTCCCGAATATCATCCGGGATGATTTCCACGGGCAGCGTTCCCTTCGTCAGTGAAGCGTACCCGATGACGGAGTCCACATGCGGTATTTCCTTCAGGGCGTTTTCCATATCCGCCTGGTCCTTCAGGTTCATACCCTCCGTAACCAGCAGGGAAAAAGCGTCCTTGCCGAAATCCTTCAGCAGAATCTCCTGGCCCTGGACGGTCTCCAGGTCCTGCGGCAGGTAATACAGCAGGTCATATTTGGTCTTTGTCCGGACCATGCCCAGCACAGACGGCACCACCAGCGCAATGCACAGGATGATGATCAGTATCCGGTGCTGAACCAGTCCCTTGGTAAATCCTTTCATGTTTGTCTTCCTCCTGTTCGGTGCTTGTTTTGAACACCGTGTTGACTTTCTCAACGCCGTGAATTATAATGACCCCCGTGATCGAAATCAATAATCAGATTGATTATCGATCGTTTGTTAATCAACACCGGTTCAACCGCCATCCGGATAATCAACAAAAAAGCCAATATTGTTCAGGAAAGAAGGAGACCCATGGAAGAGCAAAAAAAAGAAGACCGGCGTGTGAGGCGCACCAAAAAGATGCTGACCCAGGCCCTGACTCAGCTCATGCAGGAAAAACAGATCAAGGAGATCACAGTCAAGGAGCTGACAGGCCTTGCGGATATGAACCGGGGGACTTTCTACCTGTATTACAGGGATGTGTACGACATGCTGGAAAAGCTGGAGGACAGCATGTTTGAGGCCCTGGACAGCATTGCCGCCCTGCATGAAACTGACGCGGCCCGACAGGAAACCAAACCGATCCTGCTGGATGTATTCCGTTTTATCGAAGAAAACCAGGAGATTGTCCGGGTATTGCTCAGCCCCTACGGTGACATGAAATTCCTGCACCGCCTGTACGATGTGATCCGGGAAAAATGTCTCACCGGATTTCCATACGCCGCCGCGGTGGACAAAAAAAATGAAGCGGATTTTGATTACCGCTTCAGTTTTGTGATCTATGGTGCCGCCGGGCTGATCCGCGCCTGGGTAAACCGGAACTGCGCCGAACCCGCCGTTCAGATGGCCGAACTGGCCGACGCTCTGATCCGCCGCGGGAGCCTGTGATCCCGCGCCATCGCGTCGTTTCCTTCCCGCCTGCGCAGCCCCGGCTTCCCTGCCATGCAAAAACGCCGTATCCGATACGGCGTTTCAGACTGTCTCTTTGACAGCCTCTTTTGTAAGCAGAGAATTGTATCCTTATCTGTACCCTTATAAAACTATAACATTTGGCGTGAAAATGAAACTATTGTCCCCTGAATTGATTGATTTTACTACGTTCCCCAATAAATTAGCATTGAGTAATATAGTTCAAATCCCGGCTTCTCCGCTTACATAGAAAGACCTGTGAACACAAGGGTTTTCTTTCATAAGGAACTAATCCTTGGGGATACCGCGTAGTCGATGCTACGCGGTTTTCCTTTGCTTTGGGGTTGCTTCCAGGGTGACCGGCTCGGTCAGAATAGGGATTTCGATCTGGCCGACGAAGTTGAAGATGATCTCCACCGTCTGCCTGCGGTGACCAGAGGACTTGTCCGCTTCGTGAACGATGATCTTCTTGATGAATTCATTCACAATGGCGGTGGTCAGTTCGGGAATGTCCACGTACTTTTCCACCAGAGCGGCGAAGCGATCGTAGTTGTCGCTGTCCTCCTGCTGCTGGTCAATCAGTTCCTCCATGACGGTGATCTCGGTCTTGAGCCGTGCCTGCTCTTCTTCATAATCCACCATCATTTTCTGATAGCGATCATCGGAAAGCGTGCCGAGAACGTGATCTTCGTACAGGCGGGAGATCAGCTTGTCGATGTCCTCCAAGCGTTTCTTCGCTTGCGCCAGCTGCTTCCGGTTCTGCTGGATGCTGCTGTCCTGCGCTTTGCGGGTGGATTGCATCCACTCCTGTTGGAAACCCTCCGCATCCTCCCGGACATAGGCGGTCACAGCGCGAATCCGTTCCAGCACGATGTCTCGCAGCACTTCCTCCCGGATATAGTGGCAGGAGCATTCGCCGCGACCGCTTTTGTAGGCGGAACAGGAGTAACGATCTTGCCTTCCTTCATACGCCTTGCAGGTTGCAAAGTGCATCCGTCTTCCACAGTCTGCACAGAAGGTGATACCCGCGAACATACCCTCTCGTTCAGCGCGCTGAATACTCCGGTGGCGCTGCTGCCGCAGATCCTGCACACGATCCCACAGCTCTTTTGAAATGATTGGATCCTGTGTGTCAGGTGTAATGTGCATGTCCTCCGCATGGTTGGCAATTCGCTTCTTCAATTTGTAGGATTTGGAGTATGTCTTGAAGCTGCATGTGCAGCCTGTGTACTCCATCCGTCCCAAAATTTCAGCGGTTGTGCTGTCCTTCCACCGATACGGATGAGCAGGCAAAGGTTTCCCATGACGGCTGTTATAGATAGCTGTTGGGGTAAGAACTTGCTCTCGTTCCAACAAGGCAGCAATGCTCTCCGGCCCCTTGCCCTGCATAGACAGGTCGAAGATGTGTCTTACCACGGGCGCAGTTTCCGGATCAGTGATCCAGTGTCCTTTCTGCATCGGATCCTCCAGGTATCCGTAAGGCGGGCGGTTGAGATGCTCGCCACGCATACCTTTTGCTCGGATAACCGCACGCACTTTCCGGCTGGTGTCCTTGGCATAGAAGTCGTTGAACAGGTTACGGACCGGGGTGAAATCGCTGTCTCCGTGCTCGGAATCCACGCCATCGTTCACGGCGATGAAGCGTACATTCATGCTGGGAAATACGATCTCGGTGTAGTGACCCACTTGCAGATAGTCTCTCCCAAAGCGGCTCATGTCCTTCACGATGATCGTACCAATCTGCCCAGCTTCTACCAGGGAGAGTAATTCCTGCATAGCGGGACGGTTGAAGTTGGTGCCGGTATAGCCGTCGTCCACGAAGAATCTCGTGTGGGGGAAGCCGTGATCGTCAGCATACTTTTGGAGCAATGCTTTCTGATTTTGGATGGAGTTGGACTCTCCATCCAGGTCGTCTTCGTTGCTGAGTCTGCAATATAACGCGGTGATCTGCTGCTGATTCAAATCATTTTCCTCCTTTCGGGAATCAGCCGGCAGTACCGTAGTGCTCATAGGAATCATAGCATAGTTCAGGGAATTCATCATCTGGGAATTGCCTCCATACGGGGTAAAGGTTCAGAGAAAATCAGGCGTTTAACCTTGCCATCCAGGCTTTCTTTGCCGTCGCAATCGGTGAGGATCGTGTACCAGGTGTTGCCGATCTTTCGCTCAATAATGCCATGGAAGGTATCGTATGCTGACCAGATTTTCTCCCAGGCTTCCACCAATTCGGGCGGCGGAATGTCGGGCGGATAATCATAGACAGCTGCCCAATCGAAGGGCTCATAGCCGGAAGCGATCAGGTCATTGAGATACTCGTAGTCCATTTCTTGGGGGATAGTGTAGCGCATGCGTTCGATAAAAACCTTCTTAAAAGTAGTTTCGCATATTTGCTAAATACATAGTATCACATCAAAAGAAGTCTGTCAACAAGCATTTCGCAAATATGATAAATTTTCCTTGACGAGATTTTGGTTCGCCTGTATAATGCACATGGAGCTACAAACGATTTCATCGTAAGCCGCGCAAGTCATCTTTACATCAGGATCGGAGGATCACATGAAGACCGGAGAGAAGCTGAAGCGCATCCGCAAGTTTCGTGGATACAACCAGCCGGAGTTTGCCATTATGGTCGGTTTAGGCGAAAACACAGCGCCGAGAATTGCACAGTATGAGTCCGGCTATCGTGTTCCTTCACCGAAACTGCTGAAGACAATGGCGGAGGTTTTGGATTGCAATCCGCTGGCGCTCATGGACGTGACTGGGCAGAATGTCGAAGAACTGATGATGATGTTTTTCTGGTTGGAGGAAGAGCATCCCGGCATGTTCCATGCGTTTCAGATGCAGCGAACTGAACTCACCGATTATGATTCCGAAGCCACGGATGATGCAAACATTTATTATCACGATGGCGATTCCTGGCCTGCTCATTCTCCGTGTGGATTGTGGATCGACAACAATTTGATGAATGGATTCTTCCGGGAATGGCTTTATCATCAGCAGGAGCTGAAGGCAGGAACCATTACAAGGGAAGAATACTTCGAGTGGAAAATCAGCTGGCCTTACACTTGCGATGAATGCGGGAAGCGTGAGCCTATGAAAAAGTGGCGCAAGGAAAACGCTGTCCTTGATTCAGGCGAATCATAAACAGCGAAGTCATGCCGCGAAAGCACGGATCACAAATTTGTGATCCGTCCAAATTGTAACACTGTCCAGGCTGGAAAACTGTAGCGGCAAGCAATGCAGAGTTAATAACTTCTGCAAAAGCTTGTTGGTAGACTCCGCCCCCAAGCCCCTGCCAGCCAGCGCAAGCGCTGTGGTTATCTTCACGAAAAGAGAAAGCCGCCATGCCAGTATTGCGTGTAAAGCGCAAGAGTCCGGCATGACGGCTTCTTTCATGTCTGCCCATTGGCGGAAACGAATCTGACGCAGAAAGATACTACAACCACAGAACGCAGTTCTGGTTTTCAGGGGCTTGGGGGCGGAGCCCTCAACAAGCTTTTTGCAATTCGGCCCGGATTGCATTGCTTGCGGCTCTTTTCAAAAAGAAAACTGCCTTGTAACTGTCCTTGCTTTTGTACTTGGTGCCAAGGCCAGAGCGCAGGCGAAGTGTGCCTTTGCGGGTCTATGCACCGGAGAAGTCTGTGTTGATCCGCCAGACTTCCGTCCTGCTGTCGTCGCCCGGCGCGGAGAAATTCACACGGGGCGTCATGGCGGCAGGCACAGGTGCGCGGAGAATGCAGCCCTCCACCAGCCGCTGCCATTTCCCGGCTTCATCGATGGGATGCACCAGTTCCAGTTCATACTCGCCGTTCAGGGTTTCCGTCACGGTCGCTGTCAGCGGAGCCAGGGTGCCGTTGCCGTTGGTGGAGAAGTCGGTGCAGTCGGCGGGATAGACACAGATCATGGGAATCATCTCCAATCCTGAAGAATTTAAAAAAGTGTCCTCTTCGGACACTGATCGATTATCTTAGGTGTGAGCATGCACTAAAGAATGTCCATATCGTTTTTTAGTACCGAAAACTGTTCTCTGATAATTTCAATAATCTCATCCGCGTTTTCCTTTCTGCCGCCTTTCAGCCAGGCAAGCAGGATGCTGATTGTGAATCCTGTTCTGACAGACACATAGTATTCCGTATGTGCCCGAGGCAAATTAGGAAGAACGCCGTATTTTTCTTCCAGAATATAAGCATTTTTCATGTGGCAGGTAAAAATGATGTCCAGACGATTGATCCTCATGAGTATTTCGAGGATTTTGTAATTCTGTATCCAGTAATTGACAAAATGCCGAGCCAGATCGAATTCGCCACGAAAGGCTGGCGGATGGTATGTGCTGAAAGCAGTATGAAATGCTTCATCGCATTTCCAGAGAAACACATCAGATATGTTGTCAAAGCAGCGATAAAAAGTAGTTCGCGCAATTCCTGATTTACGCTGTATATCAGTCACCGAAATCAGGTCATAGGATTTTTGATCCATCAATTTCAGAATACACTGATATATGAGTTCCGCCGATTGTGCTGATCGCTTGTCTTCCCGAATATGGTACATGCTATTCCTCCTGATGCGCTACAATTTTGTTATGACTGTAGCAGATACATGCGCTACTATTGTAGCGCAAAGTATCGAATGATACAATCCCTTTGTTGAAGCGCGAAGGGAGGCTTTGCAATGTTCACTCTTTCCTGTGAATCCACGGTAGATTTACCCTGGTCTTACATACAGTCCCGAAAGATCTCTGTGATCGAGTACTCCTATCTGGTAAACGATCAGGAGTATCCTGATGATATGGGAAGAAATCCCGACAGTATGCCTCAATTTTATCGCTTTCTGGAAGATGGCGTGATCCCGAAAACATCTCAGATTACAGAGATGGCGTATGAGGCATATCTCGAAGGACTCCTTCAGAAGGGGGATGTGCTTCACCTCGGATTCGGGACAGGGATGACGCCATCCATTCTGAATGGAATTGCAGCGGGAGAAAAACTGCAGGCGAAGTATCCGGATCGTCGGATTATTGTCATTGATACAACCTGTTCCTCTTCCGGTTATGGTATGCTGGTGGATGACGTTGCGGATCTGCGTGACGCAGGGAAAGACCTGGACGAAATTGTCGAATGGATCAAATGTCATAGCCGAAGACTGCATCATCAGTTTTTCTCAACCACGCTCAGTTATTATCGCCGCAGTGGAAGACTTTCCGGCCCTGCTGCTGCCATTGGCACATTGCTTAGCATTTGTCCGATCATGCGGCTGGACTATGATGGTAAAATTGTTGCTTACAATAAAGTCCGAACAAAGAAAAACGCGATTCTGCGCACAGCGGATGAAATGGAACAGCATGCTGACAGAGGGAAAGAGTACAGCGGGAAATGCTGGATATGCCATTCAAACTGTCTTTCTGTAGCAGAACAAATGAAAGCCGTCCTCCAGGAACGTTTCCCCAAAATCCACGGGGATATCCGCATTTGTGATATAGGCACGATTATTGCTTCACACTGCGGGCCGGGAACTGTAGCGATATTCTTCTATGGAGATGAACGTCCCCAAATGAATGATTCATCAAAAAACGAAGGTGAACATGAATGAGATCTGCTGAACAAAAAAACGATATTTGGAAAGCCATCCGAATTATGACGGCTGCACCCATTCTGGCAATGGCTTCTCTCGCGTTGCTTTGGATACACAGGAGGAATGTTTTTTCAAACGTGCTGCAGTTGTGGGCTTTGATTGCTTGTCTTGGTCTCTTGCCGCTAATGGCATACCCGCTTCAAAGGTTCATACCGCATTTTAAAGATCAAGGTCGTATTGGGCAAAGATATCTCGCCATGATATTTGCGGTTGGAGGCTATATTCTTTCCATTCTTGTGTGCGCACTAAGCAATGCTTCACGTTCAATCTGGTTTTTCTGCCTTGAATACCTGTTGAGTGGAATCATAATCATCCTGTTCAACAAAGCTTTTCAACTGAAAATCAGCGGACATATCTGCGGCGTATTCGGGCCTATGCTATTATTGATTCAAAATGGTTTATGGCCAGCATTTCCCATCGGTTGCATCATTTTAGTGCTTGTTGCCATTGCAAGTTTAAAAACGAACAGACACACTATAATGCAGATTGTTGGCGGAGGCGTAGCGTCGTTGTTGGCATTCGTCATTTTATCATATCTGCTTGGTAAGTGACATTATAGATATCGCCAATTTGGCTGGATGACCACCTTTGTCACCGTTCCTGCCCAGCTGATGGCATTCGCTCCCGGCTTCAGCACTGGGAATTCTCCGGTCATGTGGTCGTTCATCAGGGTGCTGCCCTGATAGGCTTCCTGCAGGGCACAGTCGAGGACGATGCTCCCGGAGATATTTTCCAGTTCTACTATGGTCGTGCCCACCATGAGCGTAATGTCTCCGGAGCCTGTAACCGTCAGGATAGGCTCGGAATACACGCTTCCCGGATTCGTGATGATCGTCCCGGATGTGGTGACCGTGATGTCAACGGCGGCATTGGCATAGATGAACGGATAGCGGTGAAAGATGACGGCAAAGGTCCAATGCGGATTGCCATGTATGAATCAAGATCAATACTCCCAATTTCCCTCTGAAATCGATTTTGCACCATCCAGATGAACAAATCCTCGTTCGCTTGAGTTTCAGCTCCTTAGAATCGAAAATCGGTGAAGAATATACTATATATTGTATTTACAAGTCAAATCAGATACAATATATCGTACGAATTTAAATTGCTAAAACACTCCAGATAAATTTTACAGAAAAATATCGCCATAATTATGCCGGCACAACCTTGATGGCCGTGCCGGCATGTTGTGGTTATAAGGTTAGAATGACGTCATGCAGGATGACCTCTTCTGCTCTGCTGCGGATGCTGTTCATTCTGCCTACCCATTCAATCGGCTGCTCTGCCTTCAGGCGCTCCGTAGCACCCTCCTGCGCAGCCATCTGAGCAATCAGCCTTTCCAGCATGGCTGTTGCTCGCTCGTTTGCATCAGCCAAGTGCCTGTGAATTGTACCATTCAGAATTAGCCGCTCATACAGCCCCGGATGTTCCGCCTCGAGGTAGTTCATGTGCATCCTGCCCCATTTTCCAATAGGACGCTGCTCTTTATCGCCGATTACCAAATCAGGGTACAACATGCCATCATTACCAAGAGTGTAGGCGCCACCAAGTTCTTCATATAGGGACTTCATCATCGTTTCCTCCTTCATGTGTGGTCGTTTAGTGTGAAATAGGTTAAGCACTACAGTTGCCGACTTGTTGTGTTGAGGTTGGATGATTAGTTCCTTATGACAATGAATGCAACGTTCACAGGTCTTTTTATTTCCTGTTCGGGAATAGGATCCCTTCCCGGGATTATTTGCAGCATGCGCAGGAAACGTCCCTGTGCAGGTACTTCATTTTCGCCGTAATATCGTCCCGGGAAATCGTCATCACCTTGTTGATCGGAATCTGTGCGTCCGAAAGCAGGTAGTACAGGTTCCTGTCCTTGATGTAGTACAGGGTACGGATGATAAAGAAGGCAAACAGATGCCAGACCGCCTGGTCCAGGAAGCTGTTTTCTCCCGGATAATACTCCGTCAGGACATCCTGGCTCTGCATGCACCGCAGGCATGCGCTTTCCCCGCCAATCACAAGGGGCCCGATCACAGCTGCCTTGTTTGTACTGTTATAAAATAATGCCACAGCTTTGCGTTCAACAATAAAATCATTGATCTCTGCCAGCCGGTCCGCGTCCAGTCCTGTTCCGTCAATCAGGAACAGGTCATCCTGTCCCACGCTTCGTTCTGTCATATCCTTTTCTGCAATGATCTGTTCTTCCGGGATGGCCGCCTCCATCCGTTTCTCTCCGTCCAGGCCAGCAAAGCTGTTCACATCCGCCAGGTCCTCTTCTTTCCGGATCACACAGGCTGCCGGAATGGTTTCCTTCAGGGTTTCATACAGCAGCATGTTCAGCGCCGTAACGCCCCACAGGTAAATCTTTGTCTGCCGGAACGAAGTGTCCGCCTGGAAGCCCTCTGCAAAGTGAGTCGGATTGACAACCGAGAAAAAATCTGATTTTTGTACTGCCCGGTCTGTTTCCGCCTCGCTCAGTTCCTCAAAAAGGTCCTGGTATTTCAGCATCAGGAGACCAAGCCAGTTCCAGTATGGCTGTTTTGCCAGCCACTGCACCTGATGCGGCCTGTTCAGGTCTTCCTTTACAGCGTCGTTCCAGGCATTCTTTCCCGCCTTCAGTTTCAGCATGACCAGCTTGGTACTTTTCCGGTATACGCAGATATACTCGTCCTCCTGAAAGAATACATAATCGTCTTTCAGCCTCACAACGGACAGTTCATTCATTGCCGTCTCTCCCCTCTTGTTTATCCCACCACAAAAACGTACAGCACTCTTTTCGGCGTATGCCGGATCTCAAGCATTTCCCTGATCCGATCTTCAAAGAACCCGCCTAACGGAACAGTGTTCAGGTTCATCATTCCCGCTGCCAGCATCATGTTCTGGCCGATGTGTCCGCATTCATCATGCATCAGCCGGTATGTCAGCGCGTGGTACTTTTTCTTCATCACTTCCGGATTTCCCACCAGGCATACGAGAAACTGTGCTTTCGAGAAAGTAAACGGGCCAATATCTGTCGAGGAGATCAGTGAATCCACCTTCCCCGTATCTGAAAGTGCCTGTTTCTCCAGGTTTCGGGTACGCACGTTGTATTTCAGGCAGTAACTCCCGGCAAAAATCCTGTTTTCCCCAACCGTTTTCTCTGTGGGAATCAGGTAGATCTCAACAGGATAAAGCCGTCCCCCGGATGGATAGGTCTTCAGGTTCTGTTCCCTGTCATTGATTCCAAAGGAATAAGCCAGGTACTTTTCCAGTTCCGCGTCTGTCAGGACATCTCTCCGGAAATCCCAGGATGTCCTCCGTTTCATCAACGCATCCTTCAGCGTGAACCCGTCATCCGGGATATCTTCCAGATACGGCACTGTCCAGACGATTTCCCGTTCTTCTTCCCGTTTTTCCGGCAGTTTGTAATCCATCTTGGGTGCATTAAAGCTCTGTGTCCTGGGAGTATGCTCCGAGTTCAGATGGTAAAACTCATAGGTCTCCGCTTTTCTGTCCGCCTGCTCTCTGAAGTCCCATATTGTTGCTTCCATTTCAGCTCTCCTCGCACACGTTCAGCAGCACCTCTGCCAGCACAGCCTCCAGTTGTGGCACAATGCCAAGTCTGTTGTTGGTCATATGGATCTGGGAAGCCAGTATCAGGTGCCTGGCTGTATTCTCATCCGGATAGGCAGTCTGGCATGCGCAGGCTTTCCGTATGCCTTCCCGGATTCCGGACTCCCACTCAGAATAAAACTCCCCCGCCTTCCTCATCAGTTCCCTGAAATGTTCCCTGTATTTCACGCTGAGTTCATCCACGGACAGGAGTTTCTTCCCATCACCTGGCGCAAACCCTGACCAGTACTGACGGTACCCGGACAGGAAGCCCCTTGGGTTCTCCAGGCCTTTAATCGCCAGTGCGAACATATCCAGGGCTCCGATAATCCGTCTGATCATACTATCCCCGGCCTGTTCCCTGATCTGCAGTGCGTACTTCGATGACAGGGAAAAGATCTTTTCACAATGCTTCAGGCTTTCCGGCCCGCCGTAGCGGTCTGTTTCAGGCTCATACGGTATCCTGCGGATGCTCCTGTCCGGAATGAATGTGATGTCCTCCACCTTTTCCTTGTTATGGCTGTATATCGCGTAATAGTCTTTTTCCGACAGCACGTAGTGCGGCTCATAACTCTCGAGGAAGTTTTCAAAGCCTGCGGTCATCCGTCTTTCCACTGTTTCCGGTTCTGTACTTTTATACCGGAAGCGGATATGGTTTCCGCCCTGCCAGTACACAATGTAAAAATACTGTGCCAGGATTCCGTCTCTTTCCAGCTTCTCAATCTCCGGCTTGAAAAAATCCACCAGGAACCGGTTGTGGGTGGTACTGTCATGGATGAAAAAGTGAGTCGCGTTCCATTCCATCGTTCTGCTTCCTTTTCTGATCACAGTCTGTATACGTAATTCCGCGTATTTGCTTTCCCCATAATCAGGCTGTAGATAAACCGCTCCTTTTTCTGCGCCTGAAGCGTTTTCTCCAGGTAGTCATCATTCAGGTTCCGCATCGGCCGGCCGAAGTATCCGTCTGCACACCCGTTCAGTGAAAACCAATGACAGATTTCAGCCGCCCCGATATGCGCGTTGTAAATGTTTTCCTGCTCTGTCAGCGCTTCATCATACAGATAGGAGATATACAGGATCACCGGCATGCTCTCCATATCGATCATTCTCGCGGTGTCATGCAGCAGTTGTTCCTTTTCAATTGCTGTGGTTTCAGTTTCTCCGGCTTTTCCACTTTCAATCCGCCGCAGGCGCTGGCCTTCTTTCGTTGTGTACAGCATATGCACCCGGAACCTGTCCGTATCGTCCATGTAATGGTTCATGTATGTTTCCAGCTCTTCCAGGTACCGCTTGGCTCTTTCCTCCGGAATCGTCCTTTCCAGGCTGCATACGCCGATATGGTTATGGGCGGATTCCCTCTCCCCGGTTTCTGTAAAAGGTTCCGGCTGCTTCCTGTCCATTCTCAGTTTTCTGGAACGGAATCCGTTTTTACTCGCCAGAAGCTGTTTTGCCGCATCATAGACGGATACTTCCTCGTCATAGTTCATGATCCGCCGGAACCGTCTGCTGCTCTCCGGTTTCTTGGCGGAATGGATATTCCCCAAATCCGCTTCCAGCGTAATCATGTGACATTTGGGGCTCAGCCCCAGCCTGGCGTATTCCTCCTGTTCCGCTGCGCCATACCGGATCATAACCTCCGTTCTCCCTGCAGTTTCCAGTTCTGTCCTCAGGTCTGCCAGGATATGTCCTGCATCCAGCAGCGGCAGCGCCAGGCCGAATTCTCCATAGTACTTCATCAGCCGCCACAGTTCCGCAGCCACGATCAGGCGGCACCTGCCCTTTTCCTCCGGGCTGAAGCCAACCCGCTCAAACGCGTCCCGCTTGCAGTTATACCTGCTGATGATTCCGTCCCGGATCAGGAACGCTTCATTGGCATGTATATTCCTGGCCGCGGGAACCCTTTTGTGAAACCCGTAGGGGTTCGTCGGCTCATACCGTGAGTAACCGAAAATCTTCCGGATAATCCTGCAGATATCCGCCGGTTCCTCCGGCAGCATCTCTTCCGCACCTTCCTCCAGGTCTGTAATCATATAGTCAATAAACTTTACCGAAGAGTACCGGTTCGGCCAGTCATACCGATAGCGGGTCAGCCTGTCAAACAGTTCCATTGTCATTTCCTTTTTTTACGGAAAAGGATGCGGTGTCACGTTGATCTCCTCTTCCGGAATTTCCCGGTCCGCGATACCTGCCGCCACAGCGCCCTTCCGGATCCTGTCCAGGTTCAGCCGCTGGTTCTTCACTCCGAAGGTCATGGTCAGCATGGATGGAACCACCGCCTTCACGCACCACAGTCCCAGCTCCCGGTTTACTTTGCTTTCCAGTACCCCGACATAGATATCCCGATGATATTTCCGGAAGCGTTCAGCAAACTGTTCCAGCGTGAAGGTACGGTCTTCCCTTCCGTACCAGTCCCGGAACCGTTCTGTGAAATCCACCTTCTGCTCGTTCAGGTAGTAAGGCTCAATATTGTGGAAATTCTCCTCCAGCGCGTAGAAGAACACATGATCCTCAATCCCGATTACAGCTTCCGGATGTCCCTTAAGCTTCTCCAGCTGTTCATCCAGTCTGCCGCTCCTGATCATCCGGTCATAGATACCGATGCTCGTGGCCACTTCCACCAGGGCGCCCTCCAGCGCCTTTTCCGGGTTGATGTGGGCACCGGCCGCGTTGTAGCATTTCATCTTTCCGTGGTAGTTTCTGTCAATCGCCGCTACCCAGATTGCCGGTATCCCGGTCTCCATGGTGATATCCATTACCCGGATCTCGTATCCGATACAGGTCATATACCGTACCACGTCCCGCAGGTAATCGTTCTTTACCCCGGAAATATCCAGCTGCTTCGGCGCAATCCGGTTATACCAATGCATCATGAACGCGTCCCTCTCCACCAGTTCCAGCATCGCGTATACAACTGCTTCTTCATATGTCCCGCCCATGGCACAGCCGTTGGAGGTTTCATACATGAAGCGTTTTTCTCCGCTCACCATCTGTGCGTCGTAATACATCACCTGCTCCGGCAGATAATAATCCAGTCCGTCTGCCAGGTTAACCACCCTGCGCCAGCGGTAACTCTTGTCTTCAGAAAAGGTATCGAATCCATACTGTTCCTTCACCTCATCATTTACCGTGTTCATGCTCAGCTGTTCCGGTGAAATCATCCGGTAACCCGCGTTCACCAGTTCCCGGAAGCTTCCCGCCAGTTCGGGCTTTGTATGTGGCACAATGGAAGCGTACCTTTCCAGCATTTCAAATTCTGCGGACATGCGTGAAACTTCCAGCGTTTCTGACCGGCCATATGAGTAGTACTTGTTCGTGATCATATGGCTTTTCACATAGTACATGGGGATAATCCGGCTGTCTGAATCCCGGATAATCTTCCCGCCGATGCCGCTGTGGGGGCTGATCAGCATCCCGTTGTGTTCCTCGTTGAAGATATCGCTTCCCTTTTTGGCACGTTTCTCCGTATCCAGCCGGTAATTCCAGTCAATCTGCGGAATATCCGCAGCTTCCTTTCCCTCCGCGCACTGCGCGAGCGGATGGCAATGAACCGGCAGGTACTCTACCGTGTAATCCTTCCGGGAAATCAGCGCTACTTTCTGTTCCAGCTCCTCCCGGTCCAGGCTCTCCAGGCACTCAAGCTCAAAATCATTCAGCCCGTCCCGGTCCTCCGTTCCATTCTGCAGGATGCCGGCCAGGTAGCTTTCGTTGTCCTCCAGGCTCCGGCGGAAACACTGGAAGCAGTCTTTTCCGGGCTGAACTGCGGGCCCTGCGAAAATATAGGAAGCCGTTATCCTGATTGGAATATCCCGGGTGTTTTCCCTTTCCATTGTTTCCACGGTTAATGTTGCTTCCCGTGCCATCTTTCATTCCTCCCCGAGCCGTTTTGTCTCACTTTACAAAGTAGAATTTGCCAACATGCATTCCCGTATCCTGGATCTGGATCTGGTACGCCCAGATCTTTTCATCAATGATCCTGCCTTTTGCGCCGAAGAAACCCTGCAGTTCCCGCATCGTGTCCTCCGCGTTTTTCCCGGCGGGCAATGCCTGGCTTTCCTCGGCTATGTCATATTCCGCCGCCAGCTTCCGCCGGCCGGGACGGTCTGTCTTCTTCCCGTTCTGGACCTCGCCCGTCACTTGCCAGATGGCTTCCATCAGATTCTTTTCCGGGTTATAACCGTAGGGCCCGTCATACAGGATGCCGCCGTCTCCGCCGCACAGGATAATTCCCCCGATGCCCTCCGCCGGTGACGGACGCCAGTACACCTTCACCCGGTCCCCCGTCATTTCTTCCAGGAACTTTTGTCTTCCGTCAGCCTCTTCCGGCAGCTCCGTTACTTCAAAGCACCTGTTTCTCTTTTCCAGAAGGGAAATATAGCCCTTGGCGTAATAGTCTTCTTTACTGCTTCCGCAGCACCATATGCTCCCGGTCGCATCCTTCAGCAGCTTCTCCAGGCCTTCGCAGAAGGCTTTGATTCCGGCGGATTCATAGTCCTCGTGATATGCCGTATAGCTCTTCCCGCTGAAGTCGCTGCCGAACACAACTTCATAATTGCACACCGGGCTTTGCCGGGTCTTCAGGTTGTCCCGGTTGCAGGCCTCCACCAGCCAGGGCGCCCGTTCTGCCAGTTCCTCCATTTTCAGCAGTGCTTCCCGTGTGGTTCTTCTCGGCGTCAGTTCCCGGTTATAGTAGGTTGCCGTCTCCGTGTACAGGCTGCCGATGGAGAAAAGCTGAATCGTCCCGTCTCCTGCCAGGCACAGCAGTTCCGGAGCCCCGCTGTTCCGCCTGCATCCACAGCAGTGCATAAACAGGTGAATCGGAATCATCTTCTCCTTGGCATAAAAGCGGCTGTTTTCTTTCCATTCAAACGTCCGAAAACGGTCATATTTCTCCACGTCAAACCGGTTCATATACAGCATGTAGGTCGTTCCTTCGCTCTCCCGAACCAGCACTGCCGCGTTCTTTCCGTCCAGTATTTTCCGGCACTCTTCTGCGGAGAAGTCACCGATATAAAGTTTCTCGCCGTTGTCCTCAGGAGGTGCTTCATAGTTCCCGCAGGCGATGCCGTATTCCATCATCGCTTTCCGGATCCTCTCCAGGCCGGCAAACAGCACTTCTGTCTCCGTCCAGTACCGGATCAGTTCCGGATCTGCGTCATAATTGCTTCTCAGCAGATCCAGGATATCCGGACTCAGTTTCTGGCCATCCCCGGTATCCTCCACCAGGATCCGTTTCTGCCACAGCAGCTTGGCAAACGCGTAATACTGTCCCCTTTTTTCTTCCGGGATCATGTCGAAAGCCTGCTCAATCTCACAGCCTCCGCCGCACAGCCGCATAACGTCCCGGATTGTCTCCATGTCTTCCCGCGGCCGTTTCAGCAGAAAGTGCTTCCCGCGCTTCGCCAGCACAATGGCTGCCTCCCGGGCGTCATAATAAATGTCGCAGTTCCTCGCATACGTCAGCTTCATGTCTTATATCACCCTTTCTGCCATAATCTCCTGCCAGCTTGTGTTATATTTCTCCGTTATGTAACGTACAATCCCATAACAGCACAGGTTCTTTTCCAGGAACGAGATGTTCAGCGCCGGCATCAGGTTGTACAGGATATTCGTCACAGACCGGAATGTCAGGTGAATCTTCCCGCTCACCATCTCATGAAGGTGCTGATCCTTTCGGAGTGCCTGGTGAAACGGGCTGTCCAGGTCTCGGATGTTGCTTTGCATCTGTGTCTCCTGGTCTTTCAGCTTCCAGTATCCTTCCTCCGAAAACTGACCTTTTTCCGCCAGTTCAGCGCATTTTGCGTAGATCTGCTTCCAGGCCTGTGCATATCGTTCTTCCAGGTTCCCCGGCAGCTGCATCGTGTCAAAGTGTGCCAGGTCATACTTCCGATATTCTGATTCAAAATACTTTCGGAAGCTTTCTTCCTTTCTGTATTGCCTGGCAATTCCGAAAAATCCCTCGATGTTGGAAAAGTACACCATGCTGGCATATTTCTCTCCCTGGTCAAAAAGCAGCATCGTCATCCGGAACAGCTTCATGCCCAGTTGCAGCATTCCTTTTTTATCACGCACCGTTCGCAGCGACTCTTCAATCAGGGGCTGAAGCAGAAATTTGCTTTCAAAGTGCAGCTTCACGTGTTCTGAGGAGTTATACATCCTGTGATAGTAATCAGCGTCCGGTGCCCCCTGGACTATCTTCAGGTGGTTCCGTGCGCTTATCGGCACACGGTTCTTTCTTTCCATCTTCAGCAGGGTCTCCTGGTTCTTTTTATAGCTCGCCAGATTGGCCTGGATCTGTTCCGGTGTCCACTGGAGTTCCTGTTCCCGGCAATAATGCCTGACAGCCCGGCGCAGTGTGTTACGGTCTATCTCGTTGCCGGCATACACGACCTCAACGTTCGGGCCTCCGTTCCATTCCCGGGTGGCATAATACTGTCCTTTCCTGTTCTCCTCCATAAATGGGCAGATGCAGTCCAGATAGAACGCCCTTTTTTCCTCCTCGTTTCCGAAAAAGTAGATGTTCATCTTCCGGAACCCCGTCAGTTTGTCCATGTTGCTCTTCCTTTCGTCTCTCTTACCGGTACAGTGTCTGTTCTGCCTGATATTCACAGATATATTCGTCTTCCGGATTGTCCGGATAGATTTCCTCCAGCACAAACTGCTTCTGGTTTTCCATTTCCCTCAGCAGCTCCTGGAACAGCAGCGGGCTGTCCAGGTCGATATACTGCGGTTTCAACGCCGTCCGGCCCATGTTATAAAAGTCAAAATCTGCTCCGTTAATGTAAGGCCGGATAAAAAACCGCTTCGGAAGTCCTGCTTTTTCAAAATCTGCCAGGATTTCCAGGTACAGCTCATCTGCCGGTTTTTTCAGGTCATAAATGCTGTTCAGCAGATACTGTTCCCGGATGAACACCAGCTTGCCGTACTTTGTACGCGGAATATGATCCGCGATCAGGCCTTCATTTTTGTCCTTCTCCCACAGGTTCAGGTACGAAGGATCAAACCGGGTGGATGGCTGCATACCGTTCACCGTCCGCAGCGGGATCGGCATCAGGTTGATCGCCAGGCTTCCCAGGAAAACACCGTTTACTTCGCCCAGGGTTTCATGCCCCAGCTTCACCAGTTTCTTCTCCGGATCATAGTAGAAGTAGCACTCACCAATCGGGATATCTCCCTCTGTAGCGTCATTCTGGTCCGTCAGGTTCAGGACCAGCCGCTTATCAAAAATACGCCGGTGTACATTGGCGTTAAATCCAAAGCTCTCCGTGATCTCCGCCGGGTTCGTCCCGAAAGCATAGCGGCAGTAATCTTTTATTTTTCCGCTGTCTTCTTCAAACAGCTTCAGGAATCGTACAAAGAACAGCAGCTGTCCCTTGTACACCTTATTGATTACCAGGTCTCCTTCCTTTTCCGCTTTTTGCAGATAGAAAGTAGCACTGTCAATATCCGCATCAAATATCTCCGGGTGTTTTGCCACCTCCGCGTCGATGAACTCCCTCAAATCCTGCGGTTCTTTCCGGTCCTTCCGTCCCAGGATCTCGGCATACATCTCCTTCTTCATTGCGGTGATGGTCCGGATCTTCTCTCCTGTCTTAAAGCTGATCGCACTGAAGTTGTCCATCCAGATGCCCGTCAGCTTCGTTGCTGCTTCCACAAACAGCTTGTAAACGTCCAGGTCATCCGCCGGCACTTTCTGCTCCCCGTACTTTTCCAGGAACATTTCGCTGAACAGTACATAGCCCAGCACACTCTGGTCAAAAATCTGGAAGTACTTCTGCAGTTTTTCCAGCTCTCTGTCCTTCAGTTCCGCTGCTGTCAGCGGTTTCTTCGGCCGGTCGTATACGCTGTCCTCGTATACCTGGATATTGTGAACAAATTTTCTGTCCAGTACTTCCTCTATTTCGGCCACCAGCCGGTCCATTTTTTCCACTGCGCTGAAGCGTCCGCGCCAGTCGGCGTCCCGGAACTCCTTTACCAGCTTTTCGTATTCCATTACCCTGTCCCGGACCTTCGCCAGCGTACCTGCCTCGTCGTCCGTCAGGGGGGCGGTCTTCTCCTCAAACTCGCGGAAAATGTTTTCTTTCGTATCGTCAATACAGACATGAGGCGTCAGCACATGATTCCGGATCAGTTTATCCTGGATGAACTCTGTGGCTCTTTCCTCCTCCATCCCGTTTTCCATCAGCAGGCCAAGCAATTCTTCATACCGGAACACACGGTTGCCAAACTGCTCGCAGATCAGTTCGATGATACCCTTCCGTGCCAGTCTCACTGAGCCGTCCACCGTCTTGTAAACCTTGCCCTTTTCATAGTCCCTCTGGTACAGGAATATGCAGCTGTCCCCGTAATTCTGATGGGCATTCAGCCGGTAGCTCACCTGGCAGGCAAAGTGCGGCTTTCCCAGGATAAAATCATATACAGCCTTGATGATATAGTTGTTTGCTTCGCAGATGGAGCGCAATCCTTCTCCCTTTTCCTGGTCCCCGGTTTCCGGATCATACAGGCATACTGAGGTCAGGAAACTGAAGGGACTCGTCTTCATTGTTGCCCGGGTAAACAGGCGGATCAGTTGATGATCCAGTTTGCGTATATCTGCATTGTGCTGTTTCACAGGCACGTCCAGGTATTTGTTCAGCTTAAAGATGAAGTCCTTGTTGATCAGCGGCAGCGTTTTCAGCACATAGGGATTGTCCGCGAAAAAGCTCCGCATGGCGTCTCTGTTTCTGTCCAGGCATTCTGTGAAAAGAGTCCTGTAATTACCTTCCGCACGCTGGGTTTCTTCGACCTGCCGGTTATACCGGTTGATCAGGTCTTCATACTCACTTCCCTCGAATTTCTCCCCGTTGGTTACAGTCTTTCCGGCCATCATCTTCCGCTTTGCTTTCAGGTAGTCCGGATTCTGGCACAGGCTGTAAGCATGTTCCAGGGTTTGAATTCCTTCCGCTCCCACGGCCTGCAGCTGCAATACGGCAGTCCGGTATGCCTTTGCCGCCTCCGGCAGTTCCGGACACTCAATCGCCTTCAGTGCTGCCTTGGGCACGTTCGTGCTCCGTTCCAGAAAGTAAGGAAACAGTTTCACGCCGTCCATCTCTTCTCGTCCTCTCTTTAAATCACTTATCTGATGCAAATCCTTTCTGGAACTGGATCAGTACCAGGCAGACTGCCACCCAGATTGCCAGGGCAATCAGGTTAATGATCTGCTGCGGCGTCCCGAACCATACACGGACCAGGATCTGGTTCATGTGATATACGGGATTAATGTAGATCAGCCAGCGCAGCACTACAGGCATTTTCTCCACCGGCATAATCAGTCCGCTGGCAAACAGCACATACTGGAAACCGATGATTGTAAAAGGCATCACCTGCCGGCTGTTCTTAAAGAAACCATGCAGCGTCAGGCTCAGCAGCATCATGATGATAACTGTCACCAGGAAGGCGAAGAAGAATAGCACCATATGGCTGCTCATCGGGATTTTGAAAACAAACACCGCGATTGCGATCATTTCAAAGAATCCCAGGACGGAGATCAGCAGACCCCGGAGGGAATAGGTCAGCACCACATTGAACAGGCTGATTGGGCTCAGCAGCAGCCGTTTGAAAATACCGCTCTGCTTGTCTGTCACATACTGGGTACCGATATTGAAGAATACTGTCAGGAATGAAATCAGGAGCATATACATCGGCAGATACTGCGCAAATCCTTCTATACTCGCGGCGTCCTTCGCCATGGATCCGGCATAGATAATGAAGAACACACCCGGCAGCAGCAGGATCGGCAGCGCGAAGAAGGGCTCCCGGAAAAAGATCACCAGGTCATACCAGAATTGTTTCCAAATGCTTCTTATGGAGAATCTCACAGCGTTTCTCCTCCTTCCACCAGCTTGAAATATGCGTCCGAGAAGAACTCAACGCCCAGGGCTTTCTTGATGTTTGCGGGAGAATCGTTCGCGGCGATCTTTCCCTTGTTCAGTACGATCACCCGGTCGCAGAATTTGTCCACCTCTTCCATCGAATGGGTGGAAAGCAGGATCGTTTTATTCTTCTCTACCCCGCCCCGGATCTTTTCCCACACAAGCTGTGTCGCCTTGGGATCCAGTCCCGTGGTCGGCTCGTCCAGGAAAACAAGGTCAGGATCATGCAGGAATGCGATTGCCAGCAGGAACCGCTGTTTCCAGCCGCCGGAAAGCTTTTCATACTTGCTGTTCAGATAGGGCTGCAGCTCAAAGTATTCCACCAGCCGGCTGATTTTTTCTTTTCCGACGGAGTAGAAGGACGCAAACAGGTCCAGTGCCTCCTTCAGCTTGATAAAGCTGTACATTCCGCCTTCCTGGAGCATTACTCCGATCTTTGCGCGGATCGCGTCCACAGACCGTTGTTCGTCTGTGTTCTTTCCCAGGATCGTCACTGTACCGCTGTTCACCTTTCGGATCGTCATCAGGATCTCCAGCAGGGTTGTTTTTCCCGTTCCGTTAGGGCCAACAATGGCTACGGTCTCCCCTGCGGGGATTTCGAAGCTGATGTCATTCAGTACGGTTTTCTCACCGTATTTTTTCGTGATGTTCTGAACATCAATAATACTCATACGCTTCCACAGCCTTTCGTTTGAATTTGGGTTTTCCCTCACTTGATCTTCTTCAGCTTGTTCAGCGCCTTGGGTTCCTTCGGCTGATAGCCAAACAGGATACAGCAGCTGTTTGCCTGGACGGTTGCCATCTTCACGGCGGCCTTCACGATGATCTGCTTTCCGATGTTCATGTTCTTCATTTTCTTTTTCTCCTTTCAGTCTCTTCGTTTGTTTTTCTGTTTATGTTTCTTTTCCGCCTCAGCGGATTCTATTTCGTTCCTGGTTGTTTTCGGGAGGTCCCGCAGGGGGCGATCGGCTGTTCAAAAATTTTTTCTCGTCCCCTCAGCAGGTTCTTACTACTGATCTTCGGCTTAGTTAGCGGAGCCGCCGTTGATGCCGCAGCTGACGCAGCTGGTGCTTCCGCAGCAGGAACAGCTGCCGCTGGAGCTGGATCCGCTCGTTGCTGCGGTCTCACCCAGCAGGGAAGCTTCGGATACTTCCATGACCTCGATGTCTTCCATGTTCTTGACAGCTTCTTTCATTTTTCTTTCCTCCTGTCTTTTTACTTGGCGTTTGCGCTGCTGTCATTCATACCGCAGCTGATGCAGCTGGTAGATCCGCAGCAGGAGCAGCTGCCGCAGGCGCTGGATCCGCTTGTCGCGGCGGTCTCGCCCAGCAGGGATGCCTCGGAAACTTCCATAACCTCGATGTCTTCCATCGTCTTGAAAGTGTTTTTCATTTCCGTAACCTCCTTTTACTGTTAGTTCACGCTGGAACCGTTGATACCGCAGCTGACGCAGCTTGTGGAGCCGCAGCAGGAGCAGCTGCCGCTGGAACTGGATCCGCTAGATGCGGCGGTCTCGCCCAGCAGGGATGCCTCGGATACTTCCATAACCTCGATGTCTTCCATGTTCTTGATAGCCTCTTTCATTTGTTTGTCCTCCCTTTCTTTTTGTTTGATTTCGGTCTTGAACAGCCGATCTGGTGTCATTGTAACGACAAAAAAAAGATTGTGGCGATCATTGCCACAATCCAATGTTTTATTGCCATCATCCAAGATAAAGCATTATTTTCACCTGGAAAATCATGCCTTCAGCATTCATTTCCAGCAGCCCGTGATACTTTTCCACCACCCGCTTCACATTCTCCAGGCCTATACCGTGGCTGCCTTCATCCGCTTTCCGCGTCAGAAGCCTGCCCTGATGCCTCCGGAGTTGTCCGTCAAAGGAATTTTCTGTCCTGATAAACAGTTGGTTTTTCACCATCCGGATGGAAAGCAGGATCTTTCGCTGCTCCTTCTCCAGCTTTTCACATGCTTCAATGGCGTTATCCAGCAGGTTTCCGAGTATAACCGTAATATCAAAATCGTCGATATTCAATTTCTCCGGTATGCTGGTTTCGATCTGGATAGGAACTTCCTTTGCGTTGCTGATCTTATAATGCAGCATGCTGTCCACTGCCGGCTGGCCGGTATAAACCTGCGGAACAGCAGCCCGGGTTTCCTCCTGCATTCGCTGCAGGTAGTCATCCAGTTCCTGGTAGCGTTTCTGTTCTGAATAAGAACGCATAATCAGGATATGATTCTTGATGTCGTGATAGATTCCCCTTATTTTTTTCCGGCTGTCCAGCAGGATCTCCATCTCCCGCTCATAGCTTTCCTTCTGTTCCACCAGCAGCAGGTTCCTGACCCGTTCTTCCTCCGAAAGAATCAGTTTGTCATAGATGTATATCACTACATAATCAATGACCGCCAGCATCAGCACCGAACGGATCAGCTGCACACCTCTCAGGTGCATCACCAGCATCACCATAAAGCCAACCAGCATAATCTGCATCAGCACAACGCCGCCCCAGCAGAACCAGTCGCCTTCAGTGCTTTTGGCCACCCCTTTGAATTTTTTCAGCACCTGGACAATCAGCGACAGCACCACACACTGCACAACCATTGCCGTCTCGGAAAAACCGCTCTGCTGCTGCCACACGTCCTGTGGCACAAAATTACACACCCACATAGCGATCATTTCGCATGGAATCATAGCCACATAAGTCAGTACAGCCATCAGGATATTCTTTTTCAGTTTTTTTTCGTACAGTCTCGTCAGCAGTAACAAGCCTGTCAGGTTCATCACCATATTCAGGATCGGGATGCCGAATGCCAGATAAACGGCATTCGTAATCAGGTAATAAATGGCATATGCAGCCAGTTCTTTCAGGAATAAAGGCTTTTCTGCTGCATAGTAACGGAAAAGCCGTGCGATACACAGTATGCTTAATGCGTCTGTGATCAGATATACTATGATCGTACTCCGTTCGCCCATCATTCCATCCCCATTTCGCCGCTCAGTTTACGCACTTCTTTCCGTTTTGCCTGGCTGATTTCCAGTTCTTCACCATTATCCAGCACCAGTTTGTCATAGTGGAATTCCGCCACCCGGTCATAGTTCACCAGGATACTCTTATGGCAATAGAAAAAACGCTTATCCTTCAGTTCTTCATAGATATCTTTCAGCGAAGCATAGAATTCGTCTGTTTTTTGTCGTGTTACGATGATCGTTTTCTTCAGATGGCTCTCAAAATACAGAATATCCTCCATTTTACAGCGCGCGGTTTGTCCCTTTTTGCGGTAGACATACATTTCCCCGCTTCTGTTCAGGGTGTTCATCAGCTTTTCCATAACGGCTTCCAGCTCATTATACGCAACCGGCTTAATCAGGAAATCAAAGGTATCCACCTTGAACAGGTCCATAGCGTAGCCGCGCTGGCTGGAAACATAAATAATCTTAAGGCCGTAGTTTTGCAGCTGTTCCCTTACCCGCGTACCAACTTCCACCCCGTTGATATTTGGCATTTCAATATCAAGGAAAAGCACGTCCCATTGCTCTTCTTTCAGTTTTGTCAGTGCTTCTTCCCCATGATTCACCACGTGAATATCAAACTCATCCCGATGATTGATCTCATACTGTTCCAGTTTCTTCTCCAGGTCCTCGCTGAACAGTTCGTCATCATCACAGATCAGGATTTTCATCATAGTCCAGCCGCCTCCTCAGTTTGTTGTTCGCCAGGCCAAACGCAAGATTCACCGCCATAAATATCAGGCAGACGCTCACACAGCGTATTCCTGTTTCCCAGCCAAGCAGTGCTGAAATAAAATAGATACCCGCCTCTGCCAGCACAATTCGCCGTGCTTTCCGGCCATAGGTTTGTTTCTCTTCCTCTTCCAGTTCTTTGTTAGCCGTATCTACCGGTGCGGCAAGCAGAATGAAAAGCCCGGCTCCCAGTGTCAGAACATGCAAAAGCAGTTTCGGCAGCGAAATATACTTCAGGCATAAAAAGCAGATCAGGATGGATAATGCCGATATAATCCCGCACCGCAGCGGTGTTTTCGCATGATATCCTCCTGCATAAATCCGCAGAATATAAGTAAGCGTAAGGAAAAGCACCGCGAGCAGCGGAATACCCATCACCCAGCCCGCAATCACAGCCAGCCCCAGGCCGCCAACCAGCACCAGTCCCTGGCTCAGGCCGTATTCCGCTATTTCTCTTTCATCCTCCGGCAAATCAGATAAGAAATTGTTTTTCACACAATCCCCTCCGTTCTGTGAAATTATGTCCCTCCGTAGTGCCGGATTCCGGGAAACGTTTTCTTTTTACGATATATTTTCATTCTATGACCACTTTCCCTTATGTCAATATTTTCCAGTGTCCTTTTGCAGTTCTTTTTTCTTTTGGCCGTATATATTTTCACCTCAATATGATTCTGTCACATATCCCGGATTCATTATTTCATTATTCATCAGTTTGAGCTTTCTCATTGACGGCCGATCGGTTTTTCGCTAGAATAGTGCGGTTTCCGCGCGGTGCGAAACGGAAAGGAATGAAGGTAATGAAAAGAATCCTCAGCTTCCTGAAAAAGGAACTGATGCTGACACTGTCTCTCCTGGCTGCGGGAATTGCGCTGATCATCACGCCTCCCTCCGCGCAGCTGATTCGGGATATCGACTGGCATACCCTGGGCACACTCCTGATGATGCTGTGCGTTCTGGAAGGGTTTAAGCAGGAGAACGTCCTGCGTCCCCTGGTTGGACTGGCTTCCAACCTGAAGCGGATGACTTCCCTGTCCCTGTTCCTGATCTTCGGCGTTTTCTTCTGCTCCATGTTTGTGACCAATGACGTATCACTGATCATCTTTGTTCCGCTGACCATCATGCTGTTCCGGGATGGCGGAAAAGAAAAGTATATCCTCCCGGTTATTTCCATGGAGAATATCGCGGCCATCCGCGGTTCCCTCCTCATGCCTTTCGGCAGTCCGCAGAACCTTTTCCTTTACGGGAAGGCCGGTGTATCCGCCGGTCATTTCATGCTGCACATGCTGCCGCTGTGCGCCATGTCTGCCCTGCTGCTGATCGTTTTCGTTTTCGTGCTCTACCGGAAAGACCCAAAAGAAGAAATTTCCGCCAGGGCTGACCGGATGGTCTGGACTCCTGACGGAAAAGTACGCCGTATTGGCTATGTCTGTTTGTTTGTCCTGATCCTGGCAGTCATCGTCACCCGGACTACTCTCTGGCCCTGGGCGGTGGCTGTGGTGCTGATCGGCATGCTGATTCTGGACTGGAAGATCCTGCTGAAGGTGGACTATGTCCTGCTGGTAACCTTCCTTTGTTTCTTTGTTTTCTCTTCCTCCATCGCGGCCAATCGGGAAATTGCCGGAGTGCTGAAGAAGGCTGTGGCCGGATATGAATACTGGTGGGCCATCGGCGTCAGCCAGATCATCTCCAACGTTCCGGCAAGCATCGTGCTTTATCCTTTTACAGAGAACTTTGCCGGGCTGATCTACGGTGCAGATACCGCCGGTCTCTGCTCACTCATCGGTTCCCTGGCTTCTGTAATCAACTACCGCATCTACGTCCGGGAATACCCCGGCAATGGCGGCAGGTTCATCAGGGTTTTCACCCTGGTCAGCTGGGCTTTCTTCCTGATCGTGGTCATCCCCGGCTTCCTGCTCTCCCACTGGAGTTTCTTCTGATTACTGCGGATCTGTTTCCTCCGCGCAGGTCATATGTTCCGCTTCCAGCGCCTCGTTGGCCGCGGTTCTCATAATGATTTTCTTCACCAGTGTATCCAGGGCGGATCCCTCGGTGTAATCTGCCGGTGAATAGTAGCGGATCCGGTTCTCCCGGATCATCTTCTTCACTTTCTCCATATTGCCGGTGGAAGGATCATAGACCCCGATAGCATGCCCGCCATAGGAATTCACCAGCTTCATACAGGGGATATCGGTATCGCTGTCCCCGATATAAACCATATTGCGGAAAGGAATCCTGATCCGGTCCTGCGGATAATAATCATTCACCGCGGGATCGTTGACGTCCAGGGTTCCTTTTTCAATCCGGAAAAGAAACTGTGTCTTGTTGGTATAGTTGACCGCCTGCGCCGGCCAGATGGCTACGCCCCGGTCATTGTAGCAGAAGGAGCTGGCATAGATCCGTTCAAACGCCCCCTGCTTTGCCATTTCCGTTCCTTCAATCATTTCCTTCAGTCCGGAGGAAATGATATAGTGCTCCACCAGCACGCCGTGCTGTCTGCCGTATTCCCGGATGCGTTCAAACCATTCCTCCACACCGGGAAACACCTTTACCTTCGCCCCGTATTCCATCAGGGCTTTGCGGTTCAGGATCAGGTTGCCTTCTGCTTCCTTCACCATCTTGTACATATAGGCCAGGTTGGAGTCCATCTCCTGCTCATGGGCCAGGATGTTCGTTTCTTCCCAAAACTGGTCCACATTATAGCCCACAGACTGGATATAGCCCTGCGCCTGCATGTCGTCCGGCGTCAGGGTTTTATCAAAATCATAGCAAATTGCCAGTACCGGCAGCTGCTCTTTTTCTTTTCTTTCATATCGCATCATATTCACCCGCCTGATTCTTTCACAGCTCTTCCGTCAGCCGAATGCCATTTCCCCGAAGTATTCCGGCCGGTGATAATCCGGTGTGGGAGTACCGACCGGCTGCCAGGCAAGATAGTGAGGATGAACCGTCTTGTCTCCGCATTTGTAGACGTTTGCCTTCAGGATGCCGGAAAAGGCGAAACCCGGAAAGTATTTCCGGAGGAACGCAGCAGGAATCCTGTATCTCGTTTCCCAGCCCTCCGCCGTCCGCGCAGTCCGGATGCTGAACAGTTTCTCCGGGTTTTCCGGCACAATCCGTTCCCTGTCATTTCTGTTCCTGCCGAAGCCGATGTGAAGGCATCCGTTGGGATTGATTTCAAAGTTCAGGTAACGTTCTTCCCCCTCCGGCATGAAGAAGAACTCCAGGCAGCTGTCCTCGTGCACGGGCGAAAGCGGTGCGGTGTATTCCGCACGGATATCCTTTTCTTTTGCCCATAGGTGCACCAGCAGGTTTTCCCCGTCATGGCGGATGCTTCCGCCTGCCCGGACGCCGCAGTCCGGCTCCCACAGAATCTGGTCAAGATACAGTTCCCGGCCTGTACCGGTATCCTGTTCATCCCGTATAATCACATATCGGTCGTTCACGTTCCGTTTACCCTCCGGTTATTCTCAATAGCCTCTTTGCCTGTCCACCAGGTGTCCGGGCGTTTTCCCAGCACAGTATCTGTCCAGGTCTTCCACAAACATCTCAACGATCCTGTTCACCGTGTGCTCCAGCGTCATATTTCCGGCCGTATGGGGCGTAATGAGCAGGTTCGGCAGTTCCCATACCGGATCGTTTTCTTCCAGTGGTTCCTTTTCAAACACATCCAGCCCGGCATACAGCCGACCGTTCTTCAGTTCCCTGATCAGTGCCTCCTGGTCAATTACGGTGCCGCGCCCCACATTGATGATCACCGCACCGTCCGGCAGCTGCGCAAGCTGCTTTTCACCCACCATATGGAATGCTTCCTTTGTTCCGGGCAGAGAGATCATCAGCACGTCCGTTTCCGGCAGCACTTCCTCCCACTGATCCTGCGTCAGGATCCTGTCGAAACAGTTGTCAGGATTCCTGCCGCTCCTGTTTACACCGATCACACAGGCCGGCAGAAATGCTTTCAGTCTCCTGGCTGTTTCCAGTCCGATATCTCCCGTACCAAGCAGGGTAATCCGGGCATCCTTGATGGAGCGGACCAGCAGGTCCCGTCTCCATTCATGCCGTGCCACAATCTGCCTGTATTCCGGCTGCCGGCGCAGGATGTCCAGCAGCATCATAATGCTATGTTCCGAGATGGTCACGCCGTATGCGCCGGAGGAATTGGACAGCATCGCGTCCGGATTGGCGAAGGAATCCGGCTTCAGGAACTGGTCCACCCCCGCAAACGGGGTACAGATCCATTTCAGGGTGGACGATGCGCGCGCGGTCTCCGGCAGCTGGCCGAAAATCACTTCGCACTCCATCAGGTAATCCTTGTCCTTCTCCGGCTCATCCACGAGCCGGACCTCAAAACCGTGCCGCACGGCAGCTTCGCGGATCGTTTCCTTGTGGTTCGGTTTCAGAAATGGCTCATAAACCGCCATTTTCCTGCTCATAAGTTTCTCCTCTTCTGTGCTTTTTATTGCTTACTTAAGATACGGACCGAAGAACGGATCCAGCCTGTCCCGGTTATATTGCAGGAACAGGTTCCCCCGCATACCTTCCGTGAGTTTTATGAAACTGTCTGCCCGGATCCCCCGCAGGCAGGCATCGCAGTAGTCCAGGATTGTCTGCATATCTGAATGCAGGATCGCATGTCCGTCCAGGTGAATGATCATGTTGTTCTGTTCACTGCATTCCAGCAAATCCCACACCGGCTGGGACGCGGCATAGGCCAGGCACTGTCCTTCCGTATTGTTCCATCCTTCTGAAACAATGCCTGTCACAATAATCATATGGCGGTTCTTTCCCGCCGCCAGTGCGCAAAGCATATGCTGATCCACCGGCAGCGTCCGGGCAGACAGGAGCCTTGTGAAATTGCCGCAGAACCAGTATCCTTCTCCGCCCTGCAGATTCGAAAACGGTTCATTCACCGATTCGTTCTCCCATTCTGCCGGTCCGCCCAGGCTTGTGAGATCATAGGTCTTTCCATGGTTGTCTGTCCGGAACACAGCGACGCCTCCCGCACCTGAGCAGGACGGGATCGTCACACGGATCCGCTCGTCCCAGGCACCGGCCACCGCTGCGCTTTTCCCGTACCGGGATACGCCGCCAACCAGTGAAAGCTCCGGGTTGATCCCCAGTTCCCTGCCCGCTCCGGCTTCCATGGCGTCAATAATCTTGCTCACACCCCATGCCCATGCCAGCAGCACACCTCGCTGCTGTGCGGAATCTGTCGCCTTGTATGGATAAAGGGTGAAGAATGCGCCGGTCCGTGTCTCGTTGTCCGCAGATACCTGGGAGCAGTCATACTGGAAACAGGCATATTCTCTTTCCATGGCATACCGGCAGTTGTCCGAAAAACCGGTCACCCATTCCTTCGTGAACCCGTTCTGATAGTGCCACGGCCAGTACTCTATATAAAAAGGAAAACCGCCTTCCGGCGCCGTGCCTTCCGGAAGCCCCGCCAGTACGGAAAAGGACGCACTGCGTCCCTCCGCGGAAATTGTGATTGTCAGCAGTTTCCCGCCGGTCTCCGCGTCTTCCCGCAGCTGCCATTCTATGGTTTCCTTTGCTTTATCCGGCATGTATCCGTACACATATTCCGAGTACAGGCTGATCAGCTCTGCCCTCCTGCGTTTCCAGTCCCCGGGTGTCTGTACAGCGTCTCCGTTTTCAAAGCGCAGAAGATCGGGAAGGTTCCCGATCTCCGGCAGCTGGGTCACACTTTTCATTTCATGCTCCCTGCGGATCCAGACGGCTCCGCCTTTTGCTTACTTTCTCAGGAATAATACATAATCGCTGTTCTTCGGATATACCTGCGGCGTCTGCCTGTGGATGGTATGTTTATACACATACTGATACAGTTCATTCATCGTCAGCTTTCCGTCTCCATTGCCGTTTTCGATATCCGCAGGCATTGCGCCGGCTGTTCCCACACCCTTTGTCAGCCAGTACGGGAACACATTATAGGTATGCTCTCCCATCATGTAGGATGTCTGCAGGTACGCGGAAGCTGTCAGTATGACAAACTTTTCCGTCAGGAACTGATTTCCATGGGGGAACTGTCCGCTTCCGTCGCTTTCCCCGGCTCCACTCAGCGTATCCCCGTCTGTCTCATAAACCGTCAGCCCCGGATCCGCTGCGGCAAAAGCGCTGATAAACAGATCGGACAGATCCGGTGCGTCGCCTTCTTCGTCAGCAGTCCCTTCATCCTCGAAGGACGCTGTGCTCAATGTCTCATTGTCCCATTCCTTGATTGCCGCGCCGGGTCCGCAGGATTCAAGGATCACAATGACCTTTCCCTTTGTGGCGGCAAGCGTTTTTGCCAGTTCCGGCAGTTCCAGCCACGTTTCCTTGTTTTTGCACCACAGGCGTCCGGCCAGCTGTTTGGATGTGGATTTGTAATCCCCGTGGGAGGCGAAGAAGAACATGGACACGTCCCCGTCCCGGGAAGGAGCAACGATGAGCTGATTGATTTTTTGATATACCTCACTGGCGACAAAGTCGTCAAAGGAATACAGCTTGTAGTTTTCGCCATCCGGTCCGGTCACGGATGAAAGCATATTCTTCATCAGCCGGACGTCTCCGCGGTTCCGGCGGATTACGCCGCCGGCAAAGGTGGATTCAGAAAACAGAATCGCGCGGTAGTTGGCTTTGACCATAACATCTGTTTCCTCGAGGATCTTTCCGTCCGGCAGGTATACCTTCAGTCTGGCTTTTCCGGGATAGCAGCCTGTCAGTTCGCCGTCCTGGCTGACCGTGAAGATCTTCGTGTCACTGCTCAGCCATTTCAGTGCGGTTCCCGTCTTTACCAGCTGCGGGCTGACCTGGATCTGCACCTTTGCGCCGTTGTTGACAACAATGCCTGTATCGTCCGGCACGAGGATGTAGCTGTATTCTGGTTCCGCGCCGGCCTCGGAATCAAAGCCCGCAACGATCCCCGCGAACTCCCGGGAATTGGCAAACCCTTCGTTCACCTGTTCCCGTGTCATTTCGCCCTTCAGCTGGCTCTTCCAGAAGCTCAGCCCGGCCGCTTCTGCTTCCCGGCCCAGATACAGCCGGTACAGCATTTTGACAAACGCCTCGTCGCTCAGCTGCTTCCTGTTCATTTCATCAGAGAAAACGAAACCGGCTGCCACTTCCGAGAACGTTTTAGCCTTCTGGGTCAGCTGGTTGCACCAGAATGCCAGGCCGTTTTCATCCGGTTCCCGGTTCAGCGCTTCCTTGTAGCACCTCGTAACAAAAGCGATCAGCCTCTCGCTGTATGCGACAGGCGCGGCCGCCGCTCCATCCGGAAGGGAGCCTCCTTCAATGCCGTAGCTCTCACAGATCTTCGTGAATTCCACGGACTGGCAGAATCCGTTGATCAGTTTGTTCAGGGACTCGCCGCTTGCAATCATCTTACTCCAGCTGTTTCGTCCCGATTCGTCCGACGGCCTGTTCAGCATCGTCCTGTACAGGATTTCAATCAGTTCCTCGGAGGATTTGTGTTTCCGGATGAATTCCTGGCTGCCGAGGAAGCCCTTGATAATTTCAGCGGCTGTAGCGCTCTTGCTTTTCAGTTTGTTGGTCCAGTCTTCCAGTCCGGCCTTGTCCTCTTCCCGTCCCAGAATCAGCCAGTAGCAGCGGATCACAAAGGCCTTCACCTTATCGGTTTCCTCTGCCGCCGCCCGTGACAGGTCTGTGCTTTCCTCCGTGTTCGCTCCGGAAAGCGTCTCTTCCTGTTCCGGAACATTTTCCGGAACCTTTTCAGTGTTTACAGTATCCGGTTCAGCCTGTTCTGCTGCTGCCTGTTCCGCCGCAGGTTCACTTTCTGCCTTTTCGGGAAGATTGTTATCCTGAACCGGTTCCTCCCCGGCGGGTTCATCCTGCTCCGGTTGTTCTTCGGGCGTTTCCTGTGCGGGATTCTCCTCCGCCGGCTCTTCCGCTTCCGTCTCTGCGGCTGTCTCATCCTCTTCGTGCTGTCCGGCGGCTTCTTCCTGTTCTCCGGCATGAAGCTCTTCAATTGCCTCTTCCCCGTTCACTTCTTCTGCCGCTGCAGCTTTTTCCGGCATCCGTACCGCTGTAACCACGTCATACAGGCCGGGTTCTGTCAGGGAAAAAGTGACTGTATTCTGTTCGGTTTTGATGATGGCCGGGATTACCCGCGCCTTGTCCCGCAGGCTCTGCGCAGCTCCGTTATACTGGAGCACATAAACGCTGACCGTTCCGTCAAGATACTGTTCCTGCAAGCCGGTCAGCCCCAGCTTTTCCAGCTTGATTTTGCCGTTTCCGCCCATTTCACGGAGGGTAATGCTCCAGATCATATGGCGGATAAGGGTGCTGTCATTCTGTTCAAGACCCAGCACCGTTTCCGCAGCCAGTGCAAATTCCGCGTTATTGACTTTTGTAACGACGGGCACATCGTCCAGTGCTTCAGCACCGTCCTTTACTGTAACGGTTATCTTCACGCCGTCCACAATTTCCGTCCGTTCAAACGGTTCCCCTGCCAGGTCGGTCGGCGTCGCAGTTCCTTCTTCAGCCAGCGAATGGCAGAAAACAAACACAATGCACAGCAGCATTGCCAGGATCCTTCTGATCCTTTTCCTGTACCCGTTCATCTGTGTCTGTACTCCCCTTCCGCCCTTTTTGTTTCCCTGCTTCTTCGTTCCCGTTTATCCGGGATAGGACAGCCGCCTGCAGGTCGTCAGATCCTCGCGGTATCTCCTGATATAGTATTTCGCCATGTTCAGGTTTTGCTCAGACCAGTTTCCGCATTCTTCAGGCTTGGCTCCGGGTATTTCTCCCTCAAACCCGAGGATAAAGTCGCACATTTCCAGGACCAGCGGATAAACGTCCTCCGCGCTCTGTTTCCCGAAAACCACCAGGTAAAAACCGGTTCTGCATCCCATGGGTCCGAAATAAATCACTTCGTCTTTCCTGCTGCTGTTGCGGAGGAATGATGCTCCAAGATGCTCTATCGTATGAATGGCCGGGATGTCCATCACCGGTTCACGGTTTGGTGCGGTCACCCGCAGGTCAAATGTGGATGCCGTGCATTGTTCCTGGCTGTCCGTCCGGGACAGGTAAAGGCCCGGCAGCAGGTTCAGGTGGTTCACCTGGAAGCTTGCGATTTTATCCATTTTGTTACTCTCCATCTCTGCCGGTGATTCTCTTCCGGAAATATGTCTGCCGGCAGCATACAATTATATATATTTCTCTTTTTCTTCGGTTGATTCCTGTTTAAAAACCTTTCATTTCTGTGAACAGAGAAGGAGGAGAGCGCTTGTCTCTCCTCCCGATGCTTTATGTGTGCAATTATTCAGCTGTCACGGTTTCGGTCTGGGTTTTCGTGATGGTAGTGGTCTTGGGCATCATCTGCTGCATTATCTGCTTGTTCAGCCAGGTTCCAGTCTCTTCAGGCAGGTTCTTGGTCAGTACGGTGATCGCCTTCAGGATGCCGGCTGTCAGGGTAATCTGCAGTTTCCCGCTGGCGGTGCCGTCGGTGTCATTCATCAGCGCTTCAAACGGAAGAACGGTGATGTCCTCTCCCTCGTATACGGAAACAGCTTCTCCGCCCTTGCCGACAGAACCTGTGATGTTCACAAGGGGCTGTTCAGCATTGTTCATAAACACATCCAGGGAATACTTTGTCCGCTCGCCTTCCACAGGTTCTGTTTTCGCAAGGATCTTCGCGACAGCGTCCTTGGAGTTGATATCAAAAGCCATGTCCAGGCTGCCGGCCGCGTCGCAGGTCACGGCAATGTCAGCAACGGATCCGTCTTTTGCGTTTACATGGGCCTTCAGGTCAGCCGCATTGTCCTTCGTAACGTCAGCGGCAATGCTCATTGTTTCCTGGTTCTGTTCAAAACTGAAGCGGATCCTGATCGGATCTTCGCCGCCGCCGATGCCGACATGCATGGTTTCCGGCTTTTCAGTCTCTTCTTTAGCCGCCTTGGTCAGATCGCAGACAAAGTAGCCGCCTTCGTTTTCGTTGGAGTAGAGGGCGAACTGCACTTCCGGCTTTTCCTCTTCGGGCATGCTGTTCAGCTTCTCAATCTCTTTATCGATTTCAGCGATCAGGTCCTTATCCTTGCTGGCAGCCTGTACAACCGGCTGAAGGGATTCCTTGGCCAGCAGTTCTTTCGCGCTGTTCAGGACCAGTTCCATAAACTCTGTATAGGTCATGTTGACGGGCGTCTTTGCCGTAAACTTCAGATCATCCACGGTAAAATCGCCGGTTTCGGTTTCACCTTTCTTTTCTTCAAACGCCTTCATCGCCTTCTCAACGATTTCGGCAAAGTCTTTGGCGATCTGCTCCTTGTCCAGGTTCTCCAGGCCGCCCATTCCGGCGGAAGCCTCGGTCATGGATGCCTGCATCTGCTGCTGGAGAGCCTGTACGGTTTCCGCGGATACAGAGATGACCTGGCTGCCCAGCAGGGATGAAGCGGCAATCAGTCCGCCGTCTTCAGCGTTCTTTACGCCGATGGAGAGCATGACGTCATCGCCGGCCAGCATATCCAGTTCGGCGTTGTCCTTGTCGGCGACGCCCTTCAGGGTCAGGGCTCCAACAATATCCTTCACAATGGTAATGGTCTGTTTTGTTTCTTCCGTCGCTGCGGTTCCGGCAAGGGCCAGGATCCCGTCTGCGTCCACGTTGATCTTTGCGTCAAAGGACACAGGCTCTTTCAGCGCTGCGGTCACGCCGCCGATGGAGCTGAAAGCCATCACGATAACCATAACAATGGACAAAATGGAATTCATGTTTTCTCCCCCTTGTTTTATAATAATGTTTTTAATTTGCTTCCGTGATTTCTTCTCCGTGATACCGGTAAACCCGCATCAGCAGGGCGCCGTCATCATTGGAGGTGCCCACAATCCTGATCGGGAAATCATACCGGTTGGTAAAAATCAGGTTCAGTTCCGGATTGCCCACAGCCGCGTCGCAGTGGATCGGCAGGTAGGCAGCACCGTTGCCGCCGTGAGGCCGGCGGTGATTGATCTCAATGTCCGGCAGCTGAATCAGGGCGTTGTACAGCGTACTGGAAACCTGGCAGGTACCGCCGCCGTAACCCAGCTTGGAGGTTCCTGCGGTCAGCACGCCGGCCTGTTTGTATCCCTTGCCCGGCCGGTAGGGACCCATGGTTTTGTTTGCGTCCAGGCGTTCACCAGGCTGCAGGACCTGGGAAATATACTGGCAGCCGGTTTTAATATTGTGGATCCGGTTCAGGTTTGTTTCGGTCTGTACCATTTTATAATAGCTGGTATAAGCGGCAATCGGGCTGTCCGGGAACAGTTCCTCGTCGGTGGGAGATACAGGAATCAGATCCGTCAGTTCGTTAGGATCGATATAGCCGTATTCCCGCCAGTAGTTCACCATGGCCCAGCCGTTGTAGAACTGCCAGATGCTCAGCTCTGTACCCGGTTTCAGGATGACCCAGTTGTTTCCGTCATCTCCGTCACCCTGGGAAGGCGTCATGCTCTTCCGTACATGGCAGGTAGTAGCAGTCTTGGCAATATAGGCATGCTTCTGCACATTGAAGGGAGGGATATTCTCCGGATCAACGGATTCAATATCGCTCTTGGCAATCTGCTGCCGTCTCACGTAGCCGATCACATTATCCCGGCGCACGATGAACCAGATCAGGCCGACATACAGGATGTCAACCTTTTTGCCCCTTGCGTCCGCCAGTCTCATCTTGGGAGTGATTTCTTCTTCACTCTTCCACTTTTCAGAGTAGATCGTTCCGTTAAAATCCGTACGCATTTTAGCCTTATACAGCGCAGGAGAATTCATGTCAAAATCCTCCCGGGTTTTTTCATGGTAAACCTCACCCTGTACATTGGCTTCAATATAGTTTTCAGCCTGGTCTTCCTCTTCCTGCATTTCCCGCAGTTCCTCATCTGAGAACTGGAAGTCTTCATCTTCTTCCGCAACAGCAAAAGACATCGTTCCAGCCAGAATTCCCAGGGCAAGTATAATGCATAAAATGCGCTTCATTAGCACATCCTCCTTCATCGTATACGAAAAATATTATCCCCTTTTTTCGTATACCTGTCAACCGCGCCGCCTTGAGCGGGGCAATTGAACTCTACTCTTTCAAACGATTATCTGCCCTCCTTTGTTCCCGTATGGTCTGCAGATCAGGACTCCGGTTTTTCCCTCATCCTGGCCGTATTATATTCCCCGCAAAGCACCGAATAAACGACTTATCTGATAAATTGACCCCTCGTATTTTTCCCATTTCGAAGAAAAACTAAACAATAAATCACATTTGCCCGTTTACGGGCAAATATATCATATCGCGAAGCGATATATCATTGATTTTGTAAGCTGTACAGCTTACAAAATCTTGTGTTCCCCTTTCTTTTCAGGCACATTTTATGGTATAATATACTGTCATCATTCGGGCCTTTCGTTGAAAGCCCCAAAGGAGTGAACCCATGGCATCCCAAACCTATAATGCCGGTAATATCCAGGTGCTGGAAGGCCTGGAGGCTGTGCGTATGCGCCCCGGCATGTATATCGGTACTACTTCTTCCCGCGGCCTTCACCATCTCCTGTGGGAGATCGTGGACAACGCCATCGACGAAGCGGCCAACGGCTTCGCTTCCGAAGTGTCCGTCACCCTGCACAAGGACGGCTCCGCCAGCGTCTATGACAACGGGCGCGGCATGCCCGTGGACGACCACCCGACCATGCACAAGCCCGGCGTTGAAGTCATCTTCACCGTGCTTCATGCCGGCGGCAAGTTCAACAGTGAGAACTATGACTATTCCGGCGGTCTCCACGGCGTCGGCGCCAGCGTCGTCAACGCTCTGAGCAAGTGGCTCACCGTCGACGTCTTCCTCAACTGGACCCATTACCGTATGGCCTTTACCAGCGCAATGGATCCCGCCACCGGCAAAGTCCACGCCGGCAAGCCCGAAGGTCCGCTGGAAGTTCTCGGCAACACCCGTAAAAAGGGCACCCTGGTTCGTTTCCTTCCGGACGACGAGATTTTCGAGGACGTCCGTTTCCATACTGAAACTGTCGCCCGCCGCCTGCAGGAGTTGGCATACCTGAACCGCGGCATCCGCATCACCTTCACGGATGAGCGGATTGCCGATGCGGACAGCCGCACCCGTGTCTTCTGCTATGACGGAGGCATTTCCGATTATGTCCGTTATCTGAATGCCGGCAAAAACGCCCTGCAGGAAGATATCATCTATGTTGAAGGCAAGCGTGACTCGATCATCTGCCGTGCTGCCATCCAGTATACCGACGGCTACACCGAAAGCCTCTTCTCTTATGTCAACAACATCAACACACCGGAGGGCGGCACCCACGAGGCCGGTTTTAAAACCGCCTTTACAAAGTGCTTCAACGATTATGCCCGCCGCGTCGGCCTGCTGAAGGAGAAGGATAACAACCTGGCAGGTGAAGATTTCCGCGAAGGCCTCACCTGTGTCCTGACCACCATGGTCAAGAATCCCCAGTTTGAAGGCCAGACCAAAGGCCGCCTCGGCAACAGTGAAGTGCGCCCCGCTGTGGAAGCCATCGTTACCCAGCAGCTGCTGGACTGGCTGGATAACCTGAAAAACCAGGAAGTTGCCAACGCCATCGTCTCCAAGGCGATGCGTGCCGCCCAGGCTCGGGAAGCTGCCCGCAAAACCCGTGACAACATCCGTAAAGCCAGCCAGCTGGAGGCCGCTCCGCTGGTCGGCAAGCTCTCCAGCTGCACCGGACGCCACTGGGAGGATAACGAGCTCTTCATCGTGGAAGGTGATTCTGCAGGCGGCAGCGCCAAGCAGGGCCGGGATCGTCGTTTCCAGGCTATCCTTCCCCTCCGCGGCAAACCCCTGAACGTTGAAAAGAAGCATCTGGACCAGGTCCTCGCCAATGAGGAATTCCGCAGCCTCATTACTGCCCTGGGGACCGGCATTGATGAAGGCTTTACCCTGGACAACCTCAAATACGGCAAAGTCATCATCCTTTCCGATGCTGACCAGGACGGTGCCCATATCCGGGCAATCCTGCTCACCTTCTTCTTCCGTTATATGAAGGACCTGATCACCGGCGGGCATGTATACATCGGTATGCCTCCGCTCTATAAAATCCAGAAGGGCCAGAAAGTCATCTACGCCTACGATGACAAGGAGCTGGCCAAAGCCACCCGTACCGTGGGCAAGGGATACACCCTGCAGCGGTACAAAGGTCTGGGTGAGATGAACCCCGAGCAGCTGTGGGAAACCACCATGGATCCGTCCCAGCGCAAGCTCATGCGCGTGGGCATCGAGGATGCTGCCCTGGCGGACCGGCTCACCACCGTCCTCATGGGAGACAAGGTGGAACCCCGCCGCGATTACATCAGCGAACACGCTGACTTTAACCGTACAGACACGTTCGATGCGGAGCTTGACGGTCACAGCGTGCAGGCGCAGGAAGGAGAGCAGTAAGCCATGGCGAAGCGTAAAGAACCTGAAAAGCCTATCGTCAAGGACGATCCTTCCCGGATTCTTGATATCAATATGGAAGACGTCATGCATAACAGCATGATGCCCTATGCCGAACATGTCATCCTGGAGCGCGCCCTTCCCCGGGTGGAGGACGGACTGAAGCCCGTTCAGCGCCGTATCCTCTATACCATGATGGAACTCGGCACCACGCCGGATAAACCGCACCGCAAGTGCGCCCGTATCGTCGGCGACTGTCTCGGTAAATATCATCCCCACGGTGACTCCTCCGTCTACGGTGCCCTGGTGCATATGGCGCAGGACTTTTCCATGCGCTGCCCCATGGTGGACGGCCACGGCAACTTCGGCTCCATCGACGGTGACGGCGCCGCTGCCATGCGTTATACGGAAGCCCGGATGACGCCCCTGGCCATGGAAATGCTGCGGGATATCGAGAAGGATACCGTACCTTTCCGCCTGAACTTCGATGACACCCTGAAAGAGCCGGACATGCTGCCTGCCCGTTTCCCGAACCTGCTGGTGAACGGTGCCAACGGTATCGCTGTCGGCCTGGCCACCAACATTCCCACCCACAACCTGGGGGAAGCCGTCCGCGCCGTCATCGCCCAGATGGAAAACCCGGATATCACCCTGGATGAACTGATGAAGATCCTCCCCGGTCCGGACTTTCCCACCGGCGGCGTGCTGCTCTGCAATGAGGAGATCCGCCGCGGCTATGAAACCGGCAAGGGTAAGCTGACCCTCCGTGCCCGGGTCAATATCGAAGACGGTCCTTCCGGAAGGAAGCTTCTTGTCATTACAGAGATCCCCTACCAGATTAATAAAGCCGCCATGCTGGAAAAAATCCAGAAACTGAGCGAGGATAAAAAAGTGGCCCTCGGCGGTATCTATGATATCCGTGATGAGAGCGACCGTACCGGTATGCGGGCCGTTATTGAGCTCAAGCGTGACGTGGATCCCCTGCGGACCCTGTCCTATCTGTATAAGTATTCCGACCTGCAGGTCACCTTCGGCGTCAACATGGTCGCCATTGTCGGCGGCAAGCCGAAGCAGCTGAGCCTGAAGGAACTCATCGCCAGCTATATTGATTACCAGAAGCAGGTTGTCACCCGCCGCACGGAGTATGAACTGAAGCAGGCAAAGGCCCGCGCTCATGTCCTGGAAGGCCTGATGATCGCCCTGGACAATCTGGATGAGGTTATTGCCCTGATCCGTGCCAGCAAGAGCCCGAAGGAAGCCCGTATCGGCCTCATGGAGCGGTTCGCGCTGACTGAGATCCAGGCCCAGGCCATCCTTGATATGCGCCTGCAGCGCCTGACCAATCTGGAAGTCGAAGCCCTCCGGAAGGAATATGCGGATATCCTGAAGCTGATTGCCCGTCTCGAAGGCATCCTGAAGAGCGGAAAGAAGCTGAATGAAGTTATCCGCAAGGAAATGGAAGCCATTGCGGAGGAGTTTGCCAATGACCGCCGCACTACGCTGGAAGTTCCTGAGGATGCTCCTGTGGATCTGCCGGACAACACGCCTGAACCGGAAGACGCCGTCATCATCTACACTGAGGGCGGCTACCTCAAGCGTGTCTCTCCCGCCCTGCTGAAGCGTACTCCGCTTCCCACTGCGGAAGAGAACCTCACTGAAAGCGCCCGCTGGCTGCTTCCGACCACTACGGCGGAGAATCTCTATATCTTCACCGATCTGGGCAACTGCTATCCCATCAATGTCGGCAAAATTGCGGAATGCAAGCCGAAGGACCGCGGCCAGCTCCTTTCCGGCGTCCTCATGGGCATCGAGGAGAACGAGCAGCCGCTGCTCATGCTGACCTGCGATTCCGCGAAGATGAAGGATCTCCCGGACTTCCTGTTCATCACAAAGAACGGTATGATCAAGCGCACCGCGGCCGTGGACTATGACGTCCGCAGCCGGAAGTATCCTTGTCTCTCCCTGAAGAAGGGTGACGCGCTCCTGGCCATTCTTCCCGCCGCGCATGAGGGCGATCTGCTGCTTATCACCAGGGGCGGCATGAGCATCCGCTTCCCGCTCTCCACCGTTCCGGTCCAGGGACGGATCGCCACCGGCGTTAAGGGCATGAGTGTGGAAAGCGGAGATGAAGTGCTCTGGGTCAGCCAGCTTGAGGAAACCGATGAAATCGTCATCTTCTCTGAGCGCGGCTGGGCCAAGCGCATTCCCCAGCTTGATTTCGAGCCCCAGAACCGTGCCGGTAAGGGTGTCCGCTGCTTCTACTTTAACAAGAACGGCTCCAACGGCAAGTGTATTGCCGATGTCAGCCGGATCAACCGTGATCTGCCCTTCGATCTCCTGGTCTACCAGGCTCGCAGTCCGGTCAGCAAACTCTCCCGGGACGATATCCTGCTCCAGAACCGGGCTGGCAAGGGAATGCCCTACGTCATGGCCATCCTGGACGACATCGTCACCGGCGTTACGGCTGTTCCCGCTCCCGTTCCCGAAGAGCCCGCTTCTCCGGAATCCACATAATCCTTTCCCCGGTTATTAACCATCAGGCAATTTCCCACACAATCAATAATTCTGAATTCTGAATTCTGAATTATGAATTTTACATTGGAGGTACATCAATTATGGGTAGACAGAATTTCGGCGGCTTCGGTGGAGGCGCCAACATGCAGCAGCTTATGCGTCAGGCTCAGAAAATGCAGCAGCAGATGCAGGAAGCCCAGGAGCGCCTGGACGAAGCTGAATATGAAGCTACCGCCGGCGGCGGAATGGTTTCCGTCAAAGTCAGCGGCAAGCGCGAGCTGACCGCGATCACCATCGATCCCCAGGTTGTGGATCCGGACGATATCGAAATGCTGCAGGACCTGGTGATGGCTGCGGTGAACGAAGCGCTTCGCAAGGGCGAGGAAGCCCGCGAAACCGCGATGAACCGCATGGCTCCCGGAATGGGTGGTCTGTTCTGAGATGAGCAGTCAGTTTGAGCCTATTGCGGCCATGGCCATGGAACTGGCCAAGCTGCCCGGCATCGGGCCTAAAACGGCCCAGCGTCTGGCTTACCATCTGGCCTCGCAGCCGCAGGAAAACGTCCGCGCCCTCTCTGTCGCACTCTGGGAGGGCCGCAAAGCTATACGCTTCTGCGAAACCTGCGGTAATTATTCCACCGGCGACGCCTGCCCCATATGCGCGGATCCCACCCGTCACAACGGCCAGATCTGCGTGGTTCGCGATCCCCGGGATGTGGCGGCCCTTGAACGGATGCATGAGTATCACGGGCTTTACCACGTGCTTCACGGAACCCTTTCTCCCATGGAAGGTGTCGGTCCCGATGACATCCACATCCGGGAGCTTCTTGCGCGTCTCGGCACGGAAGAAGTAAACGAAGTGATTCTCGCAACCAATCCGGATGTGGAGGGCGAAGCAACCGCAACCTATATTGCGCGTCTTCTGAAGCCCATGAATGTCAAATGTACCCGGATCGCCCACGGTGTACCCGTCGGCGGCGACCTGGAGTATACGGATGAAGTCACCCTCTATAAAGCCCTTGAAGGCAGAAGAGACATGTAATCTTGTCAACTCACAAACATGGTAAGAATCTCAACACATCAGCCACAATGAAGGCTATGCCTTCATTGTCATCCCGAGCCTGGTCGAGGGATCCCTTGATAAAATGACTTACGAATTTATAACGCCTCTTTTACTTATTCTTTGCTTGCTTCTCCTGATTATCCTTTTGATCAGGCAGTCTGCGCTTGACCATAAACAGGAACGCGACCGGATGACCCAGGAACACGGCTTGGTCAATCTTGGCAATCGCCTTCTGGATGAGCTTGACGCCCAGCACGATGAGGCAGCAAAATCCCTTTATGAAGCCAATCAGTCGCTCATGACCACCCTGTCCCAGATGGGACAGGGTCAGTCTACATTGCTGGAAAGCATGCAGCGCCAGGTTCTTCTTTCCACCCGGAACCAGGAGGAAAAGATCAATGATCTCCGCCTGGAAAACGAACGGCAGCTTACTGAAATGCGCAAGACCGTGGATGACCGCCTGTCAGAAAGCCTGGATAAGAAGCTGGATCAGTCGTTTGCCCAGGTCAGTGAGCGTCTTGAGTCCGTCTATAAAGGGCTCGGCGAAATGCATACCCTGGCCTCCGGTGTCGGTGATCTGAAAAAGGTCCTCACCAACGTCAAAACCCGGGGCATCTGGGGTGAAATGCAGCTGGGGAATCTGATCCGCCAGACACTGGCTCCCGGCCAGTATGAGGAAAACGTCGCCGTTGTTCCCGGCTCAGCCGAACGGGTCGAGTTTGCGGTCTGCCTGCCGGATCAGAGTGGAAATACGGTGTATCTGCCAGTGGACAGCAAGTTCCCCCAGGAGGACTATATCCGCCTGACAGATGCCGCCCAGCAGGGAGACGCTGCCGGTGCTGAAGCTGCCCGGAAGGCGCTCATCCAGCGCCTGAAGCAGGAAGCGAAAAAGATCTCTGAAAAGTATATCTTCCCGCCTTATACCACGGATTTTGCCATCATGTTCCTGCCTGTGGAAGGGCTGTATTCCGAAGCGCTTCAGACGCCGGAACTGGTCGAAACCCTGCAGCGGGAGCAGCGGATCGTCATTGCTGGACCCGGTACCTTCTCTGCCATGCTCAACGCCCTGCAGATGGGTTTCCGTACCCTGGCCATTGAGAAGCGTTCCGGGGAAGTCTGGCTTCTGCTGGGTGAAATCAAAAAGGACTTTACTCGTTTCGCGGAAACGCTGGAAAACACCCGCCGCCGCCTTGACCAGGCAGGAGAATCCATTGATTCAGCTGTTACAAAATCCCGTTCCATCCAGCGCAAGCTTTCCGCGCTGGAAACGGGTCCTGCTGCTCTTGACAATCCCCCTGAAAGCCTTACAATACAAGAGGATGTTGATCAGTAAAATCGTTTTTCTCCGGCATGTATAAATACATTCTGCTTTTCCATGCCGGTCCATATCATTTCAGACCGTTGCGGAAGCATTTCCCGGAGAAAAAGGTCAATCGAATTAAAACTGGGAGGAATCGTGCTATGTCCATCAAAACGGAAATCTGGGGAAAATCCCCCAAAGGAAAAGATGTCCATAAGTTTACCATGACCAACAGCATGGGCGCTTCTGTCACTGTTATGGAATGGGGCGCTATCGTCACCTCCATTATCGTCCCGGATGCCGGCGGCAATATGGATGATGTTGCCCTTGGTTTTGACTCCCTGGATCGCTATATCGGGCCTCACGGCTGCTTCGGCGATACAGTCGGCCGCTACGGCAACCGCATCGGTGCCGGCAAATTCTCCATTGACGGTGTCCAGTACCAGGTTGCTCTCAATGACAATGGTAAAAACCATCTGCACGGTGGTAACGTCGGCTTCGCCGCTCATTTCTGGACCGGCACTCCCAAAGAGGGAGAACATGAGGATTCCGTATCCTTCCATCGTATTTCCCCCGACGGTGAGGAAAACTACCCCGGCAATCTGGATGTGACCGTAACCTTCACCTGGAATGATATGTGCGATCTGATCATCCGGTATGAAGCCACCACCGACAAGCCCACCCTCTGCAACCTCACCAACCACACCTACTTCAACCTGGGCGGCCATAAACACGGCACTGTTAAGGATCATGAAGTTGCCATCGATGCCGATGTCATCACCAAAGTGGACAGCGGTCTGATCCCCACCGGCGACTATATGCCTGTTGTCGGAACGCCCCTGGATCTCCGCGACGGCCTGTTACTGGAGGAAGGACTTGAAGTTTATGAAACCTGCCCCCAGATGATTCCCGCCGGCGGTTATGATCATAACTTCGTTCTCCGCAAGGGCGAAGCCATGGGCGCTGCGGCCAGCGTATATCATGAAGAATCCGGCCGCTATATGGAAGTGCTGACTGACCAGCCTGCCATTCAGCTTTATACCGCCTGCACACTGGATGTAAAGGGCGGCAAGGAAGGCGCGGATTACGGTCATTATTCCGGTTTCTGCCTGGAAACCCAGCACTGCCCGGATGATCCCAATCATCCCAACTTCCCCGGCACAACGATCCTTCGTCCCGGTGAAAAGTATGACACCACCACCATCTACGCTTTCCGTGCGGATGATGATTAATCCAGACACAATGAAAAATCCCGCTGCTTCATGCAGCGGGATTTTTCATTTGTCTCTGTTATTTTGCGAACTTCTTAACGCAGAACAGGACTGCGCAGGCACCGATCACGGAAACGATGATGTTTCCGACTCCGTTGATGGAATCAAGACCGATCAGGCTGAACAGCAGGTTGCCCACAACACCGCCGACCAGGCCCAGCAGGATGTTGCTGAGCAGTCCGTCAGGTCTTCCCTTCATGATCTTGCTGGCCGCGAAGCCTGCCAGCGCCCACAGTGCAATCTTGATAATCCAGCTGAAAATCATGTCTTTTCCCTCCTGTATAGCTTATCCGGCAATTACATTTTCTCATCAACAAGCTTCTTCAGCTCGTTCATGAATGTGCCCACATCGGTGAACTTCCGGTATACTGCCGCAAAGCGCACATAGGCGACGTCGTTCAGGTTCTTCAGTTCGGACATAACCATATCGCCGATCTTTTCGGAAGCAATTTCTCCGTCCATCGTGGCATAGGCCTTCTGTTCCACCCGGGTCACAATCTCGTCGATCTGCTGCATACTCACAGGCAGCTTATCGCAGGCATGCAGGATACCCGCTTTGATCTTCCGGCTGTCAAAGCTTTCCCTGCGGCCGTCCCGCTTTACCACAAACAGAGGACTGAGTTCAACCTTTTCATAGGTTGTAAACCGTCTGCCGCAGTTTGTGCATTCTCTCCTGCGCCGGATGCTGTTTCCGTCATCCGTCGGCCGGGAGTCAATTACTTTACTGTCCAGGCAGCTGCAATACTGGCATTTCATAGTTTTTCCCTCCACTGCTGTCGCGTGTTCTCGTGGGTTCAATCATTTATTCTTAAGTTTTAAGAATTAATTACTCGATTGTTCCCAGTTCCTTGTACAGTTCCTTGTTGGCTGTGTACAGCTTCTTGAACACTTCATACACTTTCGCGTATTTCGGCACGTTCTCGGCAATCGGATTCTGTGCGGGATTGACCTTGATCATCGCCCTGCAGGCTTCCTGAACACTGCCGTACAGTCCTGCGCCTACGCCTGCCAGGATAGCCACACCCAGGGCGGGGCCTTCTGTATTGATGGTGGTTGCCACGGGGCAGTTCATCACGTCCGCCAGCATCTGACGCCAGAGCGGGCTCTTTCCGCCGCCGCCGCAGGCCAGCATCGTTTCAGGCGCAACGCCCATTCCGGCCAGCACGCCCAGACAGTCATTCAGGCTGTAGGTAACGCCTTCCATAACCGCACGCAGCAGGTCGCGGCGCTGATGCATTGCGCTCAGGCCGAAGAAAATTCCGCGGCAGTCACTGTCCAGGTGCGGGGTCCGCTCGCCCATCAGGTACGGCGCGTAAATCAGCTTGTTGGCGCCGATGGGGCTCTGGGCCGCTTCCTGGTTTGTCAGTTCGTAAGTATCAACGCCCATCGCTTCCGCGGTGATCTTCTCAGCTCCGCAGAAGTTGTCGCGGAACCATTTCAGGCTCAGTCCGGCAGCCTGGGTAACACCCATCACATGCCATGCGCCGGGCACTGCGCAGCAGAAGGTATGTACACGGCCCTTGGGGTCGATCGCCAGCTTATCCGTATGAGCGAACACAACGCCGCTTGTACCGATGGTCGTGAAAGCTTTTCCGTCTTCCACAACGCCGGTACCGACTGCTGCGGCAGCATTGTCTCCGGCACCGCCGACAACCAGGGTCTTCTCACTCAGGCCGGTCAGTTCAGCCGCCTTGGCGGAGATATGGCCGGTCACTTCGCAGCTCTCATAAACTTTGGCCAGCATGCTCTTGTCGATGTCCAGGATGCCCAGCAATTCGTCGCTCCAGCAGCGGTTCGGCACGTCCAGCATCTGCATGCCGCTGGCGTCAGAAACCTCTGTGGCGAAATCACCGGTCAGCATAAACCGGACGTAGTCCTTGGGCAGCAGCACGTGCTTGCACTTTGCGTAGTTTTCCGGCTCATGGTTCCGCACCCAGATCAGCTTGGAAAGGGTGAATCCAGGCAGTGCGGGGTTCGCGGTAATCCGGATCAGGTTGTCATATCCAACCTTGGCGGTAATCTCTTCGCATTCCTTGGCGGTCCGCTGGTCGCACCAGATGATGGAGGGACGGATGACTTCGTCTTTTTCATCCAGCATCACAAGGCCGTGCATCTGGCCGCTGATGCCCATGGAAACCACGTCTTCTTTGTTTACACCGCTCTTCTCAAGCACTGTACGGATCGTGCTGACTGCGGCATTATACCAGTCCTTGGGATCCTGTTCCGCCCAGCCGTTCTGCGGCTGATACATAGGATACTCCACGGTTGCGGAGCAGATACCCTTACCGTTCTGGTCGAACAAAACTGTTTTCGTGCCGGATGTTCCCAGGTCGATCCCAAGAAGGTATTTCATATGCATTTTCCTCTCTATCCACAAAATATAGTGGTTAATCACTAAAAACTATTATATTCTTGTGGTTTTGCCCTGTCAAGCAACATTCCCTGTGTTTTCCTGTTCTCCTTCTGCTTTGAAACAGAAAGCGGGCCGGCTTTTCAGCCGACCCGCAGAACCGTGGTTTTGATTAGTCGAAGCAGTCACCAACGTGGTTGATGATGGATTCAACTCCCAGAGGCGTCTTGTATTCTTCGAAGGTTACGGTTTCGCCGGTGGTCTTCGGCTTCTTGCCTTCCGTCGGCGGTGTCTCAGGACGCTTCCAGAGGGTATTCGTGAAGGTGGTTGTGTTACCTTCCGTTACCACACTGGTCAGGCCGTAGTTCAGCACCTTCTGCTCCGTCCAGGTGTATGTGGCAGGCTGCCCGTTCACTCTGGTCGGCAGATCGCTGATCGTCGCGGTCCAGTTGTTTCCTGCGTTCAGCAGGACTGTCATACCGTTGTTCAGCGTCATCACGATGCTTTCCGGTCTCAGTTTCTGGTCATTGTTGTTGTCGTCCCATTCCTTCCGGACCGTTACGCTGGTAAGTTCGGGCTTGTAGTTGTTCCGGATGTTGAATCCGTGAATCTCTGCCTCGTACCATTCAACCGGATCCTCGGTAATGGTGTACACAATCTTCTGCTTCTCGGCCGTCAGCCTCGGAAGTCCGGTGAACACCGTCTTCCAGCCGTTCGATTCGGCGAGCTGGGTGGTGGCGACTTCAACGCCGTCCGCCAGCAGTCTCACCGTCACGGCACCGGGCCTGTTGCCGTCCTTGTTGTTGTTATCGTTCCAGGTCTTGATAACCGGGATGTCCATTGGGCTGTCATCCGGACCGAAGGGCTCCCAGGGCTCGATTTCAAATTCCTTCTCAATGATCAGCTTGCCTGTCTCGAAGGTATTGGTAATCACATAACCCGTGGAGGCATTTCCGGCGGTCTTGGCGATATAGCCTTCCGGAATTTCGGTTTCAGCAACCGTGTACTTGATTTCCCTGGTCATGCCCGCCTCATTGGCGTTCTTGGCCAGCTTCGTCCAGCTGTAGCTCCAGTTGTTGGAAGCATCCAGCTTGACCGCTGCGCCTGCAGCCTGTCCGTCAGCATACAGCTGCACTGTGATGCTATCGGGCCGCTTGCCTGCCGCGTTATTGGCGTCAACCCAGACCTTGCGTACGTTCACTTCAGTCTCGTCCGGACCGTGAGTGTTCGTCAGCGTGGTCAGGATGCCGTTCTTCTGGCTGCCCGTCAGCGTGTAGCCGAATACTGCGGGCTCCTTCCAGCTGTACTCAATCGCCTTGCCGTTGTTCATCTTCGGCAGGTTGTTGATCATAGCCGTCCAGTTGTTGGAGGAATCCAGCACTGCGAACTTGCCGGTGCCTTCGCCGTCCGCCAGCAGCTCAATGCGCAGGGACAGCGGCCGCAGGCCGTCGCGGTTCTCAGCATCCTTCCAGATCTTCTTCACTGCCGCGGATGTGGGTTCGGGCACATTCTTCACGGAGGTCACCAGGCTGCCAATGCCGGTGTCTTCAGTGAATTCAATCTCGCCCGTAATCACGTTGCCGGTCAGCTTGGTCAGGATGGTATCCCGTGCCTCGCCTTCCCAGACGATCGTGTGATCCGCTGTCACTGTGAATTCGATCGGATCGATGCCCTGGTATCCTTCGGGCTTCTTGGTTTCCGTCAGGATATAGGTGCCGTCATCCAGTCCCTTGAAGGTGAACATGTCGCCGCTGTCAGCCTTGATGCAGTCAATCAGCGTCAGCTTGTCGCCTTCAATCTTCTTCTCCAGCGTGAATTCCGCGCCTGCCAGAGGTGCTCCGGTCTCGCTCAGCTTGTTCACTTCAACCTTGTAGGTGAAGGCGATGACCGAATCTTCCTTGGTTTCTTCGGTTTCTTCGCTGGGTTTGCCGTCCTGGTCAACATTCGGGTTGCAGCTGTATTCCAGCTTGCCGGTGTTGACGTTGCCTTCAGCACCCAGGGCTGCACGCTCATTCAGGGTTGCGGTGAAGAGCACTTCAATGGCCGCCTTGTTCAGGCTGGCATCAGTGATCTTTGTCTCACCGTCACCCCAGTTCATCGTCAGGTCGAAGCCATGTTCGCCGGATTCCAGCGTATAGCTGTCAGCCGTCACTTCTGTTCCGTTCACTGTCACCTTGTCGATTCCGTTGAAGGTCAGGCCTTCATCCATGTAATCGTGGAAGGTGATGTGGTACTTCAGATAGTCGGTCACGTTATCCGCCAGGGTCGCCTGCAGCCTGTACGGTACAGCGTCGCCAATGTCATAGTCGGCGCTGTCCTGCCAGTCGCTGGTCTCACCTGTCGTATCGTTCGTGTCCTTAATCTTCTTCTCGAACTCAGGCTTCTCTGCCAGCTTGTCTTCCAGCAGCAGCACACCGTCTTCGCGTGCCTTCAGTCCGCTGGTCGTAATTCTGCCTTCCTTGTCAACGCTGAAGGTTGCATCAGCCGTGAAGGCGTAATCCTTCGGAACGATGGTCTCAGTCAGGGTGTACTCTTCATCGATCTTCAGGTTTTCCGCTTCATGCGGCTTACCGGTTTCGGAATCCCATTCATCGACCACAGCGCCGGTCTTGTCCAGAATCCTGAGGTGTGCTCCGTTCAGTTCTTCACCGGTGGAGACATCCGTCTTCTGGATCTTCACCACTGTGTTGATGAAGGTAATACCCAGATCTCCGGTTTCCGGATCAGTGGTGATTGTACCTTCCTGATCATCCTTCAGTGTTACCGTGATTTCCTTAACAGCGCCGTCATAGATGACCGTCTTGTCTAGTTCATCGCCTTCGGGCTTCACTTCGCTGATAGTGTAGGTGTACTTCCGTTCGGTCACGATCTGGCCGTCAACCACCATATCCGCTTCGGTGTAGGTGATCGGCTCGAATGCCACCTTGCCTTCAGCATCGCAGGATGCGGTCTGCAGCGTATTGCCGCCTTCATCCTTCAGCGCGAAGGTGTACATGCCTTCTGTCAGGTCACGTCCGATCAGGATCTTCTTCGCGAAGAACTGGATTTCACCGCAGGATTCATACGGATTCTTGATCTCAACGTATGCGTCGTTGGTAACGCTGTCAACATACAGTTTGCCAACTCCGTCATCCTTGATCACAACGGTGAATTCCTTCGGCTCTGTATCGTAGGTAACACCCTTGATATGGCCTTCGGTTTCAGTGATCGTGAACTTGAAGGTTCCGTACTTGTTGAACACGATCTTGTCGAAGGTGACAGTCTTGTTGGTAATATCCGCAGTCTTGACTGTCGTTCCCGGCAGTACCGCGCCTTCCGGATTGTGCTCATCCGCAGCCAGCGTGAATTCGAAGTTGTCCTCTTCGGTCCACATACGGCCCGTCAGGATCTTCGTCGCTTCAAGCGGCAGCTCGGTGGGCTTCACCGTGTACGTGTTCGTCAGCGTCGTGACCGTGCCGTCCTTGGACGTGTCAGTCAGCTCAAAGCCTTCCGGCAGGTCGACTTCAGTCCAGGTGTATTCGATCTCTGTACCGTGATCTCTGTACTTCGGCAGGTGGTCAATCGTCGCGTTCCAGTTGTTCCCGGCGTTCAGTGTAACGCTCTTGCCGGTTTCAACATCATCAGCCAGCAGCTTCACAGTCAGGCTTTCCGGCGGATTCTTTATTTCCTTCTCTTCCAGAATCCAGACCTTCTTGACTGTCGCTTCTGTCTCTTCTGTGGTGTGGTTGTTGGTCAGCGTGTAGGTGAACGTTCCGTCTTCAGCCTTCACGATCTCCGCGGTGTATTCTTCCACCTCGTCCTCAGTGATCGTGTAGTCGATGTCCTGACCGTTGGCCTTCTTGTCCAGCTTGTCCCAGCCTTCGCTCCAGTTGTTGGCAGCGCTCAGCTTGACGGTCTTGCCGGTTGCCTTGCCGTCCGCCAGCAGGTTCACCGTTACGTCTTCCGGACGGTAGCCGTCCTGGTCATCCGCATCTTCCCAGACCTTCAGGACCTTGACTTCGGTCTCCTCAATCTTGTGGGTATTCGTTACCGTGTAGGTGAAGGTTCCGTCCGCGGCCTTGGTGATGTTCGCTGTATACTCAGCCACCGCGTTTTCGGTCACTGTGTAGTCGATGTCATTACCGCCGGCCTTCTTGTCCAGCTTGGTCCAGCTGTAGCTCCAGTTGTTTTCGGCGCTCAGAGTTACCGTCTTGCCGGTCTCCTCACCGTTCGCCAGCAGCTTCACTGTCACGTCATCCGGGCGGTAGCCATCCTGGTTGTCCTTGTCGTCCCAGACCTTCTTCACCTTCACGTCGGTTTCCTCAGTCGTATGACTGTTCGTGATCGTGTAGGTGAAGGTACCGTCGGCTGCCTTGGTGATCTGCGTGGTGTACTTATCCACCGCGTTCTCGGTCACTGTGTAGTCGATGTCGACACCAGCTGCCTTCTTGTCCAGCTTCGTCCAGCTGTAGCTCCACTCGTTCTCTTCGTTCAGCGTGACGGTGTCGATGATCTTGCCGTCAGCCAGCAGGTTCACGGTTACGTCGTCCGGACGGTAGCCATCCTGGTTGTTCTTATCGTTCCAGACCTTCTTCACATCCACGTCAGTCTCTTCAGTGGTGTGGCTGTTGGTCACGGTGTAGCTGAAGCTGTTTGCAGCGGTCTTCTCGATCTTCGTGTTGTACTTGTCCACCGCGTTTTCGGTTACCGTGTAGTTGATATCGACGCCTGCAGCCTTCTTGTCAAGCTTCGTCCAGCTGTAGCTCCACTCGTTCTCTTCGCTCAGCGTGACAGTGTCGATGATCTTGCCGTCAGCCAGCAGGTTGACTGTCACGTCGTCCGGGCGGTAGCCATCCTGGTCGTCTGCGTCGTCCCACACCTTCAGCACATCCACGTCAGTCTCTTCAGTGGTGTGGCTGTTGGTCACGGTGTAGCTGAAGCTGTTCGCATCGGCCTTCTCGATCTTCGTGGTGTACTCAGCCACCGCGTTCTCGGTTACCGTGTAGTCGATTTCGACGCCTGCGGCCTTCTTATCCAGCTTCGTCCAGCTGTAGCTCCACTCGTTCTCCTCGCTCAGCGTGACAGTGTCGATGATCTTGCCCTCAGCCAGCAGGTTGACTGTCACGTCGTCCGGGCGGTAGCCATCCTGGTCGTCTGCGTCGTCCCACACCTTCAGCACATCCACGTCAGTTTCTTCAGTGGTGTGGCTGTTGGTCACGGTGTAGCTGAAGCTGTTCGCATCGGCCTTCTCGATCTTCGTGGTGTACTCAGCCACCGCGTTCTCGGTTACCGTGTAGTCGATGTCAGTGCCATTGGCCTTCTTGTCCAGCTTGGTCCAGCTGTAGCTCCACTCGTTCTCTTCGCTCAGCGTGACGGTGTCGATGATCTTGCCGTCGGCCAGCAGGTTGACTGTTACGTCGTCCGGGCGGTAGCCATCCTGGTTGTCCGCGTCGTTCCAGACCTTCAGGACATCCACGTCAGTTTCTTCAGTGGTGTGGCTGTTGGTCACGGTGTAGCTGAAGCTGTTCGCATCGGCCTTCTCGATCTTCGTGGTGTACTCAGCCACCGCGTCTTCGGTCACCGTGTAGTCGATTTCCTTGCCTTCAGCCTTCTTGGCCAGCTTGGTCCAGCTGTAGCTCCACTCGTTCTCTTCGCTCAGCGTGACGGTATCGATGATCTTGCCGTCAGCCAGCAGGTTCACTGTTACGTCGTCCGGGCGGTAGCCGTCCTGGTTATCCGCGTCGTTCCAGACCTTCAGGACATCCACGTCAGTTTCTTCAGTGGTGTGGCTGTTGGTCACGGTGTAGCTGAAGCTGTTCGCATCGGCCTTCTCGATCTTCGTGGTGTACTCAGCCACCGCGTCTTCGGTCACCGTGTAGTCGATTTCCTTGCCTTCAGCCTTCTTGGCCAGCTTGGTCCAGCTGTAGCTCCACTCGTTCTCTTCGCTCAGCGTGACGGTATCGATGATCTTGCCGTCAGCCAGCAGGTTCACTGTTACGTCGTCCGGGCGGTAGCCGTCCTGGTTATCCGCGTCGTTCCAAACCTTCAGGACATCCACGTCAGTTTCTTCAGTGGTGTGGCTGTTGGTTACTGTGTAGCTGAAGCTGTTTTCACCGGTCTTCTCGATCTTCGTGGTGTACTCAGCCACCGCGTTCTCGGTTACCGTGTAGTCGATGTCAGTGCCATTGGCCTTCTTGTCTAGCTTGGTCCAGCTGTAGCTCCACTCGTTCTCTTCGCTCAGCGTGACGGTATCGATGATCTTGCCGTCAGCCAGCAGGTTCACGGTCACGTCGTCCGGACGGTAGCCATCCTGGTCGTCCGCGTCATTCCAGACCTTCGTGACATTCACTTCTGTCTCTTCGGTCTTGTGGCTGTTGGTCACCGTGTAGGTGAAGGTCTTTTCATCCGTCTTCACGATGCTCGTGGTGTACTTATCCACCGCGTCTTCGGTCACCGTGTAGTCGATGTCCTTGCCCGCTGCCTTCTTGGCCAGTTCCTTCCATTCGTAGCTCCAGTTGTTGGCCTCGTTCAGCTTGACGGTTTCCTTGACTTCACCGTCAGCCAGCAGGTTCACTGTTACTTCGTCCGGACGGTAGCCATCCTGGTTGTCAGCATCATCCCAGACCTTCAGGACCTTCACTTCGGTCTCTTCAGTCTTATGACTGTTGGTCAGCGTTGTGAGTGTGCCATCCTTGCTGGTATTTGTCAGCGTGTAGCCTTCCGGCAGGTTGCTTTCGGACCAGGTGTATTCAATTTCCTTGCCGTCCGCGTACTTCTGCAGGTTCTCAATCTTCGCTGTCCATTCATTGGCAGCCTTCAGCGTTACGCTGTACTCGGTTTCATTACCGTTCGCCAGCAGCTTCACTGTCAGGCTCGTCGGGCGGACGCCATCCTGGTTATGTCCGTCGCTCCAGACCTTCTTCACAGAAGCTTCAGTCTCTTCATAGTCGCGGCTGTTCGTGACGGTGTAGATCCACTCGGTCTCGGACACCTTTGCGATGACAGGTGCTTTGTAACCGGCCACCGGCGTTTCGGTCACGGTGTACTGGATCTCCTCGCCGCCCTTGTACTTCTGCAGCTTGGTCCAGCTGTGCTTCCATTCATTTTCAGCATTCAGTTCAACTGCATCGCCCGCAGCTTTGCCGTCTGCCATCAGCTGTACCGTCACGCTTGCGGGACGGAAGCCTTCCTTATTGCCGCTGTCTTCCCAGACCTTGCTGACCTTGACTTCGGTTTCTTCGGTCGTATGGCTGTTTGTCAGCGTTGTGATTGTGCCAACCTTGTCAGTGTTCGTCAGCGTGTAGCCAAGCGGCAGCGCTTCTTCACTCCAGGTATACACAATTTCATTGCCGTTTGCGTACTTCTGCAGGTTCTCAAGCTTGGCCGTCCAGCCGTTGCCCTCGTTCAGGACAACGTCATAGCCGGAATCCATACCATCCTTCAGCAGTTTCACGCTCAGGCTTGCCGGACGCTTGCCGTCCTGGTTGTCCGCGTCGTCCCAGACCTTGATTACGGAGGCCTCAGTCTCCTCGTAATCACGGCTGTTCGTCACGCTGTACGCCCATTCGGTTTCGGACACCTTTGCGATGACAGGCGTCTTGTAGTTCTTCAGCTGGTCTTCGGAAACCGTGTACTCGATCTCCTTGCTGCCTTCGAACTTCTGCAGGTCTGTCCAGGTGTACTTCCATTCGTTGGCCTTGTCCAGTGTCGCTGTGCCGGCTTCCTTGCCGTTTGCCAGCAGCTTCACTGTCACGCTCTCCGGACGGAAGCCTTCAACGTTCTCGCTGTCTTCCCAGATCTTCTCAACGCTGACCTTGGTCTTTTCAACTGTACGGCTGTTCTTCACTGTGTAGGTGAAGGTGTCGTCATCAGCCTTGGTAATCAGTGTGCTGTACTTCGCGACTGGATTCTCGGTGACCGTGTAGTTGATCGCCTGGCCGCCTTCGTACTTCTGCAGTTCAGTCCAGGTGTAAGTCCATTCGTTGTCCTCATTCAGCGTGATGCTGTCACCGATCTGTTCGGTTCCCTTCATCAGGTTGACAGTGACGCTTTCCGGACGGAAGCCTTCCTTGTTATCGCTGTCGTCCCAGACCTTCAGGACCTTGACTTCGGTTTCTTCGTAGTCACGGCTGTTCGTTACGGTATAAGCCCATGCGGTCTCAGATACCTTCGCGATCACAGGCTTCTTGTAGTTCGCCAGCTGGTCTTCAGAAACCGTATATTCGATCTCCTTGCCGCCTTCGAACTTCTGCAGGTTGGTCCAGGTATGCTTCCAGCTGTTGTCCTTGTTCAGCGTGATTGTGCCGGCTTCCTTGCCGTTCGCCAGCAGCTTCACTGTCACTTCATCCGGACGGAAGCCTTCCCTATTGTTGCTGTCGTTCCAGATCTTCTCAACGCTGACCTCGGTCTTCTCGGTCGTACGGCTGTTCGTCACCGTGTAGGTGAAGATGCCGTCAGCCGCCTTGGTGATCTGCGTGCTGTAGTTCGCGACCGGATCTTCGGTGACCGTGTATTCGATCGCCGCGCCGTTTTCGAACTTCTGCAGTTCGGTCCAGCTGTAGCTCCAGTTGTTGTCCTTGTCCAGCGTGATGCTTTCGCCGATCTTCTCGGTTCCCTTCATCAGGTTGACAGTGACGCTTGCGGGACGGAAACCTTCAGCATTGTTATTGTCGTCCCAGACCTTGGTAACCTTGACTTCGGTTTCCTCGTAGTCACGGCTGTTCGTTACAGTGTAAGCCCATGCGGTCTCAGACACCTTCTCGATCACAGGAACCTTGTAGTTCTCGAGCTGGTCTTCAGCAACCGTGTAAGTGATTTCCTTGCCGCCTTCGTACTTCGGCAGGCCGGTCCAGGTGTACTTCCACTCGTTGCTCTCGCTCAGTTCAGTTGTCTTGATTTCTGTACCGTTCGCCAGCAGCTTCACGGTCACGGTCTCCGGACGGAAGCCTTCCCTGTTGCCACTGTCGCTCCAGATCTTCTCAACGCTTACCTGGGTCTTTTCAGTGTCGCGGCTGTTCGTCAGGGTCGTAATCGTGCCGACCTTTTCAGCGCTGGTCAATGTGTAGCCTTCCGGCAGACCGGTTTCGTCTTCAGTCCAGGTGTATTCAATTTCAACACCGTCTTTATACTTCGGCAGGTTGTCAATGGTTGCTGTCCAGCCGTTCGCTGCGTTCAGCGTGACATCTGTACCGTTGCTCAGCGTGACCTTCAGTTCAGTCGGACGCTTGCCATCCTGGTTATTGGCGTCGTTCCAGACCTTCTTCACGGTCGCTTCGGTCTTTTCGTCCGTGTAGCTGTTCGTCAGCGTTGTGACTGTACCGACCTTATTGCTGCTGGTCAGCGTGTAGCCTTCCGGCAGACCGGCTGCGTCTTCAGTCCAGGTGTATTCAATTTCATCACCGTCTTTGTACTTCGGCAGGTTGTCAATGGTCGCAGTCCAGCCGTTTGCTTCGTTCAGCGTCACTTCATCACCGTTGCTCAGCGTGACTTTCAGCTCAACAGGCCGCTTACGGTCGTTGTTTCCATTGTCTGCCCAGACCTTCTTCACTGTCGCTTCGGTCAGCTCATCCTCATAGCTGTTCGTCAGCGTCGTGATCGTGCCATTCTTATCGGTGCTGGTCAGCGTGTAGCCTTCCGGCAGACCAGCTGCATCTTCAGTCCAGGTGTATTCAATTTCAACGCCGTTCTCGTACTTCGGCAGGTTGTCAATCGTCGCGGTCCAGCTGTTCGCTTCGCTCAGTGTGACATCCATACCGTTGCTCAGCGTGACCTTCAGTTCTTCAGGCCGCTTGCCATCGTTGTTTTCATTGTCATCCCAGACCTTCACGATGGTCGCTTCAGTCAGCTCATCTTCGTAGCTGTTCGTCAGCGTCGTGATCGTGCCCTTCTTGTCGGTGCTGATCAGCGTGTAGCCTTCCGGCAGTCCGGTTTCATCTTCGGTCCAGGTGTATTCAATTTCAACACCGTTCGCGTACTTCGGCAGGCCCTTAACTGTCACCTTCCAGCCGTTTGCGTCGTTCAGCGTCACTACCGTGCCGTTGCTCAGTACAGCCTTCAGTGCGGTCGGCCGCTTGCCGTCGTTGTTTTCATTGTCATCCCAGACCTTCACGATGGTCGCTTCGGTCTTCTCATCTGTGTAGCTGTTTGTCAGCGTTGTAACCGTACCGACCTTGTTGCTGCTGGTCAGCGTGTAGCCTTCCGGCAGGCCTTCTTCGTTTTCAGTCCAGGTGTATTCAATTTCAACACCGTTTGCGTACTTCGGCAGGTTGTTGATGGTTGCTGTCCAGTTGTTCGCTGCGTTCAGCGTCACTTCATCGCCGTTACTCAGCGTGACTTTCAGCTCAACAAGCCGCTTGCCGTCGTTGTTTTCATTGTCTGCCCAGACCTTCTTCACGGTCGCTTCGGTCTCTTCGTAGGTACGGCTGTTTGTCACCGTATAGGTGAAGGTACCGTCCGCAGCCTTCGTGATCTTTGTGCTGTAGTTGGCAACCGGATCTTCGGAGACCGTATAATTGATCTCCTGTCCAGCTTCATACTTCAGCAGATTCTGCCATGTGTAGGTCCAGTTGTTGCTTTCGTTCAACTCGACCGTATCGATCGTTTCAGAATCTTTCTTCAGATTGATAGTAACACTTTCCGGACGGAAACCTTCAACGTTGTTGTTGTCGTTCCAGACCTTCGTTACCTTCACTTCTACCGTTGCCAGGGTGTTGGTAATGGTGGTGCCGGTCACAACCTTATCGAATCCGGCCGGGACTTCTTCGTCCACGGTGTATTCGATCTCGGTCTTGCCGTCTGCTTCGTACTTCGGCAGGTCTCTGGACTCGAACTTCCAGCTCTTGTCCTCACCCGCTGTTACGGTCAGCTCGTCAACTGTCGCTTCGCCGTTCTTAATCAGAACCTTGATGCTCTCGGGCATCAGCTCTTCGCTGTAGCCCTTCATATCCCACTTCTTCTCGCCTTCGATCTTCACAGTCTCCAGCGTGTTCGTGATGCGGGTGCCTTCGATGACCTTTGCGAAGCCGGGCACAGCAACTTCTTCAACTGTGTAGTTGATTTCAGTCTTGCCGTCTGCGCGGTACTTCTGCAGTACCTTGGACGTGAAGCTCCAATCCTTGTTCACTCCGGCCTTTACGGTCAGCGTGTCAACGATGCTCTCGCCGTCCTTGATGTAGACCGTGATGCTCTCCGGCAGCAGGTCTTCGCTGTTACCCTTCAGGTTCCAGACCTTCTGGCCGCTTACGGTCGTTGTACCAGGCTTGTAGGTATTGGTAATGGTGGTGCCGGTCACAACCTTATCGAATCCGGCCGGGACTTCTTCGTCCACGGTGTATTCGATCTCGGTCTTGCCGTCTGCTTCGTACTTCGGCAGGTCTCTGGACTCGAACTTCCAGCTCTTGTCCTCACCCGCTGTTACGGTCAGCTCGTCAACTGTCGCTTCGCCGTTCTTAATCAGAACCTTGATGCTCTCGGGCATCAGCTCTTCGCTGTAGCCCTTCATATCCCACTTCTTCTCGCCGTTGATCTTCACGGTCTCCAGCGTGTTCGTGATGCGGGTGCCTTCGATGACCTTTGCGAAGCCGGGCACAGCAACTTCTTCAACTGTGTAGTTGATTTCAGTCTTGCCGTCTGCGCGGTACTTCGGCAGTACCTTGGACGTGAAGCTCCAATCCTTGTTCACTCCGGCCTTTACGGTCAGCGTGTCAACGATGCTCTCGCCGTCCTTGATGTAGACCGTGATGCTCTCCGGCAGCAGGTCTTCGCTGTTACCCTTCAGGTTCCAGACCTTCTGGCCGCTTACGGTCGTTATACCAGGCTTGTAGGTGTTGGTAATGGTGGTGCCGGTCACAACCTTATCGAATCCGGCCGGGACTTCTTCGTCCACGGTGTATTCGATCTCGGTCTCGCCGTCTGCTTCGTACTTCGGCAGGTCTCTGGACTCGAACTTCCAGCTCTTGTCCTCACCCGCTGTTACGGTCAGCTCGTCAACTGTCGCTTCGCCGTTCTTGATCAGAACCTTGATGCTTTCGGGCATCAGCTCTTCGCTGTAGCCCTTCATATCCCACTTCTTCTCGCCGTTGATCTTCACGGTCTCCAGCGTGTTCGTGATACGGGTGCCTTCGATGACCTTTGCGAAGCCGGGCACAGCAACTTCTTCAACTGTGTAGTTGATTTCAGTTGCCGTCTGCGCGGTACTTCGGCAGTACCTTGGACGTGAAGCTCCAATCCTTGTTCACTCCGGCCTTTACGGTCAGCGTGTCAACGATGCTCTCGCCGTCCTTGATGTAGACCGTGATGCTCTCCGGCAGCAGGTCTTCGTTGTTACCCTTCAGGTTCCAGACCTTCTGGCCGCTTACGGTCGTTGTACCAGGCTTGTAGGTGTTGGTAATGGTGGTGCCGGTCACAACCTTATCGAATCCGGCCGGGACTTCTTCGTCCACGGTGTATTCGATCTCGGTCTTGCCGTCTGCTTCGTACTTCGGCAGGTCTCTGGACTCGAACTTCCAGCTCTTGTCCTCACCCGCTGTTACGGTCAGCTCGTCAACTGTCGCTTCGCCGTTCTTAATCAGAACCTTGATGCTTTCGGGCATCAGCTCTTCGCTGTAGCCCTTCATATCCCACTTCTTCTCGCCGTTGATCTTTACGGTCTCCAGCGTGTTCGTGATGCGGGTGCCTTCGATGACCTTTGCGAAGCCGGGCACAGCAACTTCTTCAACTGTGTAGTTGATTTCAGTCTTGCCGTCTGCGCGGTACTTCGGCAGTACCTTGGACGTGAAGCTCCAATCCTTGTTCACTCCGGCCTTTACGGTCAGCGTGTCAACGATGCTCTCGCCGTCCTTGATGTAGACCGTGATGCTCTCCGGCAGCAGGTCTTCGCTGTTACCCTTCAGGTTCCAGACCTTCTGGCCGCTTACGGTCGTTGTACCAGGCTTGTAGGTATTGGTAATGGTGGTGCCGGTCACAACCTTATCGAATCCGGCCGGGACTTCTTCGTCCACGGTGTATTCGATCTCGGTCTTGCCGTCTGCTTCGTACTTCGGCAGGTCTCTGGACTCGAACTTCCAGCTCTTGTCCTCACCCGCTGTTACGGTCAGCTCGTCAACTGTCGCTTCGCCGTTCTTAATCAGAACCTTGATGCTTTCGGGCATCAGCTCTTCGCTGTAGCCCTTCATATCCCACTTCTTCTCGCCGTTGATCTTTACGGTCTCCAGCGTGTTCGTGATGCGGGTGCCTTCGATGACCTTCGCGAAGCCGGGCACAGCAACTTCTTCAACTGTGTAGTTGATTTCAGTCTTGCCGTCTGCGCGGTACTTCGGCAGTACCTTGGACGTGAAGCTCCAATCCTTGTTCACTCCGGCCTTTACGGTCAGCGTGTCAACGATGCTCTCGCCGTCCTTGATGTAGACCGTGATGCTCTCCGGCAGCAGGTCTTCGCTGTTACCCTTCAGGTTCCAGACCTTCTGGCCGCTTACGGTCGTTGTACCAGGCTTGTAGGTGTTGGTAATGGTGGTGCCGGTCACAACCTTATCGAATCCGGCCGGGACTTCTTCGTCCACGGTGTATTCGATCTCGGTCTCGCCGTCTGCTTCGTACTTCGGCAGGTCTCTGGACTCGAACTTCCAGCTCTTGTCCTCACCCGCTGTTACGGTCAGCTCGTCAACTGTCGCTTCGCCGTTCTTGATCAGAACCTTGATGCTTTCGGGCATCAGCTCTTCGCTGTAGCCCTTCATATCCCACTTCTTCTCGCCGTTGATCTTTACGGTCTCCAGCGTGTTCGTGATGCGGGTGCCTTCGATGACCTTTGCGAAGCCGGGCACAGCAACTTCTTCAACTGTGTAGTTGATTTCAGTCTTGCCGTCTGCGCGGTACTTCGGCAGTACCTTGGACGTGAAGCTCCAATCCTTGTTCACTCCGGCCTTTACGGTCAGCGTGTCAACGATGCTCTCGCCGTCCTTGATGTAGACCGTGATGCTCTCCGGCAGCAGGTCTTCGCTGTTACCCTTCAGGTTCCAGACCTTCTGGCCGCTTACGGTCGTTGTACCAGGCTTGTAGGTGTTGGTAATGGTGGTGCCGGTCACAACCTTATCGAATCCGGCCGGGACTTCTTCGTCCACGGTGTATTCGATCTCGGTCTTGCCGTCTGCTTCGTACTTCGGCAGGTCTCTGGACTCGAACTTCCAGCTCTTGTCCTCACCCGCTGTTACGGTCAGCTCGTCAACTGTCGCTTCGCCGTTCTTAATCAGAACCTTGATGCTTTCGGGCATCAGCTCTTCGCTGTAGCCCTTCATATCCCACTTCTTCTCGCCGTTGATCTTCACGGTCTCCAGCGTGTTCGTGATACGGGTGCCTTCGATGACCTTTGCGAAGCCGGGCACAGCAACTTCTTCAACTGTGTAGTTGATTTCAGTCTTGCCGTCTGCGCGGTACTTCGGCAGTACCTTGGACGTGAAGCTCCAATCCTTGTTCACTCCGGCCTTTACGGTCAGCGTGTCAACGATGCTCTCGCCGTCCTTGATGTAGACCGTGATGCTCTCCGGCAGCAGGTCTTCGCTGTTACCCTTCAGGTTCCAGACCTTCTGGCCGCTTACGGTCGTTGTACCAGGCTTGTAGGTGTTGGTAATGGTGGTGCCGGTCACAACCTTATCGAATCCGGCCGGGACTTCTTCGTCCACGGTGTATTCGATCTCGGTCTTGCCGTCTGCTTCGTACTTCGGCAGGTCTCTGGACTCGAACTTCCAGCTCTTGTCCTCACCCGCTGTTACGGTCAGCTCGTCAACTGTCGCTTCGCCGTTCTTAATCAGAACCTTGATGCTCTCGGGCATCAGCTCTTCGCTGTAGCCCTTCATATCCCACTTCTTCTCGCCGTTGATCTTCACGGTCTCCAGCGTGTTCGTGATGCGGGTGCCTTCGATGACCTTTGCGAAGCCGGGCACAGCAACTTCTTCAACTGTGTAGTTGATTTCAGTCTTGCCGTCTGCGCGGTACTTCGGCAGTACCTTGGACGTGAAGCTCCAATCCTTGTTCACTCCGGCCTTTACGGTCAGCGTGTCAACGATGCTCTCGCCGTCCTTGATGTAGACCGTGATGCTCTCCGGCAGCAGGTCTTCGCTGTTACCCTTCAGGTTCCAGACCTTCTGGCCGCTTACGGTCGTTATACCAGGCTTGTAGGTGTTGGTAATGGTGGTGCCGGTCACAACCTTATCGAATCCGGCCGGGACTTCTTCGTCCACGGTGTATTCGATCTCGGTCTCGCCGTCTGCTTCGTACTTCGGCAGGTCTCTGGACTCGAACTTCCAGCTCTTGTCCTCACCCGCTGTTACGGTCAGCTCGTCAACTGTCGCTTCGCCGTTCTTGATCAGAACCTTGATGCTTTCGGGCATCAGCTCTTCGCTGTAGCCCTTCATATCCCACTTCTTCTCGCCGTTGATCTTCACGGTCTCCAGCGTGTTCGTGATACGGGTGCCTTCGATGACCTTTGCGAAGCCGGGCACAGCAACTTCTTCAACTGTGTAGTTGATTTCAGTCTTGCCGTCTGCGCGGTACTTCGGCAGTACCTTGGACGTGAAGCTCCAATCCTTGCTCACTCCGGCCTTTACGGTCAGCGTGTCAACGATGCTCTCGCCGTCCTTGATGTAGACCGTGATGCTCTCCGGCAGCAGGTCTTCGTTGTTACCCTTCAGGTTCCAGACCTTCTGGCCGCTTACGGTCGTTGTACCAGGCTTGTAGGTGTTGGTAATGGTGGTGCCGGTCACAACCTTATCGAATCCGGCCGGGACTTCTTCGTCCACGGTGTATTCGATCTCGGTCTTGCCGTCTGCTTCGTACTTCGGCAGGTCTCTGGACTCGAACTTCCAGCTCTTGTCCTCACCCGCTGTTACGGTCAGCTCGTCAACTGTCGCTTCGCCGTTCTTAATCAGAACCTTGATGCTTTCGGGCATCAGCTCCTCGCTGTAGCCCTTCATATCCCACTTCTTCTCGCCGTTGATCTTCACGGTCTCCAGCGTGTTCGTGATGCGGGTGCCTTCGATGACCTTTGCGAAGCCGGGCACAGCAACTTCTTCAACTGTATAGTTGATTTCAGTCTTGCCGTCTGCGCGGTACTTCGGCAGTACCTTGGACGTGAAGCTCCAATCCTTGTTCACTCCGGCCTTTACGGTCAGCGTGTCAACGATGCTCTCGCCGTCATGTGTAGACCGTGATGCTCTCCGGCAGCAGGTCTTCGCTGTTACCCTTCAGGTTCCAGACCTTCTGGCCGCTTACGGTCGTTGTACCAGGCTTGTAGGTGTTGGTAATGGTGGTGCCGGTCACAACCTTATCGAATCCGGCCGGGACTTCTTCGTCCACGGTGTATTCGATCTCGGTCTCGCCGTCTGCTTCGTACTTCGGCAGGTCTCTGGACTCGAACTTCCAGCTCTTGTCCTCACCCGCTGTTACGGTCAGCTCGTCAACTGTCGCTTCGCCGTTCTTGATCAGAACCTTGATGCTTTCGGGCATCAGCTCTTCGCTGTAGCCCTTCATATCCCACTTCTTCTCGCCGTTGATCTTCACGGTCTCCAGCGTGTTCGTGATGCGGGTGCCTTCGATGACCTTTGCGAAGCCGGGCACAGCAACTTCTTCAACTGTGTAGTTGATTTCAGTCTTGCCGTCTGCGCGGTACTTCGGCAGTACCTTGGACGTGAAGCTCCAATCCTTGTTCACTCCGGCCTTTACGGTCAGCGTGTCAACGATGCTCTCGCCGTCCTTGATGTAGACCGTGATGCTCTCCGGCAGCAGGTCTTCGCTGTTACCCTTCAGGTTCCAGACCTTCTGGCCGCTTACGGTCGTTGTACCAGGCTTGTAGGTGTTGGTAATGGTGGTGCCGGTCACAACCTTATCGAATCCGGCCGGGACTTCTTCGTCCACGGTGTATTCGATCTCGGTCTTGCCGTCTGCTTCGTACTTCGGCAGGTCTCTGGACTCGAACTTCCAGCTCTTGTCCTCACCCGCTGTTACGGTCAGCTCGTCAACTGTCGCTTCGCCGTTCTTAATCAGAACCTTGATGCTTTCGGGCATCAGCTCTTCGCTGTAGCCCTTCATATCCCACTTCTTCTCGCCGTTGATCTTCACGGTCTCCAGCGTGTTCGTGATTGTGGTGATAGTGCCGTTCTGACTGCTGCCATCGAGCTTATAGCCAGCAGGTACCTGTTCCTCTGTCCAGGTATAACTGATTTCCTTGCCATCAGCATACTTGGGCAGATTCCTGACTGTTTCAGTCCAGTTATTCTTGGCATTCAGCGTGACAACAGTACCATTGCTCAGTTTGACCTTCAGCTCTTCCGGACGGGTGTTATCACGATTTTCAGAATCGTTCCATACCTTCAGTACGGTCGCTTCAGTCTCTTTGTATTCGCGGCTGTTCGTTACGGTGTACTCGAACTCTGTATCGCTTACCTGCGTGATGACAGGCGCGCTGTAGCCCGGCACCTGTGCTTCGGTAACCGTGTAGATAATCTTTTCTCCGTTGTCGAACTTAGCCAGTCCGCTCCAGGCGTGTGTCCAGTGATTCTTTTCATTCAGTTCAGCGCTGTCGATAACTTCGCTGCCCTTCTTCAGCTGGACCGTTACCTTATCAGGACGGAAGCCTTCCTTATTGTTGTTATCGTTCCAGACCTTCGTCACATTGACGTAGGTCTCTTCAGTGGTATGGCTGTTGGTAATCTCAACAACATATCCGGTAATCCGGTTGCCATCCTTGACTTCCTTCAGTTCACCGATGCTCGCAGTATATTCATCAATAGCCGCTTCAGTGACCGCATAGGTAATCTCCTGGCCTTCCGCATTCACGTCCAGCTTCGACCACTTATAGCTCCACTTGCCATCCTTGTCCGCCTTGATGATCTGGGTATTCGTGTAAACTTCCTTCGTTTCACCCTCGGCGGCGCCCGGGATCGTACCGGTCAGCGTTACAACAATCTGCTCAGGCCGTTTGCCGTCCTGGTTGTCTGTGTCGTTCCACTTCTTGGTAACTTCGATCTCGGTTTCCTTGGTAGTATAGCTGTTTGTCAGTGTAGTGATCGTACCTTCCTTATGGCTGTTCGTCAGCGTGTAGCCAGTCGGCAGTCCCGCTTCATCTTCAACCCAGGTGTAGTCAATCACGTTGCCGTTGTCGAACTTCGGCAGGTTCTTGATTGTTGCCTGCCAGCCGTTCTGCTCGTTCAGCGTTACAGTCTTTCCGGTATCCACGTTATTCGCCTGGAGTTTCACAGTCAGGCTTTCAGGACGGATACCATCCTGGTTCTTCTTATCGTTCCATACCTTCTTGACTGTTGCTTCGGTTTCTTCTGTTTCATAGCTGTTGGTCAGTGTTGTAATCGTGCCCTCAACAGCTTCGCCCGTCAGAACATAACCATCCGGCAGTTCTTCTTCAGACCAGGAGTATACGATCTCTGTCTTGTTGGCATACTTTCGCAGATTGTTAATCGTTGCAGTCCAACCATTGGCGTCATTCAGCGTAACGGTCTTATTGGTTTCTTTGCCGTCAGCCATCAGTGTCACCGTCAGGCTCTCCGGCCGCTTGCCGTCCTGGTTACCAGCGTCGTCCCAGACCTTCTTCACAGTTACGGAGGTCAGCATGTCATCTTCTACCAGGATGATAGTCTTACCATTCGCGTCAGTGGTGATGGTGGCACTGCCGGACACCTTGCCGTTAGCGTCAATGCTGAAGGTGGTATCGCTTGTAATCGCATAATCCTTGGGAGCGATTGTTTCGTGCAGCGTATACACTTCTCCGACCAGCAGGCCTTCAACAATATGCGCTTCCTTCGTGGAATCCCACTCGTCAACCACTTTGCCTTCGGAGTTCAGGATCTGGATATGAGCGCCTTCAACTTCAGCACCGCTGACAACATCCGTCTTCTTGACTTCGATATGCGTCGGAGCGTCCTTAATCAGGATATGACCGCCATCAACCTTGGTTCCGTTCGCCGTGACCTTACCGGTCTCGTCGATCGTGAACGTCGTATCTGCTGCAATGGTATATCCCTTCGGTGCGATCGTCTCACGCAGCGTGTACTCGACGCCCGTTTTCAGGCCTTCGATTTCATGTGCTTTGTTCGTGGAGATCCACTCTTCGACGATCACATATTCATTGTTTTCACCATAGAAGTCTGCGTCTTCCGGCTCATTCTCACCGGCAGCACGCAACAGCTTGATTTCCGCTCCGGGCAGTTCTTCATCGCCGGTAATAGCAACCTTGCTGATGCTCACATGGGTCTTACTGTCGTTTACGACCAGGATCTCAACACCGTTCTCATCCTTGCTGATTGTGCCGGTGCTGGTTACCTTGCCGGTTTCAGCGTCGATGGAGAAGACGGTCTCGCTGGTGATGGTATAGCCGTCGGGAGCGATGGTCTCAACCAGCTTGTACTGTACGCCCGTCTTCAGGCCTTCCACATAGTACGGTTCGGTACCGGAGACCCAGGTCTCAACCTCATTGCCTTCAGCGTCCAGAATCTTCAGGGTTGCGCCAGGCAGTTCTTCGTCGCCGTTGGTGATGTCGGTCTTGCTGACCTTCACCTTGGTGATCGTATCCTCGACCAGGATAACCGTGTTGCCATTGGCGTCGGTGGTCTTCTTCCCTGTCGTGGTCACTGTGCCGTCGGTTGCCACAGTGAAGGTGATATCGGTTGTTACGAGATAGCCGTCAGGTGCGACGGTCTCACTCAGCGTGTATTCTACGCCGGTCTTCAGGCCCTTGATCAGGTGGCTGCCGTTATCTTCGGACACCCACTCGTCTACCTTGTTGCCCTCAGCGTCGGTCACGACCAGGTGTGCACCGGCCACTTCCTTGCCGTTGGCGATGTCGGTCTTCTTAACTTCTACGTGGACGGGCTTGTCGTTCACTACCAGGACGGGCTTGCCTTCTTTGTCCGTTGTGGTCGTGCCGCTGCTCGTCACATCGCCGTTCTCGTCAATGCTGAAGATAGTATCGCTGGTAATCGTATATCCGTCGGGAGCCAGCGTCTCACGCAGCGTGTATTCAACGCCCGTCTTCAGGCCTTCAATGACTTCGGGCTTGTCGCCGGACACCCATTCCTTCACGACGTTTTCGTCCTTGTCCAGGATCTGCAGCGTCGCGCCGGGCAGTTCTTCATCACCCTTGGTGATGTCGCGCTTGCTCACAGAGATGTGGGTCTTGCTGTCGTTGACGACCAGGATCTCAACACCCTTATCGTCCTTGCTGACCGTACCGGTGCTGGTTACCTTGCCGGTTTCAGCGTCGATGGAGAAGACGGTCTCACTGGTGATCGTGTAGCCGTCGGGAGCGATGGTCTCAACCAGCTTGTACTGTACGCCCGTCTTCAGGCCTTCCACATAGTACGGTTCGGTACCGGAGACCCAGGTCTCAACCTCATTGCCTTCAGCGTCCAGAATCTTCAGGGTTGCGCCAGGCAGTTCTTCGTCGCCGTTGGTGATGTCGGTCTTGCTGACCTTCACCTTGGTGATCGTATCCTCGACCAGGATAACCGTGTTGCCATTGGCGTCGGTGGTCTTCTTCCCTGTCGTGGTCACTGTGCCGTCGGTTGCCACAGTGAAGGTGATATCGGTTGTTACGAGATAGCCGTCAGGTGCGACGGTCTCACTCAGCGTGTATTCTACGCCGGTCTTCAGGCCCTTGATCAGGTGGCTGCCGTTATCTTCGGACACCCACTCGTCTACCTTGTTGCCCTCAGCGTCGGTCACGACCAGGTGTGCACCGGCCACTTCCTTGCCGTTGGCGATGTCGGTCTTCTTAACTTCTACGTGGACGGGCTTGTCGTTCACTACCAGGACGGGCTTGCCTTCTTTGTCCGTTGTGGTCGTGCCGCTGCTCGTCACATCGCCGTTCTCGTCAATGCTGAAGATAGTATCGCTGGTAATCGTATATCCGTCGGGAGCCAGCGTCTCACGCAGCGTGTATTCAACGCCCGTCTTCAGGCCTTCAATGACTTCGGGCTTGTCGCCGGACACCCATTCCTTCACGACGTTTTCGTCCTTGTCCAGGATCTGCAGCGTCGCGCCGGGCAGTTCTTCATCACCCTTGGTGATGTCGCGCTTGCTTACGGAGATATGGGTCTTGCTGTCGTTCACAACCAGGATCTCAACACCGTTCTCGTCCTTGCTGACTGTGCCGGTGCTGGTTACCTTGCCAGTTTCAGCGTCAATGGAGAAGACGGTCTCGCTGGTGATGGTGTAGCCGTCGGGAGCGATGGTCTCAACCAGCTTGTACTGTACGCCCGTCTTCAGGCCTTCCACATAGTACGGTTCGGTACCGGAGACCCAGGTCTCAACCTCATTGCCTTCAGCGTCCAGAATCTTCAGGGTTGCGCCAGGCAGTTCTTCGTCACCGTTGGTGATGTCGGTCTTGCTGACCTTCACCTTGGTGATCGTATCCTCGACCAGGATAACCGTGTTGCCATTGGCGTCGGTGGTCTTCTTCCCTGTCGTGGTCACTGTGCCGTCGGTTGCCACAGTGAAGGTGATATCGGTTGTTACGAGATAGCCGTCAGGTGCGACGGTCTCACTCAGCGTGTATTCAACGCCGGTCTTCAGACCCTTGATCAGGTGGCTGCCGTTATCTTCGGACACCCACTCGTCTACCTTGTTGCCCTCAGCGTCGGTCACGACCAGGTGTGCACCGGCCACTTCCTTGCCGTTGGCGATGTCGGTCTTCTTAACTTCTACGTGGACGGGCTTGTCGTTCACTACCAGGACGGGCTTGCCTTCTTTGTCCGTTGTGGTCGTGCCGCTGCTCGTCACATCGCCGTTCTCGTCAATGCTGAAGATAGTATCGCTGGTAATCGTATATCCGTCGGGAGCCAGCGTCTCACGCAGCGTGTATTCAACGCCCGTCTTCAGGCCTTCAATGACTTCGGGCTTGTCGCCGGACACCCATTCCTTCACGACGTTTTCGTCCTTGTCCAGGATCTGCAGCGTCGCGCCGGGCAGTTCTTCATCACCCTTGGTGATGTCGCGCTTGCTTACGGAGATATGGGTCTTGCTGTCGTTCACAACCAGGATCTCAACACCGTTCTCGTCCTTGCTGACTGTGCCGGTGCTGGTTACCTTGCCAGTTTCAGCGTCAATGGAGAAGACGGTCTCGCTGGTGATGGTGTAGCCGTCGGGAGCGATGGTCTCAACCAGCTTGTACTGTACGCCCGTCTTCAGGCCTTCCACATAGTACGGTTCGGTACCGGAGACCCAGGTCTCAACCTCATTGCCTTCAGCGTCCAGAATCTTCAGGGTTGCGCCAGGCAGTTCTTCGTCACCGTTGGTGATGTCGGTCTTGCTGACCTTCACCTTGGTGATCGTATCCTCGACCAGGATAACCGTGTTGCCATTGGCGTCGGTGGTCTTCTTCCCTGTCGTGGTCACTGTGCCGTCGGTTGCCACAGTGAAGGTGATATCGGTTGTTACGAGATAGCCGTCAGGTGCGACGGTCTCACTCAGCGTGTATTCAACGCCGGTCTTCAGACCCTTGATCAGGTGGCTGCCGTTGTCCTCGGACACCCACTCGTCAACGATCTTCTCTTCCGCATCCTTAACAACCAGGTGTGCTCCCGCAACTTCCTTGCCGTTGGCGATGTCGGTCTTCTTCACTTCAACATGGACAGGCTTATCGTTCACTACCAGAACGGGCTTGCCTTCTTTGTCCGTTGTGGTCGTGCCGCTGCTCGTCACATTGCCGTTCTCGTCAATGCTGAATGTGGTATCGCTTGTAATCAGGTATCCGTCGGGAGCCAGCGTCTCACGCAGCGTGTATTCAACGCCCGTCTTCAGGCCTTCAATGACTTCAGGCTTTTCGCCGGACACCCATTCCTTCACGACGTTTTCGTCCTTGTCCAGGATCTGCAGCGTCGCGCCGGGCAGTTCTTCATCACCCTTGGTGATGTCGCGCTTGCTTACGGAGATGTGGGTCTTGCTGTCGTTGACGACCAGGATCTCAACACCCTTATCGTCCTTGCTGACCGTACCGGTGCTGGTTACCTTGCCGGTTTCAGCGTCGATGGAGAAGACGGTCTCGCTGGTGATGGTGTAGCCGTCGGGAGCGATGGTCTCAACCAGCTTGTACTGTACGCCCGTCTTCAGGCCTTCCACATAGTACGGTTCGGTACCGGAGACCCAGGTCTCAACCTCATTGCCTTCAGCGTCCAGAATCTTCAGGGTTGCGCCAGGCAGTTCTTCGTCACCGTTGGTGATGTCGGTCTTGCTGACCTTCACCTTGGTGATCGTATCCTCGACCAGGATAACCGTGTTGCCATTGGCGTCGGTGGTCTTCTTCCCTGTCGTGGTCACTGTGCCGTCGGTTGCCACAGTGAAGGTGATATCGGTTGTTACGAGATAGCCGTCAGGTGCGACGGTCTCACTCAGCGTGTATTCAACGCCGGTCTTCAGACCCTTGATCAGGTGGCTGCCGTTGTCCTCGGACACCCACTCGTCAACGATCTTCTCTTCCGCATCCTTAACAACCAGGTGTGCTCCCGCAACTTCCTTGCCGTTGGCGATGTCGGTCTTCTTAACTTCCACGTGGACGGGCTTGTCGTTCACTACCAGGACGGGCTTGCCTTCTTTGTCCGTTGTGGTCGTGCCGCTGCTGGTCACATTGCCGTTCTCGTCAATGCTGAAGATAGTATCGCTGGTAATCGTATATCCGTCGGGAGCCAGCGTCTCACGCAGCGTGTATTCAACGCCCGTCTTCAGGCCTTCAATGACTTCGGGCTTGTCGCCGGACACCCATTCCTTCACGACGTTTTCGTCCTTGTCCAGGATCTGCAGCGTCGCGCCGGGCAGTTCTTCATCACCCTTGGTGATGTCGCGCTTGCTCACAGAGATGTGGGTCTTGCTGTCGTTGACGACCAGGATCTCAACACCCTTATCGTCCTTGCTGACCGTACCGGTGCTGGTTACCTTGCCGGTTTCAGCGTCGATGGAGAAGACGGTCTCACTGGTGATCGTGTAGCCGTCGGGAGCGATGGTCTCAACCAGCTTGTACTGTACGCCCGTCTTCAGGCCTTCCACATAGTACGGTTCGGTACCGGAGACCCAGGTCTCAACCTCATTGCCTTCAGCGTCCAGAATCTTCAGGGTTGCGCCAGGCAGTTCTTCGTCACCGTTGGTGATGTCGGTCTTGCTGACCTTCACCTTGGTAATCGTATCCTCGACCAGGATAACCGTGTTGCCATTGGCGTCGGTGGTCTTCTTCCCTGTCGTGGTCACTGTGCCGTCGGTTGCCACAGTGAAGGTGATATCGGTTGTTACGAGATAGCCGTCAGGTGCGACGGTCTCACTCAGCGTGTATTCAACGCCGGTCTTCAGACCCTTGATCAGGTGGCTGCCGTTGTCCTCGGACACCCACTCGTCAACGATCTTCTCTTCCGCATCCTTAACAACCAGGTGTGCTCCCGCAACTTCCTTGCCGTTGGCGATGTCGGTCTTCTTAACTTCCACGTGGACGGGCTTGTCGTTCACTACCAGGACGGGCTTGCCTTCTTTGTCCGTTGTGGTCGTGCCGCTGCTGGTCACATTGCCGTTCTCGTCAATGCTGAAGATAGTATCGCTGGTAATCGTATATCCGTCGGGAGCCAGCGTCTCACGCAGCGTGTATTCAACGCCCGTCTTCAGGCCTTCAATGACTTCGGGCTTGTCGCCGGACACCCATTCCTTCACGACGTTTTCGTCCTTGTCCAGGATCTGCAGCGTCGCGCCGGGCAGTTCTTCATCACCCTTGGTGATGTCGCGCTTGCTCACAGAGATGTGGGTCTTGCTGTCGTTGACGACCAGGATCTCAACACCCTTATCGTCCTTGCTGACCGTACCGGTGCTGGTTACCTTGCCGGTTTCAGCGTCGATGGAGAAGACGGTCTCACTGGTGATCGTGTAGCCGTCGGGAGCGATGGTCTCAACCAGCTTGTACTGTACGCCCGTCTTCAGGCCTTCCACATAGTACTGTTCGGTACCGGAGACCCAGGTCTCAACCTCATTGCCTTCAGCGTCCAGAATCTTCAGGGTTGCGCCAGGCAGTTCTTCGTCGCCGTTGGTGATGTCGGTCTTGCTGACCTTCACCTTGGTGATCGTATCCTCGACCAGGATAACCGTGTTGCCATTGGCGTCGGTGGTCTTCTTCCCTGTCGTGGTCACTGTGCCGTCGGTTGCCACAGTGAAGGTGATATCGGTTGTTACGAGATAGCCGTCAGGTGCGACGGTCTCACTCAGCGTGTATTCTACGCCGGTCTTCAGGCCCTTGATCAGGTGGCTGCCGTTATCTTCGGACACCCACTCGTCTACCTTGTTGCCCTCAGCGTCGGTCACGACCAGGTGTGCACCGGCCACTTCCTTGCCGTTGGCGATGTCGGTCTTCTTAACTTCTACGTGGACGGGCTTGTCGTTCACTACCAGGACGGGCTTGCCTTCTTTGTCCGTTGTGGTCGTGCCGCTGCTCGTCACATCGCCGTTCTCGTCAATGCTGAATGTGGTATCGCTGGTAATCGTATATCCGTCGGGAGCCAGCGTCTCACGCAGCGTGTATTCAACGCCCGTCTTCAGGCCTTCGATGACTTCGGGCTTGTCGCCGGACACCCATTCCTTCACGACGTTTTCGTCCTTGTCCAGGATCTGCAGCGTCGCGCCGGGCAGTTCTTCATCACCCTTGGTGATGTCGCGCTTGCTCACAGAGATGTGGGTCTTGCTGTCGTTGACGACCAGGATCTCAACACCCTTATCGTCCTTGCTGATTGTGCCGGTGCTGGTTACCTTGCCGGTTTCAGCGTCGATGGAGAAGACGGTCTCGCTGGTGATGGTATAGCCGTCGGGAGCGATGGTCTCAACCAGCTTGTACTGTACGCCCGTCTTCAGGCCTTCCACATAGTACGGTTCGGTACCGGAGACCCAGGTCTCAACCTCATTGCCTTCAGCGTCCAGAATCTTCAGGGTTGCGCCAGGCAGTTCTTCGTCGCCGTTGGTGATGTCGGTCTTGCTGACTTTCACCTTCGTGATTGTATCCTCGACCAGGATGACCGTGTTGCCATTGGCGTCGGTGGTCTTCTTCCCTGTCGTGGTCACTGTGCCGTCGGTTGCCACAGTGAAGGTGATATCGGTTGTTACGAGATAGCCGTCAGGTGCGACGGTCTCACTCAGCGTGTATTCTACGCCGGTCTTCAGGCCCTTGATCACGTGACTGCCCTTGTCTTCGGACACCCACTCGTCAACGGTCTTGCCTTCAGCGTCGGTCACAACCAGGTGTGCACCCTTGACTTCCTTGCCGCTTGCGATATCGGTCTTCTTAACTTCCACGTGCACGGGCTTGTCGTTCACAACCAGAACGGGCCTGCCCTTGTCGTCTGTGCTCGTCGTGCCGGTGCTCGTCACATCGCCGTTCTCGTCAATGCTGAATGTGGTATCGCTTGTAATCAGGTATCCGTCGGGAGCCAGCGTCTCACGCAGTGTGTATTCCACACCCGTCTTCAGGCCTTCGATGACTTCGGGCTTGTCGCCGGACACCCATTCCTTCACGACGTTTTCATCCTTGTCCAGGATCTGCAGCGTCGCGCCGGGCAGTTCTTCATCACCCTTGGTGATGTCGCGCTTGCTTACGGAGATATGCGTCTTGTCGTCTTCAACAACAAGCACTTCGATGCCGTCTTTGTCCTTGCTGTGTGTGCCGCTGCTTGTGACGTTACCCTTTGTATCAATGCTGAAGGTCGTCACGCTTGCGATGGTATATCCATCCGGAGCGATGGTCTCAACCAGCTTATATGTTACGCCGGTCTGCAGACCTTCCACATAATACGGTTCGTTGCCGGAAACCCAGGTCTTGATGACCTTGTCTTCCGCATCCAGGATCTGCATGGTCGCACCAGGCAGTTCCTTTTCATTGGTGATATCGATCTTGCTGACCTTCACCTTGGTGATCGTATCTTCGACCAGGATGACTCCGCCCTCGGTCATAGTGCCGGTAGTCGTTACCTTACCGGTTGTGTCGATCACAAAGGTGGTGTCTGTAGCGATCGTGTAGCCCAGAGGCGCGACGGTCTCCTTCAGGGTGTAGGTCTCGCCGGTATGCAGGCCCTTCACTTCATGGACGTCCTTCGTGGAGTTCCACTCTTCAACGACCTTGCCGTCCTTGTCGATGATCTGGATATGCGCGCCTTCCAGCTCTGCGCCGTTGGCAATATCCACCTTGCTGACCTTCACTTCAGTCAGCGTATCTTCAACCAGGATCACTCCGTCTTCGGTCATAGTGCCGGTAGTCGTTACCTTACCGGTTGCATCGATCACGAAGGTGGTTTCCGTAACGATCGTGTAGCCCAGGGGCGCCACGGTCTCCTTCAGGGTGTAGGTTTCGCCGGTGTGCAGACCGTATACTTCATGGATATCCTTCGTGGATGTCCACTCTTCAACGACCTTGCCATCCTTGTCGATAATCTGGATATGTGCGCCTTCCAGCTCTTTACCGTCAGCAATGTCAACCTTGTTGACCTTCACTTCGGTAATGCTGTTCGTAATGGTGTAAGCCCATTCGTTACCGGACACCTTGGTGATGACAGGAGCCTTATATCCGGGAACCTGAGCTTCGGTTACCGTATACTGGATTTCAGTATTGTTATCAAGCTTGACCAGGTTCGTCCAGGTATACTTCCAGCTATTCTTTGCATTCAGCTCAACAGCATCTCCAAGATCCTTACCGTTTGCCTTCAGCTGGACCATTACCTTTTCAGGCCGGCTGTGGTTCTTGTCGTCATTGTCATCCCAGATCTTCTCAACAGAAACGTCTGTCGTCTTCAGCGTATTCGTAACACGGGTTCCGCTGATAACTTTGTCGAAACCGGGAATTTCTTCTTCTTCAACTGTGTAGTTGATAGCTGTCTTGCCGTCTGCGCGGTATTTCGCCAGATCCTTGGAGGTGAAGCTCCACTTGCCGTCGGTGCCGGCCTTCACCGTCAGGGTGTCGACGGTCTTGTCGCCATCCTTGATGTAGACCGTAATCTCTTCGGGCAGCAGTTCAGTGCTGTTACCCTTCAGGTTCCAGACCTTTTCGCCGCTTACGGTCGTTGTCTTAGGAATGTAGGTGTTTGTAATGTTGTTGCCGGTTACTACCTTGCTGAAGCCTTCGGGTACCTTTTCATCCACCGTGTAGGTGATCTCGTCCTTGGTGCCCTTCTCGTACTTCGGCAGGTCGCTGGAAGAGAACTTCCACTTGTTATCCTCGCCGACCGTGACAGTCAGCGTCTCAACAGTGTCGTTGCCCTTCTTGATGTAGACCGTGATGCTCTCGGGCATGAGGCTTGCGTCGTAGCCCTGCATATCCCAGGTCTTTTCGCCGGTGATCTTCACGGTCTCCAGCGTGTTGGTGATGCGGGTGCCCTCGGTGACCTTCTCGAAGCCCGGGATCGCTTCTTCGTCAGCTGTGTAGACGATCTCGGTCTTACCGTCTGCCCGGTACTTCGGCAGAGTGCCGGAAGTGAATGTCCACTTACCATCTGTGCCGGCCTTCACCGTCAGGGTTTCAACGGTCTTGCTGCCATCCTTGATGTAGACCGTAATCTCTTCGGGCAGCAGTTCAGTGCTGTTACCCTTCAGGTTCCAGACCTTTTCGCCGCTTACGGTCGTTGTCTTAGGAATGTAGGTGTTTGTAATGTTGTTGCCGGTTACTACCTTGCTGAAGCCTTCGGGTACCTTTTCATCCACCGTGTAGGTGATCTCGTCCTTGGTGCCCTTCTCGTACTTCGGCAGGTCGCTGGAAGAGAACTTCCACTTGTTATCCTCGCCGGCCGTGACAGTCAGCGTCTCAACAGTGTCGTTGCCCTTCTTGATGTAGACCGTGATGCTCTCGGGCATGAGGCTTGCGTCGTAGCCCTGCATATCCCAGGTCTTTTCGCCGGTGATCTTCACGGTCTCCAGCGTGTTGGTGATGCGGGTGCCCTCGGTGACCTTCTCGAAGCCCGGGATCGCTTCTTCGTCAGCTGTGTAGACGATCTCGGTCTTACCGTCTGCCCGGTACTTCGGCAGAGTGCCGGAAGTGAATGTCCACTTACCATCTGTGCCGGCCTTCACCGTCAGGGTTTCAACGGTCTTGCTGCCATCCTTGATGTAGACCGTAATCTCTTCGGGCAGCAGTTCAGTGCTGTTACCCTTCAGGTTCCAGACCTTTTCGCCGCTTACGGTCGTTGTCTTAGGAATGTAGGTGTTTGTAATGTTGTTGCCGGTTACTACCTTGCTGAAGCCTTCGGGTACCTTTTCATCCACCGTGTAGGTGATCTCGTCCTTGGTGCCCTTCTCGTACTTCGGCAGGTCGCTGGAAGAGAACTTCCACTTGTTATCCTCGCCGGCCGTGACAGTCAGCGTCTCAACAGTGTCGTTGCCCTTCTTGATGTAGACCGTGATGCTCTCGGGCATGAGGCTTGCGTCGTAGCCCTGCATATCCCAGGTCTTTTCGCCGGTGATCTTCACGGTCTCCAGCGTGTTGGTGATGCGGGTGCCCTCGGTAACCTTCTCGAAGCCCGGGATCGCTTCTTCGTCAGCTGTGTAGACGATCTCGGTCTTACCGTCTGCCCGGTACTTCGGCAGAGTGCCGGAAGTGAATGTCCACTTACCATCTGTGCCGGCCTTCACCGTCAGGGTTTCAACGGTCTTGCTGCCATCCTTGATGTAGACCGTAATCTCTTCGGGCAGCAGTTCAGTGCTGTTACCCTTCAGGTTCCAGACCTTTTCGCCGCTTACGGTCGTTGTCTTAGGAATGTAGGTGTTTGTAATGTTGTTGCCGGTTACTACCTTGCTGAAGCCTTCGGGTACCTTTTCATCCACCGTGTAGGTGATCTCGTCCTTGGTGCCCTTCTCGTACTTCGGCAGGTCGCTGGAAGAGAACTTCCACTTGTTATCCTCGCCGGCCGTGACAGTCAGCGTCTCAACAGTGTCGTTGCCCTTCTTGATGTAGACCGTGATGCTCTCGGGCATGAGGCTTGCGTCGTAGCCCTGCATATCCCAGGTCTTTTCGCCGGTGATCTTCACGGTCTCCAGCGTGTTGGTGATGCGGGTGCCCTCGGTGACCTTCTCGAAGCCCGGGATCGCTTCTTCGTCAGCTGTGTAGACGATCTCGGTCTTACCGTCTGCCCGGTACTTCGGCAGAGTGCCGGAAGTGAATGTCCACTTACCATCTGTGCCGGCCTTCACCGTCAGTTTCAACGGTCTTGCTGCCATCCTTGATGTAGACCGTAATCTCTTCGGGCAGCAGTTCAGTGCTGTTACCCTTCAGGTTCCAGACCTTTTCGCCGCTTACGGTCGTTGTCTTAGGAATGTAGGTGTTTGTAATGTTGTTGCCGGTTACTACCTTGCTGAAGCCTTCGGGTACCTTTTCATCCACCGTGTAGGTGATCTCGTCCTTGGTGCCCTTCTCGTACTTCGGCAGGTCGCTGGAAGAGAACTTCCACTTGTTATCCTCGCCGGCCGTGACAGTCAGCGTCTCAACAGTGTCGTTGCCCTTCTTGATGTAGACCGTGATGCTCTCGGGCATGAGGCTTGCGTCGTAGCCCTGCATATCCCAGGTCTTTTCGCCGGTGATCTTCACGGTCTCCAGCGTGTTGGTGATGCGGGTGCCCTCGGTGACCTTCTCGAAGCCCGGGATCGCTTCTTCGTCAGCTGTGTAGACGATCTCGGTCTTACCGTCTGCCCGGTACTTCGGCAGAGTGCCGGAAGTGAATGTCCACTTACCGTCTTCGCCGGCCTTGACCTTCAGGGTTTCAACGGTCTTGTCGCCATCCTTGATGTAGACCGTAATCTCTTCGGGCAGCAGCTCGTTGCTGTTACCCTTCAGGTTCCAGACCTTTTCGCCGCTTACGGTCGTTGTCTTAGGAATGTAGGTGTTTGTAATGTTGTTGCCGGTTACTACCTTGCTGAAGCCTTCGGGTACCTTTTCATCCACCGTGTAGGTGATCTCGTCCTTGGTGCCCTTCTCGTACTTCGGCAGGTCGCTGGAAGAGAACTTCCACTTGTTATCCTCGCCGGCCGTGACAGTCAGCGTCTCAACAATGTCGTTACCATTCTTGATGTACACCGTGATGTGATCAGGCATGAGGCTTGCGTCATAGCCCTGCATATCCCAGGTCTTTTCGCCGGTGATCTTCACAGTCTCCAGCGTGTTGGTAATCTGCGTCCCGTTAAGAGCCTTCTCAAATCCGGGCACAGGTTCTTCATCGACGGTATAGTTGATCAGTGTCTTACCGTCAGCGCGATACTTCGGCAGATCCTTGGAAGCGAAGCTCCATCTTCCTTCAGAGCCAGGCCTTACCTCAAGGGTTTCAACAGTTTTATCGCCGTCCTTGATATAGACTGTGATCTTTTCAGGTAGCAGTTCTGTGCTGTTGCCCTTCAGCTCCCAGGCCTTCTCGCCCCTGATTTTAGTTGTCTTCAGATTGTTTGTGATGTCATTGCCGTCAACACGTTTTTCGAATCCGTCCGGAATCTGTTCATCGACGGTGTAATTGATCAGTGTTGTGCCGTCAGCCTCATACATCGGGAGTTCTCTGGACGTGTATTCCCAATTGTTATTTTCCCCGGCGATTACATTCAGTGTATCAACAATCTGTGTACCGTTCTTGATATAGACTGTAATGCTTGCAGGGATATAGCTGGCATCAGCGCCTCTCAGGTTCCATGTCTTATGGCCGCTGACAGTGGTCGTCTCCAGGGTATTCTTCACATTGTATGTGAAGCTTCCATCCGCTGCTTTGGTGATTTCGGTCGTGTAGTTCGTAACTGCATCTTCGGTGACCGTGTAATCAATGTCCTTACCACCGGCCTTCTTCGGCAGGCTGTTCCACTCAAATGTCCAGTGATTTTCCTCATTCAGTTCGATGGACGTTGTCTTTGTACCGTCAGCCAGCAGGTTGACAGTCACGCTGGCAGGACGATAACCGTCCCTGTTGTCGCTGTCTTCCCAAACCTTGGTCACTTTGACCTTCGTCTTTTCGGTTGTATGGGTATTTGTGACGGTGTACGTGAAGGTTCCGTCAGCAGCCTTTGTAATCTCCGTCGTGTAGTTGGCTACTGCGTCTTCCGTAACCGTATAGTCAATAGCCGTACCGTTGGCATACTTGTCCAGATCGGTCCAGGTATGTGTCCAGCTGTTGCCTGCATTCAGCTCAACGGAACCAATCTTTGTACCGTCAGCCAGCAGGTTGACCGTAACGCTGGACGGACGATAGCCATCCTGGTTGTTGGCGTCATTCCAGGACTTCGTAACCGTAACCTGGGTCTTCTCCGGTGTATGGCTGTTGTTCAGGGTGGTTATTGTTCCATTCTCATCAGTGTTTGTCAGCGAATAACCAGCGGGCAGGTTCTGTTCACTCCAGGTATAGGTGATCAGCTGTCCATTCTCATACTTCGCAAGATGATCAATTGTCGCAGACCAGTTATTCGACGCGTTCAGCGTAACGGTACCGACCTTGGTCGAACCGTTCATCAGGTCGACTGTCAGGCTGTCAGGACGGATACCATCCTGGTTGTCCGCGTCAGCCCATTCCTTGGCAACAGTAACGGAGGTTTCTTCTTCCGTATTGGTAATCGTTACCTTGCCGGTGCCGTTTCCGCTGTAGGAATTGCTGGCGGCGCCGGTTGCGGTAGTTTCTACTATATAATAGGTAAGAGTATAGATCGATCCGTCTGTGTCATAGAAATGTTTCGGCAGATTCTGCCACTTATACTTCCAGTTGTTGGCCTTACTCAGCGTCTGGGTATCAACAACGGTGTATTCCTTTCCTCCAGTAATCTCAGAAACAGACTTCAGTCCATTCTGCACAGAACTGATGGTTGAAGCAGACTTGAAGTTAACGTCACTTACGCCATTGGCAGCAATATGATAACGAATATCAAACGCTCTGAGTTGTTTCGCCTCTATACCATCTGTTGTGTAAGCGCTTCCGTTTGCAGCAGGTGATAAATGCAATGAATTAGTAACAACATTGCCCCAGTTGCTATTGCCGGTCTGTGTCAATTTAATGGTTTTATTGGAATTCATGGTGATAGTAAACTTGTTACCATTATTTCCAATGGTTCCATTGACATCACCGGTTAATCTTATTCCTTCATACGGATGCCACCATTGATTACCGTTATCAAACCAGAATTGTACAGTTGTACCGCCCTTATATTTATACTCGACTGACAAACTATCGTCAGAGCTTTCAAAACGAAGAGTATATACAGGAACGGGCGTAGGCTTCGGCGTGGGTGTGGGTGTAGGTGTAGCGGTAGGCTTCGTGGTCGAAGTCGTCTGGGAAGTCGGTTGACTCGTGACCTGGGATGTTTCCTGGGGCTGCGTCGTCACAACCGGGCCCTGACCCTGCTTCAGCAGGGACTTGACCGCAATCAGCTTCACTTCAACGCTGTCAGCGGTATGCTCGCCGGTAGAATCAACATAGGTGATCTGTTCACCGTTGTATGCAGCCTTCTGCCACTTCTTCTCGACTTCGACGTCGGTATACTGTTTCTTGTAGTTATTGAAGGTGCCGACGTTACCATCGGTTGCTTGATCAATCCAGTTCTGATGATCTTCAGAGTAAGAGATCTTCAGGTCGATCTGATCCTTATTATATCCATGTGCTTCAAGCTTCACATAGATCTTCTTAGCGTCGGTGACGATCGAATCATCGTCGCTTGCGGCTTCCTGGATGACATAATACTTGTTGATCCTCTGGTCGCCTTCGATCTCGCCGTTGGGTTTGCACCTGAAATCTGTGTTGTAAACATTAAACTTGGGGAATTCAATGTTTTCACCGGCTTTGCCGATCACGGTTGCGTGATAGGCACTGCTGCCGTTCTTGATCTGGAAGGTGTTTTCGTCTACCTCATCCATCCTGAAGGTGAATTCCTTGTTCTTCAGGTTGGCGGGCAGTTCACTGCCGTCCTGGTAAGTAAATGTCTTGGAGACATTTACATTCTTTCCGGCGTCTGCGTGATAATGTCTGGCCTTGAAATAGTAGTGCCATTCAGCGGTGGAATTGAAGTCTTTCTTTGTCACAACCCAGCCGGCACCGGCACCGTTGTTCTGATTCACAGTGGCTTTAGGCGCAAGGAAAATACCCGCGGCAGTATCGATGGACAGGCTGCTGGCATTATAAGCATTGAATACGATATGATTCAGGATGTACTTTTCTACTTTACCGTTATGATCCTTGTTTCCGTCCTTTTCAATTGTCCGGCTCTCCAGGCCGCTGACAACAGTTCCCCCGTTTGCGTCTTTGACCGTAACCTTGAACTTCTTGATGTCATAGTTCCCGGAATCAGGCATGTTGAAGACTATGGTCTGACCTTCATATTTAATGATCTCCCAGCCGTCCTGCGACATGATGTTCTTCATGTTGGAGCAGTCAACGTAGATGGTAGCGTTTTTCGCCTGGCTGAACGCGGGGCCGGTCAGGTCGATCGTTTTTGAATTATTCGGGAATGTAGGTGTATAGGTGGTTTTCTGCGCCATGAGTTCCGACATACGCACCGGATGGTTCAGCAGTGTATCCACATATGTGTTGATCTCGCCCTGTTCCTTCGGATAAACATTTGTCGGAGGCTGCGGTCTGGAATACCGTACGTTGGCATTGGAGTCGGTTGGTCCCTTGCTGGACTGGTTCTTGTTGATGTACACGTCAAACGTAACGTTGGTCGCTTCACCGTTCCAGAAATAGGTGTTGTTATCCAGCTTCCCGATATAGAAGGGAATCGGGTTGCTGCCGCTGCCCATGATTTCGATACTCTGGGAGTTGTTGAGCTCGAAATGCTTGACAGCAAAGTTGGTCTCGGTGTGGCCTTGCTGCTTATACTTGTTCGCGACCACACCATACTCAACCGCAGACCCCAAAATCTGCTGTGGCGTAAGTGCACCTTCCGCAATGGATACAGGCAACCCGTTCTGATACGTCATTTCCGCATCAGCGAACGCACTGATTGGTACTGAATTAAATACCATCAATACCGATGCCAGAATTGAGATTATCCTTTTAATATTCCGTTTCATAACGAAACTCCTCTCGTGGTAGGTATAATCACAGGTTGCCTGTTATGTGTGTTTGATCAGTTCAATTATTCTTCTGTCAAGGTTACAAGTTTCACAATTGCTTTCCAGATATAGTTCTGGTTTTCGGTATCAGCCACATAGGTGAAGGTCAGATCATTGGCATCCGGGATTTCAATGAATTCTTCACCATCTGTGCTGTAGAGCCACTGGACTTCATAGTGATCATCCTCCATGAAGTTGATCAGTTCCAGTTCGTACGGCACTTCGGTTCCGATAAAGATCACATTCATGCCGAATTCTTTAAAGACGTCGTGAATGACGATCTGTCTGGTAGGCAGGTTTTCCATGCCTTCCGGCTTCATCGTGGCAATGATGTCAACCAGGTTGATATACCCGACGCCTTCGAGCTCCACAGGATCAATGATCTCAGCGCGTTCCGCGTTCTCGATAATCCTGACCCAGAGTTCTGTATTGACATCCAGATGATCTGCCGCTTCAAGGTTCTCGCCCAGGCCGTTGTACACGTTCGCGCCGATATCAATGGCAACGTATACCTTCACATAGCCCATTTCCAGCATTTCCTCATCGGTATACGGCTGCTTTTCGGTCTCGGCCAGTAGGATGAACTTCTCAGTTTCATCTTCAGCCGTGTAGATCTGAGCCCAGCCTTCGGCTTCGATATCCTTCACCCAGATTTCAGTATCCGGATCAAGATGCTCGATCACAGCTGCGTCTTCCTTCGCCGCTTCATAAACATCTGTACCGTTGGCATTCATGATCTGGATCTTACGGTAGCCAAGCTCGATCAGTTCTTCCTCGGTGATCTCCTGCTCTTCGATCTCCGCAATCTTGATGAACTTCTCAGCTTCTTCATCTTCAGTGAAGATCTGAGCCCATCCTTCGGCTTCAGCATCCTTGATCCAGATCTCGCTCTCGAATTCGATGGTTCCGGTCACAACCGCATCTTCGTCAGCGGAAGCATATACGTTCGTGCCGTTCTTGTTCTGGATCTGGATCTTCCGATAGCCCATCTCGATCAGGTCATCTTCGGTGATTTCCTGTTTCTCGATCTCAGCGAGCTTAATGAAGTGGTGTGCTTCATCTTCATCGGTATAGATCTGCGCCCAGCCTTCAGCCGCGATATCCATGATCCAGATTTCTGCCTCATAATCGAGATGTCCGATTACGTCAACAGAAGTGGCAGTAACGACATACACGTCAGCGCCGTTCCGGTTCTGGATCCGGACCTTACGGTAGCCCAGTTCGATCAGTTGTTCATCTGTGATAGGTTCGGCTTCTTCTTCAATTTCTTCTTCGACTACTTCAGTCTCTTCTTCAGATTCTTCCTCGTCGTTTTCTTCGTCTTCAGCTTCTTTTTCGGATTCTTCGTCTTCTTCGACGGTTTCTTCTTCGTTTTCTTCCTCTTCGTTCACTTCTTCAGAAGCTTCAGACTCTTCATCCGTAACGGTTTCAGCGTTTTCTTCGTCTTCGTTTTCCTCGTTTTGGACTTCGGTCTCTTCTTCGGATTCTTCTTCTTTTTCCTCTTCCTCAGGTGTTACTTTCTCGGAAGATTCATTTTCAGTTTCTTCCTTATTATATTCTTCTTCCGCAGGCTCTTCCGTCTGTTCTTCAGGAGCCTCGGTTACTGCAGCGGGCTCTTCGGTCTCTTCGACAAGAGCTTCGGTTTCCTCAGCGGGTTCCTCAGTCTCCTCAACGGGAGCAACGGTTTCCGCAGCGGGCTCTATGGTCTCCTCAACGGGAGCTTCGGTTTCCGCAGCGGGCTCTTCGGTCTCTTCGACAGGAGCTTCGGTTTCTACAACGGGTTCCTCAGTCTCTTCAACAGGAGCTTCGGTAACAGGTGCCTCGGTGACCGGAGCTTCAGTCACAGGCGCTTCAGTAATAGGTGCTTCGGTGACGGGTGCTTCAGTAACGGGAGCCTCGGTGACCGGGGCTTCAGTAATAGGTGCTTCGGTGACGGGTGCTTCAGTAACGGGAGCCTCGGTCACAGGAGCTTCCGTAACGGGCGCTTCAGTCACAGGTGCCTCAGTTACGGGCACTTCGGTCGCGGGAGCTTCCGTCTTGACCGCGAAGGAGCTCAGCGTGAAGGACAGGTTCTGTTTTGCAGAGATCGTGATGTTGAACTTGCGGAATGCGATGTTCTTCAGTTCGCAGACATAAGTGCCGTTACCGATGGAAACGAACTGGGCATTGCTTCCGTCAATAGATACATTCACTGCATCCGGGCTGGCAGTCAGTTTCAGCGTTACATTCTCATTCTTGCCGCACTTGATCAGGATCTTGCCCTTCTGGCCGGCAACCAGCGTATCGCTGATCTGGTAGCCCACCTTCAGTGCGTCATAGTTCTTATCAGCAGGCTGTACGGTGGGAGCGGGAGTCACGACAGGAGCTGCCGGTGCTTCAGTTGCTTCTTCGGCAGCGGGTTCTTCTGCAGCCGGTTCCTCAGCAGGAACTTCGGCAGGTGTTTCAGCAGGAACCTCTACGGGTACTTCCGCAGGAACTTCTGCCGGGATCTCTGCAGGAACTTCAGCCTGGGCTTCCTCGGTTACGGGAGCTTCCGCAGGAACTTCAGCAGGCACTTCAGCCGGAGCGGCTGTTTCAGCCTCGTTCACAGTGGGAATGCTCTCATCGGCAGGAATCGGCTGCGGAACAGGAACGATTTCCTCAACAGGAATCGGCTGCGGAGCCGGTACAACTTCCTCGACGGGAATCGGCTGCGGGGCCGGTACAGAAGCTTCAACCGGAATCGGTTGCGGAGCTGCTGCAGTCTGTTCTTCGCTGACAGGTGCGGGAGCGGCTTCATTCTGAGCCGGAGCCGCGTTATCGGTCACGGTCTCTGCAGCAGGTGCCGCTTCCTGGGCAGCCGGAGCTTCGACGACTTCGTTCTGTTTTTCGCTGGCAACCAGTCTGAAGGAAACAGTATCTATAGAAGAAAGAATAATTTCATGTTTACGGCCGGCGGGGTTGGATATTTCATATACATACAGCTTCATGTTCGGGATGTCACTGTCAACAGGGGTAAAGTTGACAGCCTTGCCATCCAGCACTGTACGGATAGATGCGCTATTGGAAGCGTAGAGTTTCAGTTCAACGGGGTTCTTTCCGCAGCCCTTCAGGGCAATGATCAGTTCGTCGTTCAGGCCGATAGTGTCGGACAGGGTCTGTCCCAGGTTCATTTCGATGTTCCGGATACCCTTCAGCTCATCGGTGATGTCCGGTACGTTTTCACTGATAACCTCAGGATCAACGTAACCCCAATCATCATCGAACTCAACCAGACCGTCGTCTTCTTCCACAATAACAGGTGCTTCCGTCGGAGCGGCAGTGGGAGCAGCGGTCGGCTCTTCGATCGGTGCCACAACCGGAGCTTCGGTAGGAGCGGCAGTGGGAGCTTCCGTCGGGGCAGCTGTAGGTGCCTCTGTCGGAGCAGCCGTGGGCGCTTCGGTCGGAGCCGGAGTAGGAGCTTCCGTCGGGGCTTCCGTAGGAGCCGGAGTCGGGGCTTCCGTAGGAGCAGCCGTGGGCGCCTCGGTCGGTGCGGGCGTAGGCACTTCAGTCGGAGCTTCCGTAGGTGCCGGAGTAGGCGCCTCGGTAGGAGCCGGCGTAGGAGCCTCGGTCGGCGCGGGAGTCGGAGCTTCCGTCGGGGCTTCCGTAGGAGCCTCCGTCGGCGCTTCAACCGGAGCGACCGCCACTTCGGTCCCTTCATCTTCTGCATACACCATAGCCGTGCTGGAAATCAGCAAGGCAATAGCGCACAGGATGGAGAAAACCTTTTTGAGCTGCTTCATCATATCTTTACCCCTCCCATATTACTGGGTGATTGATATCTTTTCAGGTCTGCTTCCGATTTTGCGTTACATAAAAGTTACATCGAATCATTTTCGGAAGTGTAATATATGGTCAAAATGGGCATAGTTAACCACACAAATCATACCACACAAGAAAATTGTTTTCAACCCTTTTGTATCCATTTTCTGTAAGTGCTAATAAATATGGACATTCCCGATGATACATCCCTGTATACAATCTGTTTTTGGTTGCATTTTCATAATTACTCGTTTATATTTGCATTCTTGCATAAAGTAACTCATTTTTTGGCGCTTTTTTACCATTTTTATCCATAAAATTACATCATTTTTCTGCAAAAGCTTGATTATCTGGTTCGTACAACGCCCAAATTTTACTTTCCAATGACATGTAATATTGCAATGTAACCCGTGTAATTATGCTGTAAGCCTTGATATCACTGACATGGTATCGGTTTCATGATCGATTTTTGGGTTTTTCCTCTGTAATCCAGGTTGAAATTACACATTTTGTTGCATCCTTATTCATCGAACCGATATCTCAAATATTTGCAAAAGACAAAATTAATGAAGGAACAGACATTTTTTGAAACGCCTGTTCCTTCAATAGGTTCTGCACTTTTTCTGTATCTATTTGTACTGTTTTAAGCGTTCATTTTGGTCTCTTCGAAAGCCTGTTGTGCAAGAAGCAGCGCTCCTGTCGCTCCACTTTTTGTCCCTAAGCCCGGTTCAACGATAAAGTGCTCTATATCTTCCAGAATCTCCTTGGCCTGTACATATCCGTTCAGCAGGGCCAGTGTCTTTTGACGGATCAGCGGGAACAGATGTTTCTGCTGCATAACCCCGCCGCCCAGGATAATCTTCTCCGGAGAGAACGCACAAATCATGTTTACGCACATCTGGGCCAGATAGGCCGCTTCCAGATCCCATGCCGGATGATCTTCCGGAAGCTCATACCCTTTCCTTCCCCACCGCTTCTCAATGGCCGGACCTGCCGCCAGTCCCTCCAGGCATCCAGCGTGATACGGGCAAAACCCGACCGGAGTCGGATCCTGTGGTTCCTGGCGAAGCAGCATATGCCCCAGTTCCGGATGTACAAGCCCGTGAACCAGTTTCCCTTCAATGACCAAGCCCGCGCCGATCCCTGTCCCGACAGTGACGTATACGCAGCTGTTCAGTCCCCTGGCCGCACCAAGCTTCCACTCAGCCAGGGCTGCGGCATTCACATCCGTATCAATAAGTGCCGGAATGCCCAGTTCATCACGCATGGGCGGCAGAAGAGGCTTATCGCTCCAGCCGGGCTTCGGCGTCTTGGTGATCCATCCGTATGTGGGAGATTCCTTCTTCAGGTCAACCGGGCCGAAGGTACCGATTCCCAGGGATACAATTCCTTTTCCCCTGAACCAGTCAATCATCGCCGGAATAGTCTTTTCCGGTGCTTCAGTCGGAATGCTGACCTGTTCCAGAAGTTCATTCTGCTCATTCCCTACAGACAGAACCATTTTGGTTCCGCCGGCTTCCAGTGTTCCAAAGAGCATGTTCTCTTCCTCGCTTTCCATGCTTATTGATTTGTCTGCCTTTATCTTCATTATACCTGATCCAGGTACCTTCTGGCCAGAGCAAACTGTTCATTCAGGTTCCGGATGTTCACTGTGCCTGTCTGGTCGAAGCCCGTAGCTTCAAACGTAAAGTCTCCTCTGTATGCGGTCTGTCTGACAAACCGGAAAAAGTGTTCAAAATCGATATGTCCTTTGCCCATCGGCAGGACTTTCAGGTTGCTCCAGTCCTTATAGCCGCCGCCATAATCATTCACATGGTAGTGCAGGATATGGTTTTCTTTCCAGAGCCAGTCATATTCCGGCTCATACAGCAGCTCCAGCTGGCGGTGAAAATCCGCCATCTTGGTATCAAATACAAATTGGATTTCCGGATAATGCTGATAGAGTTCCACCCAGTGGGTCATCGGATCGGTTCCGTTGCAGATTACGTTCTCAACCAGCAGCATCAATCCATGTTTCTCTGCTCTTTCCTGTAGTTCCGGATAAGCACGAAGATTATTCTCAAAATGGGAATCGGAAATCAGTCCGTTCCATAGATGGAAAACCATCTTTTCCGCTCCCAGTGTCTCCGCAACGCCGCAGTTGATTTCAAACAGCCGGAAGGCCTCGCGCAGTTCCTCGTCTCCGCCTTTTGAAATATGCTCTGAAAGCGATTTTTCGCAGTGCATTACCGGAATATGCAGCTGAATTGACTTCAGAAAGGATGTCAGCGCTTCAATCTGATCATACCAGGTGGTATACAGCATGAACTCGAAGCCGTCGCACTCCAGCTGGGGACAAAACTGTTTCAGCAGGCGGTAATCCCTGCCGTTGGGTCTTCCGATCAGTGCCCCCGTGGAGCAAAGGATCTGGTGCATGGTTGATTTCTCCTGTCAAAAAACCGGGCGCTGTGTACAGCGCCCGGTCTGGATCTTTGGATCACTCGAAGGTTTCGAAATCGCCTTCCGCTTCTGTCGCCGCAGCGGGTGTCTCCATATTTTCCAGCGCGAAGTATGCGGGGAGTATTGCCTGGGACCACGTCACCTGTCCGGTGATGTAGTAGTTCTGGAGATACTGGTTGAAGAAGTCGAAGTAGATGTTCGAATAGATCGGGATGGTGGGCAGTACTTCGTTGTACCGTTCCTGGAAGGTAACCCACTTGGATACGTATTCGAAGACGTCGCCCGGCTCGGTCCGGCGCATTGCCTTGGCGTCATACCAGAGTTCCTCGTCGTCCGAATAGGTGTTGTTCCAGATTTCGTGGTTCTTCGTGGTATCCGTGGAATAGGTGATGGACGGGTCCACGATCACGTGGAAGTTCGTCGCGAGGTAGATCATGTCGGTGGTGCGTTCCTTCTGCCGGTAGTAGGACTTCAGCAGTTCCTCCATCGGTTCGGGTACCAGCTCCAGCTTGATGCCAACAGCAGCAAGATTGTCCACGAAGCTTCCGACACCGGCGTCCGGCTGTACGTCTTCAGGCGCCGCGATAGTGTCTGTACGTACCGCGGTCTGCATGAGTTCCGCCATATGGTTGCCTTCCGGATACATCAGCTTCAGGTCCAGGGCAACCAGGGAGCCGTCGTCCATCTTCTTGCAGCGTACGTCATCCACACCTTCGGTGAAAGCGTCGCCGTTGCGGTTCAGGGTCCAGCCGGCCTTCTCCAGCAGCTTCTTCGCCTTGGACAGATCCACGGTATACTTTACCAGTTTGTCTTTCCATTCATCGGCAAGCGCCTGCCAGGCAGCAATGGCCTTCTCATAGTCTTCCTGGGTTTCCACGTAGCGGTTCTTATACTTCTTGGTCAGGTCTTCTTCCTCGCCGTCCTTTGTCAGGACCTGGGGCAGGGTCACCTGATCCAGGAAATTGACGGGATAACTGATTTCACCCTTCAGCAGTTTGTATTCCCACTGCTCAATGCCGTAATAGCCGTCCACGCGGGTGAAGAAGGACTGACCGCCGTCAGCGCTTCCGCAGTACAGGGAGCCCAGCAGGTCACGGTCCATACACCAGGCGATCGCCTGGCGGACTTCCTTGTCATGGACGGTAGGCCAGTCATAGGTAAAGGTCAGGAAGGAAAGGCCGATCCGGGGATAGGGCTGGCTGCGGATACCGAATTCTCCGCCCTTCTGCAGGCCCTCCAGGATCGTCTGTCCGTAAGTCACCTTGTTGACCAGGTGCAGTTCGCCGTCAGCAAGCTGCTGGATCAGGGTGTCATTGTCAGCCACAACAAACTTGATCTTCTCAATGGTGGGCTTCACCAGCCAGATCTCATCGCCGTTGGCATCCAGTTTGGGCGTCTCATTGTCGATAGCCATGACCTGGATATAGTTTGCCGGACCGGAGTAGTCGGGACCGGGCAGGTTGTTGTGCATCCAGGCGCCCTTGAAGTAGGGGTTGATTTCGTAGTGGCCTTCGCCTGTCGCGGCGTCCCAGGAAACCATCTTGTAGGGGCCGGACACCACGGACGGATGGGAATTATATCCGGTTTCCGGATCCAGGATGGTCTTCTGCAGCAGTTCGGGTGTGAACACAGGCTCGCTGACATACAGGTCTTCGTTTCCGAGATAGATGCCGAAGCCGTCGTCATAAACCTTGCATCCGGGAGCGATTACGCCGATCGGATAAGGCACGGTCAGCAGCAGACCGGTTTCGAAGAAGTAAGGCAGAAATTCGCCGTCCAGGTGGAACCAGATCTCATGGTCGCTGTGGACTTCCACGCCGCTCAGGCTCCGGACGTCATCGTCCGTCAGCTCTTCGCCGGCCATGATCTTTTTCCGGGTGGCAATATAGTCGTCGTAGCCCAGCAGATGCTCGGCACGGTAAATCTTACCGCCGATTGCTTCGATTTCAGGGCTCATCATCAGCAGCAGGGAGAATGCATAGTCCCAGGCTGTGATGGGCGTTCCGTCGGAATAATACAGGTCGTCGCAGAGTATCATCTTGTAGGTGTGGTTGCCCACTTCGTCAACCTCCACCGGTCCGATCGTTTCCACAACGCTGGGATCGAATACATATGTACCCTGGTTCTGGTCCCAGTTCACCAGGTTGTATCCGTGGATCAGGGCACGAACGTCGATATCAGCGGTATCATTGCCGAACAGCTCGGTAAAGAAGTCGCCCTTGGTGATTGTGGGATGTCCGACAATCAGTTCCTCAGGAGCTTCAAACTCGGCCTGTTCTCCTTCTGCCAGTGACAGCAGGGGCGCCTGGGCCATCAGGAGCACGGTCAGAAGCAGGCACAGGATTCGTTGCAGTTTGTTCACGGTGATCAGATCCTTCCTTCTTTAATCGAAACAATCTCCGACGTGGTTGATGATAACTTCCACACCCAGAGGCGTATCATACTCTTCAAAGAAATACCAGGTTTCACCTGTGGTCTTCGGGGTCTTGCCTTCCGTCGGCTTATCCGGTCTCTCCCAGATGGTGTTGGTGAAGGTCATTGCGTTGCCCTCTTCCTTAACACCGCTCAGGGTATATCCGATGACTTCCTGTTCCTTCCAGCCGTACTTGGCAGGCTGGCCGTTCACAACGGTGGGAAGGTCATTGACTGTCGCGGTCCATCCGTTCGTCGCATCCAGGACAACCACCTTGACCACCTTCTGGCCGTCAGAGAGGGTCATCGCAATGCTGCCCGGCCGGATACCGGCAGCGTTATCCTTGTCCACCCAGATCTTGGTGACGGAAATGCTCGTCACTTCAGGGCGATACTGGTTGACGATGTTGTAGCCATTGATCTCCGCGGCATACATGGGCACGGCGTCTTCATTGATCGTATAGACAATTTCGGTCTTGTTGTCTTCCTGGTAACGGGGCTTTTCAACAAAGGTGAAAGCCCAGTTCTCACCGGCGGTCAGGATGTGACTGTCCACTTCCACGCCGTCCGCGAACAGGCGCACCGTAATCGCGTCAGGGCGGTTGCCGTCCTTGTTGTTATTGTCGTTCCAGGTCTTGGTAACCGGAATATCCACAAACTCGGCGTCGGGTTCAGGCGTCGGCGCGGGTACATACTGGTTGAACAGTTTGGCGGTTGCCGTTCCGTCCGGGGTAACCTCCAGCTTCATGCCGGTCACGCTGGCACCGGTCAGGGTGTAGTACTTCACCAGTGTTTCCGCGTTCCGTTCCACCACTGTATAGACACCGGGAACCAGGTCGCCCAGTTCATACTGGCCGTTCGTAAACTGGCTGTATGTGATTGTCATGGGCATCCGGTCATCCGGTCCCAGGATTTCAAAACTCAGGGCGCCGATGTTGGCCATCGGATCATAATCTTCCTCGGCTTCAATCGCTTCGGGAAGCTTATAGGCGTATTTGTATGTCAGGGTTGCGGTTTCTCCGGCCTTGACCATCACGGCGTCGGATACCTTGCTGTTTGCCGTATCCATGGTATAGCCTTCCACCAGTGTGTCGGCGTTGGTACCGCGGACCAGGTAGGCGCCGGGCAGCACATTGCCGAAGCTGAAGGAACCGCCGGAGATCTGCGCCCAGGTAAGCGTCTTGGGCATGGAAGGATCCGGGCCGTCCACTGTCAGGGTCAGTGCCGAAAGATCCGCGCCTTCCGGTGCGCCGGAAACGGCAGCTGTCAGGTTCAGCGCGCCGGTCTGGAGCGTATTGGTGACTTCCAGTCCGGAGGCAGTGGCAGTATATCCGTCGGGCGTCTGAAGCTGTTTCACCGTATATTCAATTCTGGTATCGGCATTGGGTTTGAAGGCCGGAAGATCATTCCAGGTCACTTTCCAGCCGGGGTTCTTCGCGGTCAGCGGTTCACCGTAGGCTTCTCCGTCAGCCAGCAGCATCAGCTGTACGGATTCAGGCCGGATCTTGCCGGCGTTTTCGGAATCATCCCATGCCACTGTACCGGACACAGAAATGGTGGGAGCCACAGGGCGGTTGAAGGTCAGCACGGAAACAGCGTCCTTGCTCAGGGTTGCGGTATACCCGTCAACCTCATCGCAGGTCCAGTCATTACCGGTACCAACGGGTACGGAAACCACTCCGGTCCAGCCGTTCTCTTCGTTCAGCGTTGCCTTCTGTCCGGCCAGGAACGCATCAACAGAAGCAGGACGAATGCCGTCATAATTATCCCCGTCCATCCATTTGGCTGTAATGACACGGTCTTCATACTGCACGTCTTCCGCCAGAGCGTAAACACAGCTCAATACGAGCGCAAGAACACACAGCAAAGACAAGAGGCGCTGAAGGTGCTTTTTCATGAGTGATTCTCCCCTCTGGTTATACCTTCGGTTTTCTGTTTATAAACGATTCATCCAATTATTTCCATGCAAAGTGAACTGAATCCCCTTACATGTACATACTTCTACAGATTTGATTATAGGTCTCTCACATCAAAAAAGCAAGTCGGAAACCGACTTTTTGCACCGGGATGAAAAAAAAGAAACCGGAAAGTCTGCTTATGACTTTATCCGGCTTACATTGTATTTATCTTGTTTTTAAAGAGTGCAAAAAATGGTAACGATTCCAATAAAATCAACGTTTTCAGCGGTTTGCAACTTTTGTCTTTCCGGTCAGGAGTTATTGTCTTCCATGTATTTTCTTTCCTCTTTTTCCCAGGTCCTGGCGGAGATGATATACCGGGGACGGTGTTTGGTCTCCAGATACGTCTTGCCGATATACTGGCCCAGGATTCCGATGCTGATCAGCTGGATACCGCCCAGCAGGCAGATGATACAGATGGTGGAAGCCCAGCCGACGACTGTCTGACCCATGATTGCCCGCACCACGGCCCAGATCATCAGTACCAGGCCTACCAGGCTGAATCCGATCCCGAAAGAAGTGATCAGGCTGATGGGTTTTACAGACAGGCTGGTGATGCCGTTAAAGGCAAGCGCCAGCATTTTCCGCAGCGGATAATGGCTCTTTCCCGCCAGGCGTTCCGCGCGGTCATAGGTAACTGTAGCGCTCTTGAAGCCCACCAGCGGCACCATACCCCGCAGGAAGATATTGACTTCTTCAAAGTCGGCCAGGTGTTGCAGCACCCGGGCGGAAATCAGCCGGTAATCCGCGTGATTGAACACCACCTCGGCTCCCAGGAATTTCATGAACTTATAGAAGCCTTCTGCCGTAAACCGTTTGAAAAAGGAATCCTTGTCCCGTTTTGCGCGTACGCCGTAGACGATCTCCGCGCCGTTCAGGTATTCATCTACCATGCGGTCCATGGCGTTGATATCATCCTGTCCGTCACAATCGATGGAAATGGTGATATCACACCTATCCTTTGCCTCCATCAGTCCGGCAAGCACCGCGTTCTGGTGTCCCCGGTTCCGACTCTGGCAGATACCGATATAGTGTTCATCCTGTGCAGCCAGGTCCCCGATAATTTCCCAGGTTTTATCCGCTGATCCGTCGTTTACAAACAGGATACGGCTGTTTTCGCTGATTTTCCCGGCCTCCGTCAGCTCCTGAATCTTCTTCAGGAACATAGGGGCGGTAATGGGTAATACCTGTTCCTCGTTGTAGCAGGGTATCACAATCCACAGGACCGGTTTCGCCATTGTTTCCTCCTTGGTTGCAGCCTTCATTATTTCTTCTTCAGGCTTTCAAACATTTCATATTTGCCGAGCATTACCATGACCACATCCTCGGGGATGGGGGTGTCAATGTCCGGCGGGATCTTGATCGCGTCTCCTTCGCCCCGGACGGCAATCACGTTCACTCCGTACCGGGTACGCAGCTCCAGCTCCCGGATGGTCTTCCCTACCCATTCGGCAATCGGCTCCATTTCCACAATGCCGAACTCCTGGGACAGCTCAATGTATTCCATAACACCGGCCTGGGTCATCCCCAGCGCCAGTTTGTCCGCTACTTCCCGTTCCGGAATGATTACCTTGTCAGCACCCAGTCTTTCCAGGATTTCCCGGTAAGTATCATCATGCGCCTTGCACAGGATGTAGGGCACGTTCAGGCTCTTCAGGTTCATGGTAATCAGAGCCGAGGACGCCAGGTCGGAACCTACGGCTACCACCGCGTGTTCAAAGTTCTCAACGCCCAGCTTCGTCAGCACGTCCAGGTCGCGCGCATCTGCTGCAACCGCCCGCGTTACCTTGTCGGCAATCTTGTCGATCAGCTGATCGTTTGTATCAATAACCATCACTTCTTCGCCTCGGGCATAAAGACGGGTCGCCAGCTCCGTTCCGAAGCGGCCCAGGCCGATCACAACATAGGATTTCATAGGACGCAACCTCCTGTTATCCGATCAGCAGATCGGTATTCGCATACTTATACTTTTCTCCGGAAGGTTTCTTCTTCAGGAAACCGAAGCTGAGGGTCAGCAGGCCCACCCTTCCGAAGTACATAAACACGATAATCATACATTTGGAGACCGTGCTCAGCCTCGGCGTTGCTCCGGCTGTCAGGCCTACTGTGCCGATCGCTGATACCGTTTCGTACAGGCTGTCTGCAAAGCCCACCGGAGAGGTGGCGCAGATCACCGTCGCGCCGGCAAACGCCAGGAGCACCATCAGCATGAAGATGGTAATGGCGTTGAGCACGTGATCGTCGGAAATGGTCCGGCTGAAGACGCTCACCGTATGACGTCCGCGCATCCGGTTCCACAGGAACATCAGCAGCACCACAAACGTTACCGTCTTCAGACCGCCTGCCGTGGATCCGGAGGAACCGCCGATCAGCATCAGGAAAATTGAAACTGCTTTGCCCGCGGATGTCAGCATTCCCTGGTCCACTCCCGCAAAGCCCGCGGTACGCAGGGTCATTGACTGGAAGAAGGCAGCCAGGATCTTTTTCGGTGCTGAAAGCGGTCCCAGTGTGGAAGGATTACGCCATTCAATCAGGCAGAAAAGCACCATGCCGCTAAGGAGCAGGATGCCGGTGGTAATCATCACCAGTTTGGTGTATACGCTCCACCTTTTCGGACTTCTTTCCCGCAGGATCTCATCCCACACCAGGAAACCAAGTCCGCCGAGGATGACCAGCGTGCTCAGCGTCAGGCAAATCACCGGATCCGTCTGGTAAACAATCAGGCTCGCCCCGGGTTTAATAAAACCCAGTACGTCGAATCCCGCGTTGCAGAATGCCGAAACGGAATGGAATATACCCAGCTTCAGCGCCAGCGGGAAAGAATATTCTGTCAGAAAACGCGCGGTGAGAATCACAGCGCCGATGCCTTCAACCGTAAAGGCACGGATCAGCAGCCGCTTCTGATGCTCCACAACGTCGTTCATGTTCGATCCGATCGCTTCAGCCATCACCAGCTGCTGCTGGATGGAGATCTTCCGTCTCAGGCTGAAATAAGCCAGCGAAGCCGCGGACATGAATCCGAGTCCGCCGACTTCGATCATCATCAGGATGACTACCTGGCCGAAATTGCTCCACTGGGTCCAGGTATCCGCCAGTACCAGGCCTGTAACGCAGGTGGCTGATGTGGCGGTAAACAGCGCGGTCATAATGCCTGCGCTCTGTCCGTCCCGGGATGATACCGGCAGGGTCAGCAGTATTGTGCCGATCAGGATAATCCCCAGAAATGTGAAAGCCATAATCCGGCCGATACTGACGGACTGCCGTTTCTTCTTCGGCCGCCAGGCCGGTTTTCCTCTGGTCATCTGTTTCCCTTCTTTCGGCAAAAAGTATACACCATTCTCCTGCACAGGATCAATATCCTGCCTGTTCCGGCCTTACTCATCCGCGTTTGTAAACTCTATTTTTTTCACGCTGTGGATCTTTCCGCCCCGCAGGATAATCTTGGCCATGGTCACGTCGCTGCCGAAGCGCGCCCTGCCGCAGCTGCCCGGATTCAGCCACAGCCGCCCGTCAGTCCATTCTTCACTGTAGCGGTGGGAATGCCCGTAGATTACAGCGTTCACGCCCTGCAGATCCCGCGGAACGTCCCTGCGGTCATGAACCATGCAGAAAACAACCCCGCCGATCTGAAAGCGGAGAACGCCGGCCAGGTCGCAGACTCCCGGCATCCATATATCGTTATTGCCCCGGACAGCATACAGGTTTCCGTATACTGCCAGCTCGTCCAGGTCACTTTCCCGGATGATATCCCCGGCATGCAGGATGCAGTCGCAGTCCTGCACTTCAGCCGTCACGCATCTGCGCAGCAGTCCGTGTGTATCGGAAATCACCGCGATCCTGATCTCGTCTCCGTTCATCTGTCTTCTCCTATAAAAGAAGGGCTGCCTTCAGGCAGCCCATAAAAACAATTCCGGTAAATCATCGCAGGAGGCTCTGTGCAGGGTCTCCCTTCGCCCGTGCTGATTCCGGATCACAGAAGCGGGATTATTCCTCTTCCGTTTCTCCGTCGGTCTCTTCCTCCGGCAGTTCGGGGAAAAGCTCCTTGCCGCACTGGGGGCAAAGGGCGTCCTCGTCAAAGTCCACTTCGTCCGGATCAATCTCGACAGAAGCACCGCAGTGAGGGCATTCATACTCGATCACGCCCTCAAAAGCCTGATCCTCGTCCTCTTCTGCCAGTTCTTCGTCCTCATCGTCATAAAGATCCGCTTCCAGATCAGCCAGATCCTCGTCGATGCTCTCCACGTAGTCACTCAGTTCTCCGTGGGATTCTGCCAGGGCTTCAAAGGATTCTCCAACTTCACCCAGCACTTCCAGAATGCCGAGAATCAGCTTGTGGGAATCCTTGTCCGGATTCAGCTTCATGCCTTCCGCCAGTCCCTGAAGATAACTGATCCTGTCAGTCAGTCTGCTCATTTCCGTTCCTCCCGGTCCGTATGCGGTCGTCACAGTTCGCCGATCAGGCGCGCTTGAGGTACTCGCCGCTGCGGGTGTCGATCTGGATCTTGTCGCCGGTGTTGATGAACAGCGGCACCTGCAGGCTGAAGCCGGTCTCCAGCGTAGCGGGCTTGTAGGTGTTGGAGGCGGTATCGCCGGCGAAGCCGGGTTCGGTATCGGTTACTTCCAGCACAACAAAGTTCGGCGCTTCCACGGAGAAGGCGCTGCCCTTGAAGAAGCGAACGGTCACATTGGTGCCTTCCTTCACGAAGGGGATCGCGTCTTCGACCTGGTCCTTGCTCAGCGGCAGCTGTTCATAGGTTTCCACGTCCATGAAGTAGTACAGATCGCCGTCATTGTAGACGTACTGCATTTCCTTGGTTTCGATGATGGCCTTGGGCATTTTGTCCGTCGGGTTGAAGCTGCGCTCAACCACAGCGCCGGTCATCACGTTCTTGATCTTGGTGCGGACGAAAGCCGCTCCCTTGCCGGGCTTCACGTGCTGGAAATCAACGATATTCCATACGCCACCGTCCCATTCAATCGTAATGCCCTTTTTGAAATCGCCAGCGGTAATCATTTTTTCATTCCTCCGTTCATTCGTTCTGGGATGGACTCTGTATTTACAGGATGATAAGCTGCTTATCCGCCGTTGTCAGCGGTGCACAGCCGTTTTCCTTCACCAGGCAGGTGTTCTCAATCCTTACGCCGCCCACACCGGGCAGGTAAATGCCGGGTTCCACGGTGATTACGATTCCGGCTTTCAGGATGTCGTTACAGTTCGGACTTAACCGGGGATCCTCATGGATGTCGATGCCAACGGAATGTCCCAATCCGTGTCCGAACCGCCCCGCGTATCCGCGGGCATCGATGTAATCGCGGGCCAGCTTGTCGATATCCGAGCAGGTCTTTCCAGCCATGAGCGCGTCTTCGCACATTGACTGGGCCCTCAACACGGTCTCGTAGACCTTGCGCATCTCGTCTGACGGCTGTCCAAGCGCCACCGTACGGGTCATATCGCTGCAGTAGCCGCCCACCTTCGCGCCGAAGTCCATGGTGATCATATCACCATTCTTCAGCGTCCGGCTTCCCGGGATTGCGTGGCAGAGACTGCCATTCTCCCCGGAGGCGATGATGGTGTCGAAAGCGAATTCGTCCGCTCCCAGACGGAGCATCGTGAAGTCCAGTTCAATCTGAAGTTCCTTTTCGGTCATGCCGGGCTGGATCTTCGGAAGGATCGCGTTAAATGCTTCGGATGTGATATCGCAGGCCTTGCGGATCGCCACGATTTCGGCCGGAGTTTTCACCTGTCTCAGCAGCTGGGGTGCTTTGTTCAGCGGCACACAGGAGACTTCTTCTCCCACCGCGCCGCGCAGCGCCTCAAAGTCGTCAACAGACAGGTAATTCGTTTCCACCCGCAGTTCGGTAATTTCTTCCGCCTTGACCAGTTCCGCAAGGATCTTGTCGTGGTTCCGGCCCTTCCCGATCATTTCCACCCGGAAGTCCGGTGCCTGTCTTTCCGCCTGTTCTGTATAGCGGAAGTCTGTAATGATTACTCTGCTTGCCTCGGAGATATATACCAGGCCTTCGCCCGTATACCCTTCGGTCAGATAAAACATATTGGATGGATCATGCACCGCGACAGCTGTTTTTGCGCTGAGGCGGAGATGATTAATCAGCCGCTCCGATGCGGTCAAAAAGATCACGCCTTTCCGGATATAACCCTTATGTGGGCACATCCACAGGACATTTTATCATATACAAAGCCGTTTGAAAAGAAAAAACTGACAAAAAAGCCTGTATTCATTTTATACAGGCTTTTTTGTCATCCTGAGCACAGTCGAAGGATCCCTTACTAAGAGCCATCCGCGTGATGGCTCCATCAAATCAAAAGAACAGCTTCCATTCGGAAGCTGTTCTCTCCACCATTTTTAAGTTTTAAGTTATTGAGCAGTTGTCCAAATCTTTGATTTGGGTAACAACTGCCATGCTACAGCCGTCCATTTCTGCGAACCATAGGCGATGCAGAAATGGAATACGGCGATCGCAAAGTTTTCATTGAAAAGATGGTGCTGATACTGCACCATTTTTTTAAAGCGTAAACGCTTTAAGCACCGCTTCTCCCATGGCGTCGCGTTCGCACTCTGCCGTATGGCGTACAGGCAGATCCTTCAGCGCTTTCACCTGTGCAGGCATCGGAACGCCTGTCAGCTTTTCCAGCTCTTCGCTGCAGGCAAAGGCGTCCTTGCCTTCCACGGCATCCGCTCCGGCAATTCCGCGCAGCACGTCCGCCGCGAACTTGTAGGGGCTTGCCGTAGACAGGAGCACGGTCGGTGTGGCGTCATTTGTCTTCAGCCGGTACTGGCGGAGCACATGGCCGCCCACAGCCGTATGCGGATCCATCAGGTAATGATCCTCAAGGAACCGCTTTCCGATCTCGATCAGCGTATCCTTGTTGTCCGCGCAGTCTCCCCAGAACACGTCTGCCATCCAGTCCCTGCGCTGCTCGCCAATGGAATAGCTTCCGCTTTCCTTCAGCTGCTCCATCCACCTTCTGATCAGCGTGCCGTCCCGGTCGGCGGCTTCATACAGCAGCCGTTCCAGGTTTGAGGAAACGAGAATGTCCATGCTGGGGCTCAATGTCTTGAAGAACGTACGGTGTGTGGAATAGATGCCGCTGTTGAAGAAGTCCGTCAGCACGTTGTTCCGGTTGCTGGCGCAGATCAGCTTGTTCACCGGCAGTCCCATGTTCCGGGCATAGTAGCCAGCCAGGATGTCGCCGAAGTTTCCGGTCGGAACGCAGAAATTCACGGAATCTCCCGGCGCGATGGCATGTTTGTTGACCAGGTCCGCGTAAGCGGAGAAGTAATACACAATCTGCGGAGCAAGACGTCCAAAGTTAATGGAGTTGGCGGAAGACAGGATCTTGCCCCGCTCTTCCATCTGTTTAACAAACTCAGGAGAGGAGAAAAGTTCCTTCACACCGGTCTGGGCATCGTCGAAGTTGCCCTTGACCGCGATAACATGCGTGTTGTTTCCTCCGGTAGTAACCATCTGCAGCTTCTGTACGTCGCTCACGCCTTCCTGCGGATAGAACACAGTACAGCTTGTACCGGGCACGTCACGGAAACCTTCAAGCGCCGCTTTACCTGTGTCGCCGCTGGTGGCAACCAGAATGCTGATTTCCCGCGTTTCACCGTTCTTCACAGCGGCAAGGCGGGTCAGGTGCGGAAGCAGCTGGAGCGCCATGTCCTTGAATGCCAGCGTCGGTCCGTGGAAAAGTTCCAGCACCCAGGTGGCGTCATCAATCTGTTTCACCGGGGCAATTTCCGGTGTATCAAAGCGTTCCGTGTTATAGGCTGCGCGCACCGCTTCCTCAATTTCCGGAATATTGAAGTCCTCCAGGTACCGCTTCAGGATGGCAACCGCGCGTGCGGCATAATCCATTTCGCAGAAGGAGGAGATTCTGTTCATCGGAACAGACGGGAACATAGCGGGGACGTACAGGCCTCCGTCCGGTGCCAGACCATGCAGGATCGCCTGGCTGGCCGTAACACAGCTTTCACCGCGGGTGGAGAAGAAAGACACGAATGAATCACACTCCGGTTCTTTAATAGGTTTCCGTTCTGGAAAAAAGAGGCGCCGGGAAATGCCGCCGCCTCTTCCGTGTTCGCTTGTGAAATCAGATCAGATACTGTCTGAAGAACACCGGGATATCTTCCGGATCGGCGCTCAGACTCAGCACAAAATCAACATCATGCTTTGCACCCAGTTCAACCAGCACCTTCACAATCGGCTCCGTATCAGCCAGCTCAGTATGGCTCAGCTTCAGGAAAGCGTCAATAAAGATGGTGCCGACGTCGAAGTTGGATGAAAGGATTCCGCACAGAAAGCCGATAAACATATCGGTGCTGTGAATATGATAATCTTCGGCGTTGATGAAACGAACCTTGTGGTCCACGTCGAACATGTAGCGATTGTCATCATCCAGGAAAATGACGTCGTGTACCGCGTCGCGGGCAGTGGTATTGGTCAGGTCAATCAGCCGCTTCGTTTTTCCGGAGCCCTTTTTGCCTGCAATTACCTGTATCATGGGAACCAGCCTCCTTTTATGGGGTTTTCTCTGAGAGCATTATACGCTACTTTTGGGTTTAGCGCAACGTGTTTTTCCCGGCGATATCCTGATAAGTTATCCCGGTGTTCAGCTTGCGTGTTTCCCTGCCGCCGTTGCGGCAGATTGCTTTGTAATCACAGTACCGGCACACCGGGCCAAGGGAATCTTCACCGGGCATTGCGGCGATGTCTCCGTCGCGCATCCGCCCACAGAGTTCTCCCGCTTTTTCAACCGCCGCGTCCATCAGTCCGCTGAGCGTCTTTTCTTCCACAGCCCAGGATGCAGATTTGCTGATGGTTCCATCCTTGTTGAACACCTTGTCCACAGAGAACGGATGCACGTCCCGGTCCATCGCCCGGATCAGGTCTTCCTCCGCCGTAATCAGGCCCTTCATACGGACTTCGCTGATCCTGTCGTTCTCAATCTTTTCCGGATTGTCATCTTCCGTCGATACTTCTTTATCCTCAATGGGGAAGAACATGGCTCCGGCCGGCCGGGTACCCGGCATGCTGTCAGCCGCAGCCTTCAGGTAAATCATCAGCTGCAGCTGTTCTCCGGTTTCCATTTTTGCGGGATCCGGCTTCTTTCCCCTGCTCTTGTTGTCCACCACCCGCAGCCAGACGCCTTCGCCGTTCTCATAGGTGTCAATCCGGTCAATCTGTCCCCGGATCGCCGTTTTGCTTCCGTCCGCCAGCGTGATGATCACCGGCGGAAGGCCCTCACCTTCACCGAAGGGCTGCTCCGTCGCAATCGTCCGGAATTCGCTGTTGGCGGCAAACCGTGTCAGTACCTGCGCCGCCCGGCGGACACGGCGCAGGTAGCCCTCGCCCGTCCACTCTCCCATGGCGTCTTCCCGAAGCGGCGTCTCCTTCCACTCCTCTGTGAGCTCCGTCAGGATAGTGTCCATGACGTTGTCGACCCGTTCCGCCGTGAAATACGGCCAGTCCTTTTCAGCGCCGACCTGCTTCATATACCGGTCCAGCGCCTCGTGAAAGAAAGTTCCCGCGTCGTTGCTCTCGTAGGTGAATTCTTCCTGTTTCACCGGTCGCAGGCCGTAATCGATAAAATGCCTGTACGGACAGGAAGCAAACTGCTCCAACCGGCTGATGGACAGCCTGTCTGTCATGAACAGCTTCCTGGCCGTATCCTTCTCCAGCTTTTGTTCTTCTTCCTGTGGCAGCATTTCCTCCAGGAGCCGGCGCGCCGCCTTTCCGTATGTTCCGTTGTGCAGCAGCTGAACCAGCGCGGTTCTCCATGCCGGCGGTATTTCCGGTATCATGCCGTCCTTCAGTTCTGTCAGCCAGTCCCCCACGCCCTCCAACGCTTCCCGTGGCGTCGCGGGATCTTTCCGGTTCTCCTGGCCCAGCATTCCGCCTTCTTCGTGGATATTCGGATACAGTTCCCTGATCTGGGCAATCAGTCCGTCCGGCTGCAGCGCGCCGCCTTCCTCTGAGCGCAGGCTCCAGCTAATCATCAGCTTTTCCCGCGGCAGCGTCAGGGTACGGTAAAAGTCATATTTCCGGATCAGGCACCCGGCTTCCCGGCTGATACCGATCGTTTTTCCGGTGGCTTCCTCCATCTTTTTCCGTTCGGCATCCGTCAGCCAGCCGCTCTCCGGCGCTGTCAGCATGCCGTCCTGCGCCTGCGGAAGAATCAGTGCCTGGATATCTCCGGCCAGCAGATGTCCTGTCTCGCCGATGATTACACCGTCTTCCTGTTCAGGCAGTGCCGCAAGCGACACCGGATTCAGCGCGCTTTCCAGCATATACCGCAGGTCCCGGATCGCCGCGCGCCGCGCGCCCAGAAGCGTACCAAGCTGATCCAGAAGCTCCATCAGCAGCTTCCAGATCTGCCGGTTGATAATCGCTTCCCTGTACATTTCATGCTGCAGGAGCATTTCTTCCTCTTCCTGCAGCCTGTTCCATACGTTTTCCGCTTCCAGGAACCCGACCAGCGCCTCCGCGGACGCCGCCGCGTTCCTGGCCTCCTTCAGGTTCGTGCGCAGTTCCTCCACAGGCTGCAGCAGCCGCTGCCGGAGCTGTTCTGCTTCCTCCGCGTTCTCCCCGCCTGTAAAGGGCCGCTGCCATCTTCGTCCTTCAATGCCGTGCGCCCGGGCATAATCTTCCAGGCACAGGCCTTCCGCTTCCGTCAGCGTGCAGAAGCCGCTCCGTGCCACTGTAATAACCTTGTCTGTGCGGTAGCCGTCGCTCAGGATGGACAGCGTGCTGAGCAGCATACGGCATACGGGATGGTTCACTGCTTTATCCTTTTGCTGCCATACAAAGGGTATACCGCTGATCTTCAAGTTCGCTCTCAGGATGCCTTCCGAGCCAGCTCCAGGTGGAAGGGCAATCGCCATCCGGTTCCAGGGGATACCTTCCTCATGCCATTCCCGCAATGTAGCCGCGACAGCTTCCGCCTCATCCCACGGAGAGCTTCCGGCATACAATTTCAGCACGCCTTCTGTATTTCCCGTCCAGGTTTCCGGATTCAGTGCAAACAGATTCCGGTCCAGGAACTGCAGGGCCGGTGCGCAGCCTTCCCGTATGCTGTGCGGATAAACTTCCTCGGTAAGGGTCCTGACTTCCTCCAGGGCTTTGATCAGCTGGTCTGTGCTTTCATGCTGCTGTGTAAAGATCCGCCCGTCCGGAGCCTGCTTTTCATCCATGATCAGGTAAACCGACAGGCTGTTCACCTTGTTGCACAGGTGGGCAATCAGCTCCCTCAGGTCCGGCCGGATCGCGTCAAAACCATATACTGCCACGTCTGCGCCGTTCCATAATCCGCTGTTTTCCAGCCGGCTTACAGCATCGGTCCAGATGGCTTTTTCTTCATCAAACTGTTCTGAGATCAGTGTCTCATATCCATCCCAGAGGATTTTCAGGTCATTGAGTTTGGCCCGTTCCGCGCCGGTTCCCGTGCCTGCTGCATAATCTTCCAGTTCCTCCGGCGTAATGTCGCTTTCCCGCAATTCATCCAGCGCCCCGCTGACGCGGCTCACCGCGCCGGACAACTCCGTCATGTTCCGGTAATATGCCAGGTTTTCTTCCTGCTCTGTCATCACCCGGTGAACCGCCATTGCCCGGCCCATTTCATTCAGCGGGCGTCTTGTTCCCGTGCCCGTCTGTTCTTTGACCTGCTGCTTCAGTTTTCGCGGACTGATTACCTGGATGTCCAGCAGTCCCGGCAGTTTCAGTCCGGTAATGATATCCCTCTCCGCCTGCAGGGTATACTGCTCGGGCACATACAGAATCAGCCTTCGTCCGGCTTTTCGGTTTTCCGCCGCGTCACGGAGCACCAGCGGCCAGACTCGCCCGTTTCTGTCTCCGATGATCTTTACCCTGCTCATACCTTTCCTCCGATATTTATAACTCTACACTCTTCAGTTGAGCAGCTGTCCAAATCTTTGATTTGGGTAACAGCTGCCATGCTACAGCCGTCAAAGTACCATCAGTACTTTGGTAACGGCGATCGCAGTTCACTCTTCACTCTAAACTCTAAACTCATTCACTCAACAGCCATCTTGATTATGAATTATGAATTGTGAATTGTGCAAGAGCTTGCGCATTCTTATTTGAATTATATTCTTCACGGAACATATACACAAGCTCTTGCCTGCAGCTGCCTGATATGATAAAGTTGCTTTGTATTTATTTTGTATTTCAGGCAGCCTCAATGGCCCGGAAGGGGTGTTCTCTCATGGTTAAATCTCTGCGTTCCGCTATCAGTAAAAGACCTGCAGCCGCGGAGCGTTTCTTTTCTTATGCACAGATTATTCTTGGTGCGCTGATCGGCGGTGCGGCCTATCCCCTGTTCATGACGCCCAACAAAATCGCTCCCGGCGGCATCACCGGTATCGCCACCATCCTGAATCACCTGTTTCAATGGCCGGTCGGTACCGTAACCTTAATCCTGAACGTTCCGCTCTTCCTGATCAGCTACAAGGCCATGGGCCGGATCTTTGCCTTCCGCAGCCTGGTCGCCACCCTGTTCTTCACGCTGTTCATCGACGTCCTTCCCCTGCAGCCCATGACGACCGATCCGCTGCTTGGCGCGCTTTACGGCGGCGTCATGCTGGGTGCCGGCCTGGGCCTGATCATGCGCGGCGGTGCCACCACCGGCGGATCGGATATGGTAGCCCGGATGGTCAATAAACGCTTCCAGTTTATCTCCACCGGTTCTTTCCTTTTCGCAATAGATTTCGCCGTTGTCGTCTCTGCCGGTTTCCTGATCGGCGCAACGGAAGCGCTTTATTCCCTGATCTGCATTTTCCTGTCCGCAAGGATTATGGATACCATCATCATCGGCTTCTCTTCCAACAAAGCCTGCTTCATCATTTCCTCCCGCTGGCAGGAAATCTCCGACCGGATCATGCGGGATATGGATCGCGGCGTTACCCAGCTGACAGCCCGCGGCGCCTATACCGGTGCCGAGCGTCCCACCCTCCTGTGTGTCATCGGCCGCAGTGAGATCATGGCCCTCAAGCGGATCCTGCGGGAAGAAGACGAGAAAGCCTTTGTCATCATTGTGGAAGCCCACGAGGCCATCGGCGACGGCTTCACTCACCTGACTGACTGATAATGCCTGATTGCAAACAAAGCGGGGAGCCTTCCGGCTCCCCGCTGTTTCTTTGGGGTATATTACTGAGCAGCTTCTGTTCCGCCCATGTTCAGGATCGGCACTGTGGTTCCACCCTGTCCGGCCATATAGGTGGGCAGTTTGCCGTCCCAGCTCTTGATCTCGTTGAAGCGGATCAGGTTTTCCGTCAGGGATTCAGCAATCTTCTTGTTTGCTTCAGCTTCGGCTTCGCTGCGCACCTGCAGGGCATAAGCGTCTGCGTCCGCGTTGATCTTCGCCACATTGGCTTCCGCTTCAGCATTGATGCGTTTCCGCTCTGCCTGCTGCTGGGTTTCCATGGTCATCTGGTTCTGCTCAATTTCAGCCTGCAGCTTCTTCTGGGCAGCCACCTGCTTGGCTTCAACGGCATCGGTAAAGGCGTCGGTGAAGTCCAGGTTCTCGATGCTCACGCTGATCACGTTGATGCCGTATTCATCCAGTTCATTGTCCAGGCCTTCACGGATGGATTCGCTCAGCTTCTGGCGGTTTGCCACCAGGTTCTCGGCGGTGTATTTGCTGAACACGCCCTTGGTAATCTCCAGCATCCGGGGATAAACCAGCTTGTTGAAGTAGTCTGTACCGACTTCCTTGAACAGGTTCATCGCCGTGCTCTTGTTGATCGCATAGTTGATGGATCCGGTAATCTGCACCTGCTGGATGTCACTGGAGAACGCTTCCGTGTTGAAGGTGCTCTTCTGCTCACGGTTATCCATGGGAATAATTCTCTGGAAGGGGCTCTTGAAGTGCAGTCCCGCCTCCAGCGTAACGTCTTCAACCTTGCCGAAGGTCGTCACAATACCGGTATACCCCGTCTGCACCGTCGCGGTGCACGTTGTCGCCACCAGCAGCACCAGCACAATGGCGGCAATCAGAATAATCAGTCCCTTTTTCATCGTTTCTCGTTCCTTTCATGCCCCTCTTCGGGGCTTAATGCCGGTCCTGTTTACCGGCTGAAAAGAGAATAGCAGAAAGAAAGTCCCCGGTAAATATCGTATTTCGCAATTTACCAGGGGTTATTTCTCCATTCAAAAGCAGAATAACTATATTATTTTTAAGTTATTGAGCAGTTGTCCAAATCTTGATTTGGGTAACAACTGCCATGTTACAGCCGTCCATTTCTGCAAGCCATAAGCGCCGCAGGAATGGAATACGGCGATCACAAAGTCTTAAGTTTTCAGTATTCATTAAAACAACCTTCGGAATAATTCCGAAGGTTGTTTGTTATTATCGTTCGCTTCCCATAAAGAACAGTGCCAGGGTTCCGGGACCGGCGTGGGCGCCGATTACAGAACCAATGCTGGTAATCAGCGTCACATCCATGCCGCATTCGTTCTTAATGATATCCTTCAGCATCTCTGCGTCTTCCAGGCAGTCAGCATTGGAAATGAAGATCGGGGAATCCGGCCGGATCGTCTGGCCCAGTTTCTCTGCCAGCGTCTTGATGGACTTTTTCCGTCCGTGCACCTGGGTCATCTTGATCAGGTGGCCTTCATTGTCCACATGCAGCACCGGCTTCACATTCAGTGCCGTACCCAGCAGAGCTGTGGCTGCGCTGACCCGTCCGCCGCGCTTCAGGTATACCAGGTCTTCCACCGTAAACCAGTGGCACACATGGGGAATCTCCTTCCGGAGCGCTTCCGCGTTTTCTTCCAGCGTCATACCTGCGTCCCGGTTCTTCACGGCCAGATACACAAACAGGCCTTCGCCGGCGGAAGCGGACAGAGAATCGATCGCTTCGATTTTCCTGTCAGGATACTTTTTTGCCAGTCTTTCTGCAACCTTCTTGGCATTGTCAGGGGTCACGCTCAGTCCGCCGGACAACCCCAGGTACAGGATATCCTGACCAGCTTCAAGGATCTCAGTGAACGCGTTTTCAAACGCATCTTCATTGACGCAGGAGGTCTTGGCAACCCGTCCCGCGCGCATGGACTTGTAGAACTCGCCGATCGGTTCGTCGTGATCTTTCTGTTCCACGTTTGTATCTGTAAACAGGAACGCCAGCGGAAGCATCTTTACATTCCATTCCGCCAGTTTGTCCGGATGAATATCACAAGCGGAATCTGTAAACAATACATAATTCTCAGCCATTTTTTTCCTCCTGCTATACACTGCCGGCCGGTAGGCCGGCGACAGTGAGAATATATCATTCGTGCCATTTTATGTCAACCAACCCATTGTAAAAACATCAACAATACAAAAGAGCCTGTTGACAACCTTCCCCTTCCGGGCATATAGTCATTGCAACGGTAATGAGATCCGTTTTTCAGAAAGGAGATTTCAGCAATGAAATCATTCGCAGCTATCTTCTTCTTTACCAAGTCAGCGATGGATTAATCAGACGCACAGAGCGCTTTGAATCCACCGCCTTTTGAGATGAAAAAAGGCGGTGGTTTTTTTCTGGAAACTATCTGGCTTTCTTGATAGTTCCGCTCCATCGGTTGAGGATGCGTCTAAATCTCCGATTTGCGTAACGCTTCCCATGCTACAGCCGTCCATTACTGCAAGCCGAAGGCGCCGCAGAAATGGGTAACGGCGATCACAGACCGATACCCATCGCTGACTAATACCTTAAGGCTTAATGCGCTCTACACAGTTTTGCAACATCACAAAGGAGTGAACGCTTATGAAGAGATATTACCAGCCGGAAATTGAAACGGCACCCAGAGAGAAAATCCTGGAAATCCAGAATGAGAAACTTGTCAAACAAATCCACCATGTCTGGGATAATGTTCCATATTACCGTCATCTGATGGAGGAAAAGGGCCTCACACCGGATGACATCAAAACCGTGGACGACATCAAAAAGCTCCCCTTCCTCAGCAAGGCGGACCTGCGGGACACATATCCCTATGGACTGCTGGGCACTGATCTGAAGGACTGTGTCCGCATCCATTCCACCTCCGGTACTACCGGCAAGCGTGTTGTCGCCTTCTACACCCAGCACGATATCGACCTGTGGGAAGACTGCTGTGCCCGGGCGATCGTCGCTGCCGGCGGCACAGAAGAAGACGTGGTACAGGTTTGCTACGGCTACGGCCTCTTCACCGGCGGTTCCGGCCTGCATGGCGGTTCCCATAAGGTAGGCTGCCTGACCCTGCCCATGTCTTCCGGTAACACAGAGCGCCAGATCCAGTTCATGATGGACCTGGAATCCACCATCATCTGCTGCACGCCTTCCTACGCCGCCTACATCGGCGAATCCCTGAAAGAGCAGGGATTCAAGCCTGAAGATAACAAGCTCAAAGCCGGCATCTTCGGTGCGGAGCCCTGGACTGAAGAGATGCGCCATGAAATCGAAAAGAGCCTGGGTATCAAAGCCTACGATATCTACGGTCTCACTGAAACCAGCGGCCCCGGGGTGGCTTTCGAGTGTGAAGAGCAGAAGGGCATGCACATCAATGAAGACCACTTCTACGCTGAAATCATCGATCCCGATACAGGCGAAGTCCTGCCGGAAGGTTCTGTCGGTGAGCTGGTCTTCACCGCGCTGGATAAGGAAGCCTTCCCGCTGCTCCGCTACCGTACCCGTGACCTTTGTGTGCTGAACCGTACGCCCTGCTCCTGCGGCCGTACCCATGTCCGCATGGCCAAGCCCATGGGCCGCAGTGACGATATGCTGATCATCCGCGGCGTCAACGTCTTCCCGAGCCAGATCGAAACCGTCCTACTCAACGAAGGCTATACGCCCAACTATCAGATCGTCCTCGACCGTGAACGGAACACTGATACCTTCGATGTCTATGTTGAAGTCAGTCCGGACCAGTTCTCCGACCTGATGGGCCAGATCCAGAAGATGGAGAAGGGGCTTGAGTCCGCCATGCGCACAATGCTTGGTATCGGACCCAAGATCCACCTGGTTGCCCCCAAGACCATTACCCGCAGCGAAGGTAAAGCCGTCCGCGTCATCGACAAACGCAAACTCCACTGATATAATAAGATATAGCCACATAAACCAATGCTATATTTCTCATTCATCATTCCCAAATGTCATCCTGAGCGAAGCCGTAGGCGGAGTCGAAGAATCTCCTCCCGCGGACACGTTCCTTCAACCTCTTTCTTTTCACTCAGGAATGGGACCATATAATAATTCTGAATTATGAATTATGAATTCTGAATTGGAGGTAATTATGGCTATTACGCAATTATCCGTCTTTCTGATGAACCAGCCCGGCGCTCTGATCGAAGCCATCCAGGCCCTTTCCGATGCGGGCATCAATATCCGTGCCATGAGCATTGCAGAAGCCAATGACTTCGGCATTCTCCGCATCATTGTTTCCGATACCGACACCGCCTGCAAGGTGCTGGGCGACAAGTACCTCTTCTCCAAAACAGAAGTGGTGGCCGCCCTGATGAATGACCGCAGCGGCGCCCTCTATCCCATCCTTACCGCTCTGAATGAGGCGAACATCAATATTGAATATATGTACGCCTTCACCGGTTCTGGTCCTGAAGAAGCCTATGTGGTAATCCGGGTCAATGATGTAAAAACTGCGGAAGAACTGCTGAATGCCAACGGCATCCGCACCCTCTCCGATGAAAACCTGGAAATCTGAAAACCCGGTTTCAAACTTTACAGTTTTTGCACTATTTCGCCCATACAAACTCCCAATTCATGGGAATTTGCCTCTTTTGGTTTTCTTTTGCCACTTGCCGTCCATTGTAGCTGAATTCCTTATGTGATATAGTATCTTTTGGCGGAAGGATCCGCGAAACACATTTTCAGTATCAGGCGCACAGCGCGAAAGGAAGAGGCATATGAAGAAGGTTATCTGCAAGATCGAGTACGATACCGACGCTTCCGAACTGATCCAGAAGAAAGTTTTCGGCGTATTCGGCGATCCCAAGGGCTATGAAGAGTCCCTGTACAAGACCCAGGGCGGCAAGTTCTTCCTGTATGGTTACGGCGGAACTGAGTCCCCCTATCCGGAAGAGACCATCAAGCGTCTCGCCGCTGACAAGGTTAAGGCCTGGCAGAATAGTTAAGTGAAAAGCAGCCGCCCTTCGGGGCGGCTCTTTTACACTTAACTATTAACTCTCAACTCATCACTTGCCTGCCTTCGGCAGGCTTTTTCAATTCAAAAGAACAGCTTCCGCTCCGGAAGCTGTTCTCTCCACCATTTTTAAGTCTTAAATTTTCATTTTTCAGTATTCATTACATAAAAAAGAATGGTGCTTTATGCACCATTCTTTTTTTGTATTAATTAGACAATTCCCTGAGCGTTCATCGCGTCGACAACCTTTTCGAAACCGGCGATGTTCGCGCCGACCACGTAGTTGCCTTCGAAGCCGTACTTCTTGGCAGCATTGTCGATGTTGTGGAAGATGTTCGCCATGATGCCCTGCAGCTTCTGGTCAACTTCTTCGAAGGACCAGCTCAGGCGCTCGCTGTTCTGGGACATTTCCAGAGCGGAGGTGGCCACGCCGCCGGCGTTGGCAGCCTTGCCGGGCAGGAAGACCACGCCGTTTGCCTGCAGGTAATCGGTCGCTTCCTGGGTGGTGGGCATGTTCGCGCCTTCAGCAACAACCTTCACGCCGTTGGCAACCAGGGCCTTGGCATCATCCAGATTCAGTTCGTTCTGGGTCGCGCAGGGCAGAGCAATGTCAGCCTTCACGGACCAGACGCCGCGGCCTTCATGATACTCGGCGTTGGGACGATAGTTCTTGTACTCGCTCAGGCGGGCACGCTTGACTTCCTTGATCTCCTTCAGGGCAGCCAGGTCGATACCTTCGGCATCGTACACCCAGCCGGTGGAGTCAGAGCAGGTCACGGGCTTGCCGCCCAGCTGATAAGCCTTTTCGATGGCGTAGGTCGCCACGTTGCCGGCACCGGACACGATCACGGTCTTGCCCTGCAGGCTGTCACCCTTGCTCTTCAGCATTTCCTGGGTGATGTACAGCAGGCCGTAGCCGGTCGCTTCTTTCCGGGCCAGGGAGCCGCCGTAGCTCAGTCCCTTACCGGTCAGCACACCTTCGTATACGCCGCGGATCCGCTTGTACTGTCCAAACATATAACCGATTTCACGGGCACCGGTTCCGATATCACCGGCGGGTACGTCAGTGTCAGCACCGATGTACTTGCACAGTTCGGTCATGAAGCTCTGGCAGAAAGCCATCACTTCGCGATCGCTCTTACCCTTGGGGTCAAAGTCGCTGCCGCCCTTGCCGCCGCCGATGGGCAGGCCGGTCAGGGAATTCTTGAAAATCTGTTCGAAGCCCAGGAATTTGATGATGCCCAGGTTTACGGACGGATGCAGACGAATGCCTCCCTTGTAGGGTCCGATGGCGCTGCTGTACTGCACACGGTAGCCGGTGTTCACCTGAACCTGTCCCTTGTCATCCACCCACGGCACGCGGAACTTCAGCTGCCGTTCCGGGTTGACCAGACGCTCCAGCAGGGCGTCCTTGCGGAACTTTTCTTCATTGGCATCCACCACGGGGCGCAGGGAGTTCAGCACTTCCTTGGCAGCCTGATGGAATTCGGGCTCGTTAGGATTTTCCCGGACAACGCGTTCAATGACCTCATCAACGTAAGACATGTGAATCGAAACCTCCTTTGGTTTTGCTTATGTTCTGATAGAACAAAGCGCCTTTAACACACACTGTTAAAGACGCCCTTGCCTTTACGGGAGAAAGTGTATGCCTGCCCGGCGCCTTTGTCAATGCGCCGGAAGGCCGTTTTCCGTATTAATCCTGTTTTTTTGTCATTCAGCCTTTTCCGCTGAAGGCATGTACTCCGCATCCATCCAGGCCGTGCGTTCAGCAATCCACTTCTTCAGGTAGGCCACCGCTCTCTCAAAGCTCTCCCCGGACCCGGGGCCTGTCGCGTCCCGGCTGACGCTCCACCTGGTATAGTTCATCTTCACTGAAGCGTCGATCCGCTCCGCGTACTCATCCAGGGAACGGATTCCTCCTGCCGTTTCTGCCTCATTCTCGCCCAGCAGCACCGCAGCCGCGGAGCGGAAGGTCTTCTCCCAGATCTCCCCGACCTTCTGCCTGAAAGCTTCATGGTTGTACAGCAGCCAGTACAGATTGCCGTTTCTCCTGTATGCCGTCAGGTACTTTCCTGTCGGATGGTATCCCCTGTCGTTCATATTGCCGAAGCACAGGTCATAGTCCCAGGAAGGCCCCGCGTAAATCAGCGGATCATTCAGGTCCGAATCCTTGTACAGGAACTGGCTTCCGCCGATAAAGTCGTAGTTCTTGGTCCATTCCTCAATCAGGAACCGCTGGGCAAAAGAGGTCATATCCAGATATTCCTCATAGGACCTGCCTGTTTCGGGTTCAATCCCGTCCTTTGCCAGGAGTGCCTTATGCATTTCTGTAATCCGCGCAAACAGGTATTCCGCCTGCCCCCGGCTGGGATAAGTCGGCTCCTTGATCCGGATGCTCAGCTCTTCCTTTGTCCGGAACCCTGCCAGCACGTAGTCCTTCATCCTGGCCTTTTTTTCGATGGTCAGGATGTATCCGCCGGTAATATCCTCCGGATCCTTTACGTCCGGATAACTCCGGATCAGCGAATACGCGGATGACTTTTCCGTGATGATTGGCCCGGCGTTGAACGGTTCGCTGTTAACCTTTTCCGTCGCTTTTTCCAGGTTGGCAATGTCAATCCTGTCCCCGCCGATCTGGATCTTTTCCGTGATCAGATAAAGCCCCTGGTAGTTTCCGTTGATCCACACGTCTGCCTGGACGCAGTCCACAGCATTCTTCAGGCCGATTTCCCGGCTCATATCCAGCACAATCTGGTTCCTCAGCAGGCTGACGTCCACCCAGTTGGCAAGCAGCACCCAGGTTTTCCCTTTTCCCATACCGCTGAGGGATACCTTTTCACCCAGTTTGATCTGATACGGCTTCTTGTTGTAACGGAATGAGTTGTTTCCCCGGCCCTTCAGCTGTTCCAGCGTACCATCATAGGTGACCGTTCCATCTGCCTCTATATAGGCGGCATGACCTTCTGTGATCACGTTTTCCTTGCTGTTGTTAACTTTTTTGAGTTTTTCTCCGTCAACCCGAAGCAGCAGCGCGGGAATATCCGATCCCTGCATGATGGTCAGCATGCCGCGGTTTTCACCGCCGCCGTCCAGCACCTGGATCTTCTGTCCGTTCAGCCCGGACAGGTCGCTTTCCTGCCCTGCCGGCACCTCTGTTCGATCGTCACCCAGCAGGATGGTTTCCGAGCCTTCCAGTTCCAGCGATATCTTTGTCAGGTCCCAGCATCCCGGCAGGAAAAGCGTCATCTCTCCCCGCTTCCACCGGGCCGTCACCTTTTCACCGCTCACAGACGGACAGCTCGCTGTCAGCGTTCTTTCCCGCACAGCAAAAGCGGTTCCGGTAAAGAGCAGCAGAAACAGGATCCCCGTCGCGGCGATCCTGACAATCTTTCCGATGGTATTCTCCATACCTTCATTCCTTCCTGCTGCTTCCTGCCTGGACATTATATCATTATTCATCCTTCACTAAAAGAAAATACAGAATCATAGATTCTGTATTTTCCTTATAAACTCTTTCACCCGTTCTTCCTCCGGGTTTTCAAAGAATTGTTTTGACGGAGCGGTTTCCACAACCTTCCCGCCTTCCATAAACATGACCTTGTTGGACACATTCCGGGCGAAATCCATTTCGTGGGTGACCACCAGCATCGTCATCCCGTCCTCCGCCAGTTTCCGCATCACAGCCAACACCTCGCCGATCAGTTCAGGATCCAGCGCGCTGGTCGGCTCATCAAAGTAGATGATTTCGGGATTCGTCGCCATTGCACGGGCAATCGCCACCCGCTGCTGCTGTCCGCCGGAAAGCTGGTTGGGATAATTCTGCAGTTTATCCGCCATGCCCACCTTTTCCAGCATTTCCAGGGCAACAGCCTCTGCTTTCTTCTTATCCATTCCCATTCCGGAGGTCAGGCCCAGCGTCACATTCTGCAGCACCGTCTTATTCAGGAACAGATTGTAATTCTGGAAAACAAAGGCCGTTTTCCTTCTCAGCCGGGCTATATCCCTTTTTCCCGTGCTGTGCAGGTCAAACTTTTCCCCGTCAAACGTCATGCTCCCGCTGTCCGCGGTTTCCAGATAATTCAGGCAGCGCAGGAAAGTAGTCTTTCCTGAGCCGCTGGGGCCGAGAATGGCCACCACGTCGCCTTTCTCCACGTCCAGGCTGATACCGTCAAGTACCGTCAGTCCGCCGAAGCTTTTCTTCACATCTCTGATTTCCAGCATCATGCGCGGACACCTCCATAGCTGCCGAGCTTTTTCTCTCCACGGTGCTGCAGCCAGGTCAGGATCGTGCAGAAGATCAGGTAAATCAACGCTGCTTCAATGTAAAGCGCCAGCGGCTCATAAACCCGCCCGTTAATCACCTGTGCCTGACGGAAAAGTTCCATGACCGTGATCGTCGCTGCCATGGATGTTTCCTTCAGCATGGCAATCATAGAGTTGGACAAAGCCGGGAAGGCGGTCCGCATTGCCTGGGGCAGCACCACATGCCACATAATCTTCGGCCAGCTCATTCCCACGCAGTAGCCGGCTTCCAGCTGGCCTGCGCTCACGCTTTCCAGGGTCCCGCGGATCGTTTCAGCCATGTATGCGGCTTCATTCAGTCCCAGGACAATAACCGCCGACGGGAACGCGTCCAGCACAATACCGATCTTGGGCAGTCCGTAGAAAACAATATAAAGCTGCACCAGCAGCGGTGTGCCGCGGGTAATCCAGATGTAAAACCGGCAGAGCTGGCGGATTCCCTTCACCCTGGCATACTGAATCAGGGCCACGCCCAGCGCCACTGTCAGTGCAAGTGCAAAAGACAGGATGGTCAGCGGAATGGTCACCTTGATTCCGTATTCCAGCATTTTCGGAAAGGAATCCGTCAGAATGCCCCAAAGTCTTTCAGTCATTGATTATCACCTGTATCGGCGTATGATTATTCTTCCTTTGTCAGGTCCCGGCCGAAATACTTGTTGCTCAGTTCCGCCAGCTTTCCGTTCTGCCGTGCCTCTTCCAGGATCCGGTTGATCTCCTCCATCAGGGTTTCGGTCCGTTCGCCCTTCTGCATGGGGATCGCCACCGGTTCACCGGCAACGCTCAGCACAACCTTGATCTGTGCTTCCGGATGTTCCGCCAGATAGGCATCCACGGAATCCTTCGCGTTCAGCGTAGCTTCCACGCGGCCCTGCTGCAGCATTTCCATGGTTTCACCCAGGGTGTCCACATAGACCACCTCGGCACCGGCTGCTTCAGAACGCATGGCATAAGTGGAGTTCGGGGAATTTGCAGTCTTCTTTCCTTTCAGATCGTCCAGGGATTTGATATCCTCATTGTCCGCCCTGACTACCAGCACCATTTCTGTATAAACGTAAGGGGTACTGAAGTTATAGCTTTCCGCCCGTTTTTCCGTATAACCCACACCGTTGCAGGCAATGTCAAAGCGTCCGGAATCCACACCGGCCAGAATGCCGTCCCATGCGGTTTCCTTGTAATCCGGGGTTACACCCAGGCCTTCGGCAATCAGGGCGCCGACTTCCACGTCAAAGCCGGTCAGTGCGCCGCTTTCATCGTGGTAGGTCCAGGGTTGCCAGGCACCTTCCATGGCAATCGTCAGGGTTCCCCTTGCCTGGATTTCCTCCAGGGCAGTTTCCGCCATCGCAGCGGAAGCAGTCAGCATGAGCAGTGCCATCAGTACTGCAGCCAGCTTCTTCATTTTCGTTTTCTCCTTCATTATTCTTCTATATTGTCCAGCAGCTTATGCAGCAACCGGTACAGTTCGAATGTCTCTTCCTGTGGAAGAGTGATGCATCCTCCGATTTTTGCAGGAATGTCCTTCACCTGTTCCTGCAGTGCCCAGCCCTTTTCGGTCAATTCCACATACACGCAGCGTTCATCCACCTTGCAGCGACACCGGGTCAGCAGACCGCTCTCTTCCATCTTCTTGAGCATCGGGGTCATCGTACCGCAGTCCAGATACAGGCGGCTGCACAGTTCCCCGACTTTCTCCTTGCCGGTTTCCCACAGTGCCAGCATCACGATGTACTGTGTATAAGTCAGACCCAGCGGTTTAAGCAGCGGGCCGTAAGCGTTGGTCACCTTCCGGGCACAGGCATACAGCGGAAAACAGAGCTGGCTGTCCAGCCTCAGCTGGGGATATTCATCCCCTGGCTGCTTCCTGTTCTGATCGCTCATGGCTGTTTCCTCCATCAAAGATTACCGTCGATCCACGCAGTCAGCTGCGGTTCCGGACGGAAGCCGATGCTCTGGTCAACAAACTCTCCGTTCTTCAGCAGCACGAGGCAGGGTACGGAATTCACCTGGTACTGCATCGCAAGCATCGGACTTTCATCCACGTCCACGCTGTAGAAACTGACCTTGTCGGCATACTTTTCGGAAATGTCTTCCAGTACCGGTGCCAGCATCCGGCAGGGTCCGCACCAGGTTGCGTTGAAATCCACCACAGCCACGGGTGCCTTCATCGCTTCGTTCTGGAACTCTTCAGTATTAACCTTCTTAACCATTGTTTTATCCTCCTTATTCTTTTGCTTTCTTATCGATATAGGCTGCCGCGCTGATGGCGGCAACATTTCCTTCACCCGCCGCCTTCACATACTGGTAAGGCGTTCCGGTCAGGTCTCCGCAGGCAAACAGTCCCGGGAGATTGGTTTCCATCCGCCGGTTTACCTTCACATGCGCTCCGTCTGTTTCCAGTCCGGGCACCAGCTGTGACGGCGCCACTGCCTCCCGCAGCACGAACACCCCGTCGGCGGCGTATTCCCCTTCACTGGTCTTTATCGCCAGGCCTGTCTCCTGTTTCAGGATCTCCTCCGGTGTTTCCCGGATGACCTCCACGCTTTCCGGGAGATTCGTCTCATCCTTGTACATCGGGAAATACGTCACCTTGCTGCATACACCAGCCAGGAAAACAGCTTCCGCTTCTTCCCGGGGACTGTAGCCAATCACGATTGCGGTTCGTCCGCGGTACAGCGGTGCATCGCAGGTAGCACAGTAGCTCACACCCCGACCCAGGTATTGTTCTTCTCCCGGCAGGGTCTTCGCCATCACTACCCCTGTGGCAAGGATCACCGTTCTGGCCTCCAGCATTTCCTCTCCGGCCTGCAGGGCGAAGTAATCACCCATGGCATAAACGGCGCCGATCCTCTGCTCTGTCACAGGGATTTCCATCTGCTCCAGCTGGCTGCGGAAGGCGGCTGCCAGATCCTCTCCTTTTATAAAGGGCAGGCCCGGATAATTCCGGATTTCGTGAGCCTTGGCTACCTTTTCGCTCATCTGCCGGCTGCCCAGCAGCAGAATGCTTTTATTCCGGTTTTTCGCCGTCAGCGCTGCCGAAACCCCTGCGGGCCCGGTACCGATAATGGCGATGTCATAGCGTTCCACGGCGTCCCCTCCTTGAAATCCTTTTTGCATTTATATTTTATCAAATATATTCATCTTGTCAATACATTTGATAAAATATTTATTCAGCAGATAATTATGAATTATGAATTGTGAATTTGTGCTATAATGTCTCCATCCTTTTAAGGAGGAAACATTATGAAGGATACCCTGCTGCTGTTTGATCTCGATGGAACTCTCTGGGATTCTGCCGCGCCTGTTGCCGAAGCCTGGAACGAAGTCTTCCAGCGGGAATGCCCCGGACTGCCCCTGCTTACAAATGACGATATTCACAGCGTCATGGGCATGACCATGAAGGAAATCGGCCAGACGCTTTATGCCGACCGGGAAATTCCCCGCCGGGATGAAATCTTTGATATCTGCTGCGTTTATGAGGTGGAGTATCTCCATTCCCATTGCGGCACCCTCTATCCGGATTTCCGTGCCACCATGGAAGGCCTGAAAGCTGAAGGCTATCAGCTGGCCGTGGTCAGTAACTGCCAGCGGGGTTATATCGATGCTTTCCTCGCTTCTTCCGGTGCCGGCGATCTCTTCCTCGATTATGAGGAATGGGAACGCACCGGCCTCACCAAGGGCGAGAACATCCGTCTCGTCATGGAGCGCAACGGATACAAAAAAGGCATCTATATCGGGGACACCAAAAAAGACCAGGAAGCTTCCATCCAGGCCGGCATCCCCTTCATCCACGCCGCATACGGCTTCGGTAAATCCGAAAACCCCGACGGCATCATCAATGCCTTAACCGAACTCCCCGCTGCTCTCAAAAAACTGCTTAAGTAAACCTTTTTTAGCATTCCTTTAACTGACCATCGTTGTCATTTCGAGCAACGCCGCAGGCGGCGTCGAGAAATCCCTTTCTATGCCCGAAGGGCACATATTATCAAGAAAACTCCTGCGATGTCGCAGGAGTTTTTTCCACCATTGTTCATTCTTCAGTTATTGAGGCGTCATCCGTGCTTCAGCATGGCTAATGACTCCCATGCTACAGCTGTCAAAGGTCTGGAGCGTTTGCGAACAGGGTTTTGGCAGCAGCGATCGCAAAGTCTTAAGTATTCATTATAATTCATTACTCTACGCAGTATAGTATATGCAAGTTCCTGACTTCCCCGTCCTTGATTCCGTCATTGACAGAATACGCATGCTTTTCCAGGTCTCCGCAGGTTGCCTCCGTCAGGCCCTGTTCCTGCAGCAGTTCGATCACCTGGGAGGCGATTCCCTCCATACAGAAATACTTATCCTCCGCAAGGCCTTCCCCGTTATCCGTGGTCAGCAGCCACTCCAGGCTTCTGCCCAGGTCCTCGCCTCCCGGCAGCGCCTTCAGTGCCCGGAAGCTCCATTTGTAATACGGCATATACGCCCTGTTCAGCAGGAATACTGCGGACAGGGTATTTTTCACAAACTCGCCGACTGCCAGCTGTGCCGCTCCGGTTTCCCCGTGCTTCAGGCACCGCTGATAATTATACTGCCCGCTCTGGGCCATCAGCAGCAGCCGTCCGGCCAGCCGCTTCCGGCGAGTATCCTCCGGCATATTCTTCAGGATGTTCCGGCAGTCCGTCAGCAGTCCTGCCTGATCCCGGAACACCTCGCCGTTTACCGCCTCCGCCAGTGCGTATTCCGGCAGCCGGAGCCACTGTTCCGTTGTCAGCTGCTCTGCCGGACATCCGATTTTTTCCGTAAAATATTCATCAATCCGGAATACCCCGTGCCGCTGTCCGCCCACCGGCTGCAGCTTCTGCCGCCGGTATCCTTCGAATTCCGCCGGCAGCTTTGCGTACGCGCGCTCCAACAGGAACGCTGTCCGCCGGTCCACGATCTCCTCTCCGGGAATAAACAGGCAGAAGCCCGGTTCATAATCATGATCCTGGGAAATCTCGTCATCAAACCCGTAACACTCCGAACCGCTTCCGGTCAGTGCCGCGGCAGCGATTTCCTCATATTCCGGAAACTGTTCCCGGATCATCGGCACCCCGTACGTCTCCCAGTAGGCTCGTGAAAGCTCAAGACCTGTCATTGATCTCTTCCGCTCTCCTTCTCAGTTCCGCTTCCGTTGCGAACCAGCCGTAGTGCCCGAATACCGGCGCACATTTCTCACACACAAAGGCATAGTATCCGTTCTGCGGCAGGCTTCGGGTGTTCAGCAGTTCCTCCGCCTTGTCCAGGTATTCCTCCACAGTTGCCTCCGCGTTTTCCGCCCCCAGCTTTGCTTCCGCCGCATCTGCCATGTTCAGCCAGGTAATTGCCTGTTCCAGTTCGCCGTGCTCCTGGGTTTTCATCACGCTGATGGCCTTGCGGAACATCTCCATGGCTTCGTCATACTGTCCGCAGACTGCCAGGGACAGCGCCATGTTGTTGTACAGGCCGCCCAGCCTTCCGTCGTTTGCCGGCAGGTTCTTTTCATAGTTGACCCTGGCCCGTTCAAAGTACGCCAGTCCGCCGGCGGGATCCCCAAAGGCCTCCCGCACTGTGCCCGCGTTCACCCAGGTTGTCCCGGCTGTCACCGTGTCCTGCATGCCCAGCTTTTCCACCAGGGCCGTCGCCTGCTCCGCGTTCCGGAATGCCGGTTCCTGTTTCCCCTGCTTCCGGTAATAGCCCATCAGTTCGTTATGCAGCATCAGCTGGCCCCGTTCGTCCCGGTTTGCCTCCGCTTCCGCCAGCCAGTATTTCAGATGGCGTTCCACGGCAGGCCAGTCATTCCGGTCTTCGTATTCCCGGAGCTTATCCATGATCCTTCCCACAGGCACCGGCTGCACACTTTCCTCTTCGCCCGGTTTTCCGCACAGCACGCATCTCGGATCCACATAATCTTCCCTATTCAGATTCATCCCGATCCACAACCTCCTCTCCTGTATCATCCCGTATGTAAAGAAGTATTAATTCTTAATTCTGAATTCTTAATTCTTAATTTGATCTGATGCTCCGCATCATTCCGGCCACTCCTTCTTCAATCTGCTTCAGCACGCCGCTAAAGTCCCGTGTGTACCAGGGATCGTCAATCTCCTGTCCGGGCTCTCCCGCCCAGTCCAGCAGCATGGACAGCTTTCCTTCCGGGTCTCCGCCGTAGATATGCCGCATATCCCACATGTTCTCATCGTCCATTCCGACGATATAGTCCCACTGTGAATATTCTGCCCGTGTGGTCTGCCTGGCCGCATGCCGTTCACACTGGTATCCGGCCGCAGCCAGGGCTTTTTTCATCGGCGGATAGATGTCGTTTCCAATCTCTTCCCGCGTTGCCGCCGCGGAAGCAATCTGCAGGTCTTTCCTCCCCTGCTCCCGCGCCATTTGCTTCATCACCATCTCCGCCGCGGCGCTTCGACAAATGTTGCCATGGCAGATAAAAAGCACTTTGATCATTCTTTCGAAAAACCTTTCATCACTTGCCGGTGTTTGATATTATGCACCGTTTTATGCCATAAATGCTTCGATCTCATCAGGATCTTTAATGATATCCTTCGAAAGGGCTTCGCACCCGTCCTCAGTAATCAGGAGATCATCCTCGATTCGGATACCGATCGCTTCTTCATCGATGTACAGCCCCGGCTCATTGCTGATCACCCAGCCAGGCGCAAGCACATCTCCGGCCAGGGAGATGTCGTGCACATCGATCCCGATGGGGTGGCTCACGCTGTGCATGTAGTATTTATTCACCTCAGAGACATCCTGGATCATCCCCAGGGCAATCAGACCTTCCCCGAGGGTCCGACTTGCGACATCGTTCAGGTCTTTTATGGTCATACCAGGCTTCGCGGCCGCAGCAACCGCCTCATTCGCTTTAAGGACCAGCTCATAGATCTCGCGCTGTCTCGGGCTGAACTTTCCGTTAGCCGGATAGGTCCTCGTAATATCGCTGCAGTAGTTTTCGTATTTTACGCCCAGGTCTAGCAGGACCAGTGAGCCATCCTTCACTTCACAGTGGTTTGTCTCGTAGTGCATCATGCATCCGTTAATGCCCGAACCGGCGATCGTGGGAAATGCCTGGCGCTTTGCGCCCAGCCGCCTGCATGTATACTCAAAGTCCGCCTGTACCTGATATTCCATCATACCCGGTTTCAGGTTTTTCATCACATATTCCAATCCCTGGCGGGTAATGTCCACCGCTTTGCGGATGCTTTCCACCTCCTGCGCATCCTTCTGTTCCCTGAGCGGCACGCAAGCCGTATGCAGATCCTTCAGGATTACATGTGGATAGGCCTGCCTGAATCGTTCCGCCATTACCAGGTTGTAATCCGGCAGATCGTTCATCTGGCAGCGGTACAGGTCGAAGTACGCCTGTTCCACACGGAACCGCCCCATAAAGCTGCTGATCGCGCCTTCCAGGCTGTCCGTATAGCGTACGTCCTCGATTCCGGAGATTGTCCAGGCTTCCTCCACAGTGGGCATCTTTCCGGTCCACCGTTCAGAAAGCGGATCCGGTTCCTCAATGAACAGGAACTCCCGTGTCTTTTCCGCCGTCTTATAGGCCAGGAACGCTGTGTTCTCCCGCTCCAGCCCTGTCAGGTAGAAGTACTGGCTGTTGACCACGAAATCATGATATTCATCCTCGTTGGTATGGATGGGAACGCCGGCATAGGCAATCACCAGGGTGTTTTCCGGGAGAGACTGATACAGTCTTTCCCTGTGTTCTGCAAATGACATGATGTTTTTATCCTTTCTTTGATTCCGCAAAACTTCACGAGATAATAGTTTGTTATTGCCTGCGAGCATGTCCCGTTATCCCTTCAGTCAGTGCTGACGTGGCGGACAAACAGGATTTTGATCATATGTAAATCATCGCCAGCAGTAAGGCCAAACAGCAGAGCCATCCCAGGACAAACAGGATCAGATGCTTCTTTTCGGCGTGGATCGCAATGTATTCCCGGATCATGGCGTTCGGCCAGTAATAGAAAGTCACATGACTGCCGATGCCGGTACACTTCAGGCAGATCTCACGGCAGTACCGGAGAGCCCTGTACACATGGTAATTGCTGGAGACGAGTGCCGTATACTTTCTTCCGGGAAAACTGTTGATGATTTCCTGGGAATAGCGCAGGTTTTCAAGAGTTGTTGTGGACCGCTCTTCCGGTAGAATGTCCTCCTCCGGGATGCCCTTCGAAAGCAGATACCGTTTCATTGCTTCCGCTTCCGGAATGCTTTCATCAGAGCCCTGTCCGCCGGAAGGAATCAGTTTGGGCGGTGTCGGATCCTGCCTGTATACCTCAATCGCCTTATCCAGGCGATCCTGCAGCAGTTTCGGAACCCTGTCCCCTTCCAGCAGGCCTGAACCGTGGATAATCACATAATCGAAGTCTTTTTTCCGGGGGATGATCTGAAGGAACAGCGTATAAATCATGAAAATCAGGAAAGATACTGATCCGTAAATGACGGTCATGCAGAAAACAGCACCCAGCACCGGCCATATAGTGCGTTGAATCAGAAAAGGCGTTTTGTTTCCGACGTAGGCATAGTATAGTACACCTGCCGCCAGGATGGCTTCACCCGCCAGGATAGCAATTCCGAGGCCCAGGGAAAGCAGCTGGGAAAGATGCCTGCCTTCTTTCCGCATCATCACAAATCCGTTATAAATCAGGAAAAAAGGAACAATCAGAATACTCAGCAGGAAAGCCATTATGATCACAATCATAGGCTCCTGCCAGTTGTTCCCCGAGATACATATAATCAAAGGGAACAAAGAAAGGATAGCAAACGTCAGGACATAACAGTTCCGGTATCTGCTCCGGTCTTTATGGAACAGGTAGAGAAATACTCCCCAGCATACAAGAGAAAACCCGAGTGTTGCAGCTACATTCACGCAAATAACCTTCTTCTCTGAAAGGAATCCTGATCAGCCATATCTGACAAATCCTTCCCGGATCTTTTGTCTTTTCGTAAAGAACAGTTATTCTTTTTCGATAGAGTATGGCATCAATTTCCCGATCATTTTATAGGATATCATATTGAACTCCTCACGGGCAACAAAAAGCCGGCTGAATCATCAGCCGATTTTTTATGGTATATCCTTTTTCCTGTTCCTTTTCAAAAACCAATACTGGATTTCACCGAACCGTTTCCGGAAATTTACTTCTGTCCCAGGTGCGGTACGGTTTTGCGGAATACTTCCAAAGCCATCGGCATGCACAGGGGATTGGCTGAAAGGATAGACGTGGAAAGGTCGTAATCCATTTCTCCGCCTGCCAGCGGCATCTGTACCAGTCCGCCCGCTTCCTGTACGATCAGGCTGCCCGCGGCATAATCCCAGGGTTTCAGCCGCAGTTCAAAGAATATATCATGCCGTCCGCAGGCCAGGTATGCCAGGTCCAGCGCGGCTGAGCCGCTCCTGCGGATATCCGCGCATTGATGGAGATATTCACTTGCCAGCTTCATGCCGATATCTTCCAGTTCCTCATAATAAGGCGCCGTTCCGAAAGCAACCAACGCATTCCGGAAAGGCGTATCAGACACATGGATCGGGCGGTCATTGAGGAATACCCCCGCTCCTTCTTCAGCATAGAACAGTTCCTGCGTAAAGGGCTGCCAGATCACGCCGATCACTGGCTTTTTGTTCCGGCACAACGCAATGGATACTGCTGACATGCGGTAATCATGGATCATATTGGTCGTGCCGTCCAGCGGATCCACAATCCATGTCGGCACGTCCGTCAGGGCCTGGTTTTCTTTCTCCTCCCCGATAAACTCAGAACCGGGCAGCAGCTGCAGAAGCTCTTTCTCCAGAAACTCCTGAACCTTGCAGTCGATGTTTGTCACATAATTTGCGTGGCCTTCCTTGCTGACCACGTCTGTCAGCGCATCCCGCCGGAAAAAGGCACCCGCTTCCTGTGCGATCTGTATCAGCCTGTTCTTCACAATTTCTCCTCCGGTCTTTCCTGATTCTTCCTTATTACCTGCTTGATCAGCATATCACAGATAGGTATCTCGAACAACAATCATTCGACCCGGACGCTTTCCGGTCGGTATAAAAATCGGGGTTCCGCCGAAGCGGAACCCCTTAACCCTGGTTATGAAGAAGATCCTGTCAAAATCACTTTACGGCCTTGGACAGGGCGTCGTTGACAGCTTCCTTGTAGCCGTTCATGGAAACGGTCACGCCGGAAACCACGTCGATGTCCAGGCTCTGCTTTTCAACAGTCTGGGCAGCATACTGCGGGAGCGCAACACCGCCGAGGCCTTCGGTCTCAGCATGCTCAAGGATTTCAACATTGTCGATCTTGCCGTCCTTGATGATGACCTTAACCTTGATCTTGCCGTTGATGCCGTTGCCTTCGCCTTCGTATTCGCCGTCAGCGAAAGTACCGGTAACGTCGGCGGACGCCGCAGCGATAGCACTGGCGGGTCTGGTAGTGCCGGGCGCGTAGATCTCACCAACGAAGGTGGTCACAGGGGTTTCTTCGCTCTTGAATTCGCCCTTGGCGCGCTTGGCGGCGTTGGTACCGGAAATGCGGCCGAAGACCATGGTCTCGCCCAGGTTGCCGGAGCCGTTGTACATGTCGCAGAAGATAGAGCCCATTTCACCGGCTTCGAACAGACCTTCGATCGGCAGTCCGTCAGTGTTGATGACCTGGCCGAACTTGTTCTTGCGGGGACCGCCCTGGGTGTTGAAGTAGGTCGGGCCGATCTTGGTGGCGTAGAAGGGGCCCTTCTTGACGGGCACCATGGTGCTGAAGGGACGGCCGTAGTCGGCGTCCTCACCGGCATCATAACGCTTGTTGTAGGCGTTGACCGCAGCCACGAAACGCTCGGTGCTGAAGTCGGGGGCATCCTTGCCGCCTTCGGACTGCCGGATCGCTTCGGCCAGGTCTTCCAGCGTTTCGCCCATCAGGACTTCACCGGTGGCCAGCTCGTCAACATATCCGTCAGAGAAAGCGCTTACCAGCTTATTGCCGGCTGCCAGCTGGTCAGAATCCTGTACCAGGTAGGCGGGCAGGGGCATGGGAGTGGAGATCCAGCGGCCGCCGATGTAGATACGGCCGTGACGGGTTGCTCCAGATTCATTCATGAAACGGTCGCCGCCCAGGCCGACGTAGATACCGCTGCCGGCGTTGGGGCCGCTGAACAGGCTCCGGTCCTTCGGCAGGGTGCCGCGTTCCGCCTGTTCCAGCAGATCCGGAATATGCTTTGCGCCGGGAATCGTTCCGTAGGACATGGAGATTTCATCCCGGGTATCAATCAGGAGGCGCGTGCCTTCCGGCAGATCTGCCAGCTCCTCCAGGGTAATTTCTGTTCTTTCGGTCATTTCTGGCTGCTGTTATAGTTCTTTTCGGTCCATGGCTTCTTCGGCTTTTCAAAGCACAAGCTCGCCGGCAGCCTCACGGATCCGTTCCGCAAACAGGTCCGCCAGGATTTCGCAGCCTTCATCGGTCGGATGCAGTCCATCGTATGTCATCCACGCTGCTTCCGGCGGATAGGGATATGGATCCTCTCCTGGGGCAAACGGGATCCCGGTATAGTCGGGATAAGGCAGATCCTCCACCCGTTCTCCGCGCCTGACGCGTTTGAACCGTACCGCGTTTTCCGGGGTAAAGCCGGAAAGGTCATGGCAGTTGACCGTTGCAATTCCCTCCAGCCCGCAGCATTTCAGAATGGCTGCCGAAATGCAGGACAGTGTCTGTCCCTGCTCCGGTGCGTAGCTTCCCTGCGCGTTATTTTCCGGATCCCACAGATATACAAAATCCGTGCGTTCCACCGGATTGCCCACAACAATACAGGCTTCCGGCGTCGCTTTCCGGATATGATCCAGCAGGATTCCAAGGTTCCCCAGGATCGTCCCGGCCGTTCTGCCGCTGAAGTCTGCTTCAGATCCCATAGGAATTCCCTGATGCCAGTCGTTGGTTCCCAACAGGACTGTATAGAGATCCGCTTCCGGAATCGGCTGGTCAATCCAGTCCCGGAATGTGGATCCGTTGATCCCGATATTGTTCAGCTTCAGTTCCGGAATCTTCTCCCCGATCCTGGAAAGATAGCCTTTAGTCACCCTGTATCCTGTTTCATCCAGGTGGTCATTCAGGTATGTGAAGGAGTCCCCGATGGCGCACCAGCGAATTTCGTTCATATCTTTCTCCGTCCGGTATCATATTTCCCGCAGCCAGCGGGCCGCCATTTCAATCCACTCCCGGCATTCAGGCCGGATGCTCTCCGCCCCTGCCGGATAAACCTGGTCGCTGGACAGGGATAAACCGTGTTCTCCGTGCTGCCAGATGTGCAGTTCAAAATCAACGCCCTTCCTGCAGATCGCTTCTGCCAGCAGAAGACTGTTCTCCACAGGAACACAGCCATCCTCCCGGGTATGCCACAGGAACACCGGCGGCGTATCCTCCCGCACAAACTTTTCCAGCGATACTTCCTCCTTCAGGTTCTCATACTGATCCCCCAGAAGGTTTTCGATGGATTCCCGGTGGGCATATTCCCCGGAGGTAATGACCGGATAGGAAAGAATCATAGCGTCCGGCCTGCAGTTTTTTCCCTGCGGCATCTAATGCCATTTCAGGCCGATATGCGCCGCGACGTGTCCGCCTGCGGAAAATCCCATCACCGCGATCCTGTGCGGATCACAGAGCCATTCCTCCGCATGGGCCCGGGCATAAGCCACAGCCTCTGCCGCTTCCTCCAGGGCTTTCCGATAACGCGCCGGCGCCACAGAATACCGGACTACCGCCGCCTGGATCCCCAGGGACAGCAGGCGCAGAGCCACCGGCTCCGCTTCCCGGTCGCTGCGCCAGGCATAGGCGCCGCCGGGAAAAATCAGCGCAATCGGCCTTCTTCTTTCCGGTTCCACCGCCCGGTTATCCGTCAGATAGATTTCAAGTTCCGCTCCCGTTCCGGGAAGGATAATAACCTCATGCCGCATATTGCTTCTCGCCTCCGCCTGAAAACTTTCATCTGTGTTTATTCCGTCCCGGCTCAGTGTCCGGGAGAGCTGTATAAAACTGTACAACCGGATTGTTTTATAGCATAGCACACAGCGCTGCCGCGGGCAATAAAAAGCCGGTCATAAAACAGTATGGGGTTCCGCGTCAGCGGAACCCCATACGCTTTGGTGGTTATGAAGAAGATCCTGTCAGATCATTTGACAGCCTTGGAAAGGGCGTCGTTGACAGCTTCCTTGTAGCCGTTCATGGAAACAGTCACACCGGAAACCACATCGATGTCCAGGCTCTGCTTTTCAACGGTCTGCGCCGCGTACTGAGGCAGTGCCACACCGCCGAGGCCTTCAGTTTCAGCATGCTCAAGGATCTCAACGTTGTCGATCTTGCCGTCCTTGATGATCACCTTGACCTTGATCTTGCCGTTGATGCCGTTGCCTTCGCCTTCGTATTCGCCGTCAGCGAAAGTACCGGTAACGTCGGCGGACGCCGCAGCGATAGCACTGGCGGGTCTGGTAGTGCCGGGCGCGTAGATCTCACCAACGAAGGTGGTCACAGGCGTTTCTTCGCTCTTGAATTCGCCCTTGGCGCGCTTGGCGGCGTTGGTACCGGAAATGCGGCCGAAGACCATGGTCTCGCCCAGGTTGCCGGAGCCGTTGTACATGTCGCAGAAGATTGAGCCCATTTCACCGGCTTCGAACAGACCTTCGATCGGCAGTCCGTCAGTGTTGATGACCTGGCCGAACTTGTTCTTGCGGGGACCGCCCTGGGTGTTGAAGTAGGTCGGGCCGATCTTGGTGGCGTAGAAGGGGCCCTTCTTGACGGGCACCATGGTGCTGAAGGGACGGCCGTAGTCGGCGTCCTCACCGGCATCATAACGCTTGTTGTAGGCGTTGACCGCAGCCACGAAACGCTCGGTGCTGAAGTCGGGGGCATCCTTGCCGCCTTCGGACTGCCGGATCGCTTCGGCCAGGTCTTCCAGCGTTTCGCCCATCAGGACTTCACCGGTGGCCAGCTCGTCAACATATCCGTCAGAGAAAGCGCTTACCAGCTTATTGCCGGCTGCCAGCTGGTCAGAATCCTGTACCAGGTAGGCGGGCAGGGGCATGGGAGTGGAGATCCAGCGGCCGCCGATGTAGATACGGCCGTGGCGGGTAGCACCGGATTCATCCATGAAGCGGTCGCCGCCCAGACCGACGTAGATACCGGTCTTGGCGTTGGGGCCGCTGAACAGGCTCACAGCGTCCAAGTGCGGGCGCTTGTGGGTCCAGGTGAAGCCGGCGGAGTTGGACATGTGCCACAGGTCGGCACCGGCGCCCAGCGCCATCTTGATGCCGTCGCCGTCGTTGTACAGACCGCCCTGCTGATGAACATAGGGCATCTGCAGATAGCTGGAAACCATTTCCTGGTTGTGTTCGAAACCGCCGCAGGCCAGAACCACGCCGCCGTTGACCTTGATCTTCATGTCGGTGCCGTCCTTGTTGATGATCACACCGATCACGGCGTCGTCAGCATCGGTAATCAGCTTCTTGCCGGGAGCAGAGAACCACACGTCGATCGGACGGGCTTTCACAGCTTCCTGGCACAGGTTGTAGTAGCCGCGGTCGAAGCGGGAACCGGTAGCGGTCAGGCACAGGCAGTGCTTGCTGGCAGGGATTTCCGGGAACTCTGCCCAGTTGTAGTACCAGTAGTCGGTCCGGCCCAGCTTGTAGGGGTCGGTCAGGTTGCCTTCGCTGCCGTCAGCGAATTTCCAGTCCTTATTGGTGGCTTCCATGCCGGCAGAGGGATGATCGGTAGGAGAAATAATCGCAGCGTCGCCGCCCATGGGGCCGGTCATCCAGGCATAGTTCTCAACGCAGCCTTCGCAGTAAGCGCGGACAGCGTCGGGATCCCAGTTCTGGAACTTGCCCATCAGGGTGGTCAGGTACTCATACAGTCCGTCAGCATCATCGGTAGCCATAACGAACTGACCGGAAACTGCGGTGTTTCCGCCTTCAGCGCCTTCGGGGGCTTTTTCAGCCAGCAGCACTTTCGCGCCCTGCTCAAAAGCAGCAACAGCAGCGTTGGCACCGGCTCCGCCGTAACCCAGCACAACTACGTCATACTCCGCGTCCCACGCGATTTCTTCATCAGCCTTTGCGTCACGCAGGTTCAGTCCGGCGCTGGCAACAGTCAGCCCTGCGGCACCAATGGCAGCGCCCTTCAGGAATGAACGGCGGGAAATGTTTTTTTCCATGGCAAAAGACTCCTTCCTTGTATAGCCACACATCTGGCTTTTATTTGTATCTAAATTATAGTATCTTTGCTCTTGCATTAGAAGAAGATTTCTTGTATAAAGGTGAAAAGGGAAACCTTTTTACTCAGCAAACACCCGAGGCGCATTATGAACACAAAGAACCTGGACACCTTTATTACCCTCACAAAGTACAACAGCATCAACGCAGCCGCAGACGCTTTATTTATTTCATCTCCGGCGCTGCAGCAGCAAATCAACCGTTTGGAATCAGAAATTGGTTTCAAACTTTTTGAAAGAGGAGCCGCCGGCATTCGCCTGACCCCGGCAGGGGAAACCTTTCTGGACGGCGTCATCAAGCTCCGGTCTGACACGGAATCCCTGCTTGCCCGCTGCCGGGAAACCGACTCCCTGAACAAGTCCCTGCGAGTGGGTGCCATTCTTGGCCTTCAGCCCGATCTGTTTCCCCGGGTCAGCGGACCCTTTTACCAGAAATATCCCCATATTGTCCAGAAACCAGTCATGGAGAGTGAAGAACAGCTTTTCAGTGACCTTGACCGAGGTGCACTGGACGTGATTGAATACTTTGACTGTCCCAGGGCCCATGCCGCCGGGCGCAATTTTGAACCGCTGTTCTGGGAAGGCCGCGACTGTATGATGTCCCCAAATCACCCCCTGGCCTCCCATGATATCCTGACCCTGGACGACCTGGCGGGACAGCATATCATTGTCTATCGGTTTGACCGGCTGCCCGGTCTTCGGGAGTATGTGGAAAAATCGTATCCGGACATCCGCATCAGCGAAGATCCCCGCGTGATGGATCTGTACACCGTTGTCCGCTCCTTTGAGGATGGGCATATCGGCCTGGTTCCTCCCCATGTGGGAAGCCAGTTCCATCCGCTCCGGATCATTCCGCTGAAAATGGATATGAGCTGGCCCATCGGGCTGGTTTACCGTGAGCCCCGCTCCGCCGTTGTCAGTCAGTTCATCGAAGTGGCCAAACAGGTTTTCAGCCAGTACACCAAATAAAACCAAACGACCGTCTGCATAACGCAGACGGTCGTTCTTTGTCTCAATGTTTTATTCCCTTTCCCTCGGCTTGGTCAGGCGGCAGGCCTGGATGCCGATCTCATACAGCAGGATCATCGGCAGTCCCAGGGCCAGCTGGGATACCACATCCGGAGGCGTCAGGATGGCGGCTATTACGAAAATGCCAAGCACCACAAACTTCCGTTTGGAAGCCAGCATCTTGTAGTTGGTCCATCCGATCCGGGTGGTCAGGTACAGTGCCACCGGCAGCTGAAACGCCAGTCCGAAGGGAACAATGAAGCCGAACAGGAAGCTGACGTATTTGTCGATGGACAGCATCGGTGTTGCCAGGTTGTCGCCCGCCACCAGGAAGAAATCCACTGCCAGCATGTATACTGCCATGTAGCAGAAGACCACGCCCAGCAGGAACAGGAACAGGGCAATCAGGAACAGGATGCGGAACGCCTTTTTCTCTTTTGGGAAAAGGGCGGGTTTGATAAAGCTCCAGATCTGCCAGATGATCACCGGCGAAGCCAGGATCAACGCCGCGATAATCGCGACCTTGAATTTGGTCACCAGTGCTTCAGACATGGCTGTGTAGATGATTTCAATCCCGCGCTCCGCAATAGGCCCGATAATCCAGGCCATCAGGGTTTCGATCGCGAGATAGAACACCAGGAAAAACGCAACAGCCACTGCCGCAGCGGAGACGATCAGCACACGCCGCAGGGCCTGCAGATGAACCAGCAGCGGTGCACCTCCGCCGTCCGGCGTCTGCTGTTCCACATCTTCCAGTTCCGCGTGATCAGCTTCGTTCCGGAGCTCTTTGCTATTCTTTTTGCTCATACGATCACGGCAGCCTTATTACTTCTTTGCTTTGGTGCTCTTAGCGGGCTTTTCGTCCTCATCCTCGTCGGACTTGGTGTCGTCATCTTCCTTCACTTCATGCTTGAAGTCCTTGATGCTCTTTCCCAGGGCTTTGCCAACGCCGGCCAGTTTGCCGCCGCCGAACAGTACCAGTGCAAGCACCACAATTAAGATGATTTCCGTAGTTCCCAGACGCATGTTTGTATCCTCCTTATGCCTGACGCTGCAGGCTTATTTTTTCATTGTCTCGTCCTTGATCTCTTTTGTCTCTTCCTGAATCTCTTTTCCGGTCTGATGAAGCTCATCCTTCACACTGTTCAGGCTCTTGTTCAGATCAGCGGAGGCACCCTTCAGTTCAGACGTGATATCCAAGTCCTTTTTCAGATCCTTCACGGACTTGTTGAGATCCGTCTTCGTATCGTTGATCTCTTTCTCCAGATCAGCCCAGCCGGTCTCTTTCTTCACTTCGTTGATCATCTGCTTCAGTTTTTTGACCATGCGGCCCAGCCAGCGTGCCACCTTGGGAAGATCCTTCGGGCCGACAACCAGAAAAGCGATCAGCAGCACAATGATCAGTTCAGAAAACCCGATATTGAACACGCTGCCTCACCTCTTCCGCAAACTGTTTTTTGATTATATTCTGTTTGTTCGGTTTTTTCAAGACTTCTCCCGGGCGAATATTTATCGGCTTTCTGAGGCTTGAAATATAAGGCTTGACAAAGTTTTTCAGGCTGTTTTATAATACGCGCAGCAGCGATCCCGACGAGAGCGGGCAATCCTGTGGAGGTGTGTTTGGAGACTGTTCAGTAACAGGGAACATGGCGAATGAAATACAGCGGTTGACATGACCGCTTGTTTGCTGATGCCATGGCGCGGTTCTGACAGTTACCGGGCACTTTTTTGTTTGCCTTCTTGTTGTGTCGCATTCCCTGATCTTCGTTCATGTCAATCAATAAACGGATAAGGGGAACCCAACATGACACAGGATATGCTTACGCTTGGTTTTGACCAGATCATTGAACAACTGAAAGAACAGGCTGTTTCACAGGCCGCGCGACGTCTGCTGGCAGATACTGAACCCATCCTGAACGAAGGGCTTTGCCATGCCCGGATGGAGGAAACCACTGCCGCCCGCCGCGTTATTGAAAACACCGGTACCCCGCCGCTGGCGGAAACCGAAGGCACTGATACAGGTCTGGCAGAAGCCCTGCAGGGCGGCATGCTGCTGCCTGCGCAGCTGACCTCCATCGCCCGCTTCTGTGCGGCAGTTCGCCGCCTGCGCCGTTATCTGCAGAACGCCCAGGTTCACAGTGCCGGCATCGCTTCCTGGTATACGGAACTGCCGGACTTAGGCAGCCTGGAGGATGAGATTGAGCGTTCTGTCCGGGAGGAAAACGTCCTGGATGACGCCTCCCCTGCCCTCCGGAATCTTCGCCGTCAGCGGGAACACACCGAGCAGGGCATCCGGGAGAAGCTGAATCAGATTATCTTTCACCATAAAGCTGAACTGGCGGACAGTTATATCACCCAGCGCGGCGGCACTTTTGTCCTGCCCGTGCTGAAGCGTTTCCAGAGCCAGTTTCCAGGCCGCGTCGTGGATACGTCCGGCAAAGGGAGTACCGTTTTCATGGAGCCTTCCGCTGTGCAGGCAATGCGCCAGGCGCTTGATCAGCTGCAGATCGATATCGATACGGAAGAGCGGCGGATTCTCTGGGAGCTCAGCGACCGGGTAGCCTCCGAAGCGGAGCCGCTTCAGGAAGCCGTCCGCGTCATGACAGATCTGGATGTACTCTTTGCCCGGGCAAAGCTGAGCCTGGAAATGGATGCCCGCCCGGCGGAACTGACAGCAGAGCGAAGAATCCGCCTGGTCAGTGTCCGGCATCCGCTGCTGGATCGTCAGTCTTGTGTGCCCCTCAGCCTGGAGCTGTCCCTTCCGGATTCCGGCATTGCCGTCACCGGTCCGAACACCGGCGGCAAGACCGTATGCCTGAAAACAGTAGGGCTGCTGACCCTCATGGCCCAGTGCGGGCTCCATATTCCCTGTGCGGAGGGCACCGTCATCGGCATGATGGATGCTGTGCTCTGCGATATCGGTGACAGCCAGAGTATCAGCCAGAACCTGTCCACTTTCTCGGGTCACATGACCAATATCATCCGTATCCTGCAACACTGTTCCCGGGACAGCCTGGTCCTGCTGGACGAACTGGGCAGCGGCACGGATCCGGCTGAGGGTTCCGGCCTGGCTGCCGCGATTCTGGAGGAGCTGCTGCGCCGCGGATGCTTCTTCATGGTTACCACCCACGATCCCCAGATCAAGCAATGGGCGGAGCAAACCAATCAGGTCGTTCCGGGACGGATGGCTTTCGACCGGGTGTCCCTGAAGCCGCTGTATCATCTGGAGCTTGGCAAGAGCGGAAAAAGCTGCGCCATTGAAATTGCCCGCCGCCTTGGTATGGATGAAGGGCTCCTGTCCCGTGCGAAACAGGTTGCGGAGCACGGTCCCGATACGGTTCCGGAGCGCAGGCATCATCAGATGCATATTCCCGCCACCCGCCTGCAGCGCCTGATCCGGAAAACAGACGGCGGCTTTGAGCGTTTCTGCATGGGTGACAGCGTGCTGCTCCTGCCGGATAAAAAGAACGCCATTGTATACCGTCCCGCTGATGACGAGGGAAATGTCATCATCCAGCTGCAGGGGCAGAAGCTAAAAGTACGCCATAACCGGCTGCAGCTGCTTGTCCCCGCCTCACAGCTCTATCCGCCGGATTATGATTTCTCAATCATCTTTGACACTGTCGCCAACCGGAAAGCTGCGCATACCATGTCGCGCAAGTTCGATCCTGACGCGGTGATTGTGATCAGAGATGGCAAACAGAATGATGAATGAAAGGAATGACAAACATGAATACATTAAACAAATACAGTCAGTACTTTACAAAGGATTACCTGATGGGACCCAACTCCTTCCGCCTGCTGGAAGAACTGCTCCGCAGGAGTCCGGCGGATGGATGTTATGACCGCACCCTCGACCTGGGCTGCGGCATGGCGCTGACCTCCGTCTTCCTGGCAAACGAAACCCCCGCGAAATCCGTATACGCCTTCGACCTCTGGGTAGACGCGGCGGATAACCTGAAACGGATCCGCTCCCTGGGACTGGAAGATAAAATCATCCCGATCCATGGAGACGCGCTGGACATGCCCTTTGCCCGCGGATACTTTGACACCATTGTCAGCGTGGATTCCTATCACTACTTCGGGTGTAAGGAAGGCGTCTTCGCGGATAAAATCCTGCCTTTTATCCGGCTGGGCGGCACCGTCATGATCGCGGTCCCCGGCCTCCGGGAAGAGCCCCGGGGTGAGCTGCGTGCCCTGTTTGAAACCTGGGCTGAAGGCGACGATGCCCTGTGCTTCAAAACGGTCTCCTGGTGGAAATCCCTGCTGGAAAAGGAGTGCGGCAGCCAGTGTGATATAGAAGTCACCGAAGCTGAATGCTATGATGAAGCCTGGGAAGACTGGTTTAATACCGGCCATGAATACGGCATCCGGGATAAGGAATTCCTCTCTAAAGGCCTGGATCAGATCCTGAATTTCGTCCTCATGTATATCCGCAGGAAACAATAATGTATCAAAAAAGGAAGTACCGGCATAAACTGCCGGTACTTCTTTCTTTGGACGTCCTGTCCGTTTATTTCTTTTTCCGGAATTTGCCCAGTGTCAAGCTGCCGATCCCGATCAGTCCAACCAGGATCAATCCCACCCACACAATCGGGTTATCCGTATCTCCCGTCTTCGGAACCTCCTGCGGCTTGGGGGTATTTGTCGGAGCAGGAGTCGCGGTAGGTCCGGCCTTCGGAGATTCTGTCGGCTTTGTGGTCGGCTCCCCTGTCGGCTTTACAGTCGGTTCGTCTGTAGGGTTCACGGTAGGCCCGTCCACAGGCTTATCGGAAGGCGTCGGTTCCGCCGAAGGCTTCGGCTGCTCCGTTGTCGGTGCCGGCGGCTCTTCCTCGCCCTGATAGTTGTTTTCGAAGGTTGCCTTGCTCTCCTGACCGGCCCTGATGGTTCCTGTGGCTCCTTCCGCACTGCCCTGGCTGAAGCCCTTGGGCATGCTGTCCGTCGGCTGGGAAACCTCATAGGTAGCTCCGTCCGGAAGGCCGGTAATCACAGCGGTACTGCCGCCTTCAATCAGGATGGTTCCCCGGCCGTCGCTGTCCGTCACATTCTGTTCGATGCTTTCCGCCCTGACCAGGACGTCCGATACGGTTGTCATATCTCCCGCTTTTGCGGAGAGTCTCACTTTTCCCTTTGTTCCCGGTAGCGGATAACCCGCCAGTGGTCTTCCCTCACGGTCCTTCAGGAGCACATTCACCTTGAATTTGGGAGGCTCCCAGTTCAGTGCCCACCAGGGTCTTGTATATCCCTTTGTCTTGATTTCAATGGCCAGCGATCCGGCCTTCCGGGTGTTCCGGAAGACGCCGTCACCGGACATCAGTTTCTGTTCCACGGTATGAATGCCGTCCGGGGAACTGATAACAGTCACCTTGTACAGATCTTCGCCGGTATCATATTCCACCGCTGGATTGGTTCCTTCCGCTTCCCGGATCACATAGTAACGATCGCCGGCAGGGACCGGATCCACATATACATTCTCAAACTGGATTTTGCCGTCCGTTCCGTTCTTTGTCCGGGCAATTTCCGTTTCTGTCCTTCTGGTTTCATCTGTCTCCAGCAGCACAAACTCAAAAGGCTCCGCCGCGGGCTGCCCGTCCATCAGCTTTTCTGCCGTGAACCGGATCCCGGTCTTCAGGTGGTTCACTAGGGCCACAGGCTCCGGTTCGCCTTCGATGCGTGGTTCGCCTTTCACCTTTCCGGTGCCGTGGCAGGCTGTGCACTCGCCGTCGCCCTCCGCCAGGTAGAGAATGGCCGCGGTATCCACTATGTCTTGCAGCACATTCAGATCTCCGTTTGCGGCAGTCCACTGTTCTTTCGTGAACATATATGTGAGGAGCCCCCAGTACGATGTCGACGGAAACTCGGAGGCGTCCATCCTTGCCATATAAAGAGCCGTCTCCAGCGGCATAATTTCAAACACCGCCAGGAACACTTTCCCGTCAGGGGTATGAAGCGTTTCAATTCCGTTCTCGGTCTTCAGGGAAATGCCATTCCCGCTGCATGTACCGCACGGGGTGCCTGAATCATTATATCCGGTGCCGCCGCAGTTCTGGCAGATATCCATGTACTCGCTGCTGAAACATGCTGCCAGCCGGATTGATCCGGCGCTTTCCAGTCCGGTGTTTGACTCGTTGAAATGCAGCAGTGCCGCGGTCAGGCCGCCCACCTCGCCGCTGCCGCCGCAGCTCTCGCAGTCCGCCTCCTGGTATGTCAGCGTCTGTCCCGGAAGCGCCGCCAGAACTTCCCCGTCTGCTGCCAGGCCGATCTGCACGACGGCTTCGGCCGGCGTGGTCATATAGGCCACAGTCGGGTCCGTTCCCTGCACCTCGCTGATGAGGAACTTCACTTCCCCGATGCCGGTCTCCGCGGAGATTGCGGCCAGGTCCCGTTCCGTCAGGGTGATCTCCGGCGTGAAGGTGATATTTCCGTCCGCGTCATTCTTGCCCCGGGCGATGGGAGCCGAGTCGGCCGCGGCCCCGCTCCGCTGAACCTCGAAGGAAAATTCGTCCGGCTGCAGCGTCCGTCCCACCAGTTCCTTGTGTGCCGTCAGGGCAATGTTCTTCTGCGGGCGGTAGGTGTTCGTGAACACCAGCGGGGTCGACGTGACCTTCAGGGTGCCGTCCATGTTATCCGTGAGCGTCACCGTCACGTCCTTCCGGGCCGTGTCATAGGTGACGTTCTTGAAAGTCACGCTCCCGTCCCCGTTGACCTGTGCGCCGGTGGGCAGGGCCTCTTCCGCCCTGTAATGCAGGACCTTCTTCCCGCCGTACTCGTTCATCTCATACGTGCTGTAGCCGTCGTACGATGCCCGGAAGGTGAACAGGGCGAGCCCGGTCTTTGTGCCATCGTCCTCGGTCACCGTGCCCCGGCTCTTGCCGGTCTTCACTGTGGCGATGACCTGCCCATAGCTGTCGTTTTCATAGCCGTAGTCGTTAAATTTGTTGTAGTCGCTCAGGTTGAAGGCGAATTCCTTTGCCTTCTGCTCCCGGCCCCGCAGGCGCTTCGTCCCGGTGATCGTGATGGACGATCTGGCGGTATACGTGTTGCGGAAGGAAAACGGTGACGTCCGCCCCGTCCAGATAGTACCGGTCACCTGGTCATGATACTGGTTCGTGGTCCAGCCCGCGCCCGCGGTTTCCGTCACCGTGCAGGACGTGTCGTCGGGAATACCGATGATGACCATGGCCTGGCCCGGAGGCAGCGTGAATGTGTCGCCGTTGCGGACCGTTCCGCTGCCGATCTGCTCTGTGCCTTCCGGCAGGGTGGTGTACCCTGTATACTGCGGCGCCTTGTCGTACAGGACGTATTCGTATTGCCCGCCCACGGTCGCGCCGTCTTTTGTCATGTCCAGCGTAAAGGTGAACGACGGCACCGCCGTGTTCCCGTCCTTTGGCTTGCACTCATCGGTCAGGATGCAGTAGATCATGGCGTAGCCGAAGGCCGGTTTTTTGAAGTTCCGGAAGGTCGTGAGGTCCTCCGGGTCGTACTCCGCCGTCACCGTGACCCCCGCCGGGGCCGCTTCCGTCTGCGCGAACCAGCCGTCCGGCACGCTGTGCTCCTCCAGGACATACTGGTATTCAAATCCGCCCGGCTCATAGCGGTCCAGGTCTTTGAATGTGTAGATCCACCGGCCTGAGCTGTCCGGTGTGACCTGGATCTGGCGCGTACCGTTCTCCGGCCCGGTGCTGGTGATCCGCCGGTACGCGATCCAGATGTTGCTGACCGTCGGTTCCGCCGGCGTTCCGTCCGGGTTCAGCCACAGCTTTTCACCCGTGAGGGTGAAGGTTTCCTTTTTGTGCGTGTTGACGATCTCCCAGGAACGTCCGGCCTCCCTGTACACCCCCGTGGTGTACCCGGGCACTGGGTCCTCCGTCACCGTATAGGTGTACGCGTTCCCGTTGCTGTCTGTGTCCGGTGCGTTCAGGAACACGCCCTTCCAGCCGCCCTCCGCGGTCAGGGTGAGATCCCGGTCGATCTTCGGGGAATCCGGGTCGGAGGTCCGCCCCTTCAGGTGCACCGTCACGCTGTCCGGGCGCAGCCCGTCGCGGTTCTCCATATATTGGCCGTTGACACTTTCCCCGTCGTTCCAGGTCTTCCGCACCGAAACCACGCTGGGCACGATGCCCACCCGGGAATACGCGCTCTCCAGCCGTGCCCTGGGCTGGGCCTGTTCGCTGTTCCCGGACTTGACGAAGGGGATATACACGGTTGTCGCCGCGTTGTAGGCATACATGTTGTTGGCGGGGTCCGCCGCGCCGGTCCAGTCGATATCGTCCGTGGACGCGGCGTTGTCCTTCTTGTGGTCGTAGGCACCCTTCGCGTTCCATGTGCCGTCATTGCCGTTGTCCGTCGGCGCAGCCATATTCAGGTAGACGGAGAGCTTCTCCCCCGGGTCCAGGACATAGGATGCTGCGATGTCCGCCTGGTTATAGCGCTCGGCGTTCACCGCAATGGCGGTCACTTTTCCCTTCAGTGCGTCCGGCACAGTCCAGACACCGTTTTCCAGGCTGCCGGTCACTTCGGTCCAGATATCCGTGTCGGTCAGCCTGTAGGCGCTGCCCCAGGCGCCGCTGTCAAAGTTGACCCATCCCCGCACGTTTGTGTCGATGTTGTTGTCAAACACCAGTCCGGACGTTGTGCTGTAGTACAGTCTTCCCATGCACCTGTCCCCGTACAGTTCGGACAGATCCACGGACTCCAGCGTTCCCTTCCACTGGCCCTTGCCGTTCCAGGCGCCGCTCCAGGCCTTTTTCCCGTTCACGTCGTCCTGGTCGTACCCTTCGTGCGGCACGTATTCCTCGAGGGCGTCGTAGATCAGGATTCCCATGGTCTTGGCGTCCTGCTTCGAGGCGACGGTCAGCCGGTAGGTGTATTTGCCGCCCTCGGTTACGGTGACCTGGTTCTCATCCCGGGTGCCCCTGCCCCAGGAGTCGCCCTGGTCCGCCCGGGCGTCCTTCCGGAATTCCACCTGCTCCGAGAGGTCAGCGTCCCGTATGCTCTCCGAGACGCGCAGGTACACGAACCGTTCCTCATCGCTGTCCGGGTCCAGGTCACTCATCCATCCGCGGATCTGCGAGTCGGAAATGCTGTAGAGGTAGGTGTTGGGGGTACCCGGCCATACGTCCGGATATCCGACGGTCTGGTAATAATTCTGATCCGTCAGGTTCCCCAGCCGGCCCGGGTTGCCCGATTCAAACGCCGCGTGGTAGACCGCGTACCCGTTCCGTACTTTGTTGTAGTCCGACCACGGCACATACATATCCATGGAGATCTGGATTTTGTCCCCCCAGCAGTTGTTGGCCTGCGAATTATAGCTGGACAATTTTTTGGGATCCGGCGTCAGCGTCGCCTTCACCGTCACCAGGGTCCGCCCGCTGTTTCGGAAGTTTTCCGTCACCTTCACGTCGGTGACCCGGTCGCCGCTCCGCATCTGGATCGTCGACGTGTTCGGCACGAAGTGTTCCGGAAGCAGCAGGTACCAGGTCCCGGAGGTCTCCGGAGTGATGGCGCCCATCGCCACCGCTTCGTTGTATTTGGTCCCGTCCGTCACGTTGGCCTGTTCGTACACCGCCGCAAAGAGCGTCACCACGACGCGGCGGTTCGCCGGATCGTTCGAGGTTCTGGTGTACGTGTAATCCCCGGTCGAGGGCATGGATCCGTAGACCTTGTAGCCGGCCTCCGTCAGCGTGGACAGGCTGCTGTCGCTGCTCTCGGTTGTGTAGTCGTCGTTGGCCTCCAGCCACGCGGTCTGCTCCGGCAGCACCTCGTCCTGCCGCTCCGCGCTCTGGTAGAAGGTCGTCACCTGCCGTGCTTCGTTCTTCAAGACGACGTTCGTGTAGCCCTGAAGGCGCTCTTCCGCCAGCTCCATCACATGCGCGGACGGTAGGATCGTCACCTTCGGCCACACCGCCAGCTTGCAGGCGGCCTGGTTGGTCGCGACCACTGTCCGGTAGCCGGTTACGTTCGCGTCCGCCGGGAAGGTGATCTTCTTCGTCCCGCTGCGTACTGCCACCGTCTGGTACAGCTCCCAGCTCCCGCTCTTGTTCTTCTCGATCCAGACCTCCACGTCCGGTTTCGGCAGGCGGTTGTCGGGCCTGTAGCCGAATTCAGAGCCCGGGATCTGGTACGTATCCGACGTCTGGCGCCCGTAGGAGAATATCTCCGGCGCCGCGATGGTGATGCTGTCGAAGTAGTAGTCCCCTGCCCCGAGGTTCCCGCCGTTGCTGATGTTCGCCACGGAAACCGTATCGTCCGTGGTCTCCATCCGGTAGGTCCAGTTCAGGTAATGGGAGGGGTCCTCTTCCCAGCCTTCCGGCAGGTCCGGCACCTCGCTCGTCGGGCCCGCGGTGTACGAATAGCCGTACCCCACGGTAAGCACCTCGAAGTCCAGCGTCACGCTCTTTCCGTTGCGCAGCGCGCCGACGGCCATCTCGTAGGTCTTGTCCTTTTTGTGGCTCTGGGAGCTGGTGCTCCCATCCGGCCGGTCCTTCACCGGGGTGTTGTGCGTATGGCTGGGCTGCGAGCCCGAATACTTGTACACGCCAAACGTTCCCGCAGGATACTCCCATCCCGCGTGCAGATAGTTCGCCGACGCTGTCGCCCCGGCCCGGGAGACTTCCCTCGGGTCGCCGGCCTGCTCCGGGTCGGCTTCCGTCAGCGTCCACTGCGACGCCGCGCGGATCGTATAGGTTTTGTTGTTCTGCATCTGGTCCGTGGGATACGCCGCCCAGATTTCCCGGGCCCGGTAGTCGTTCCATCCCCGGCCGTCATAGTTGTACCGGACCGTCTGCCGGCTATAGTGCTCCCCGGCCTGCTCGCCGGAGGTCTCCGTGCCGACCGTTCCGCCGCTGACGTTGACCTCACCCAGGATGATGCCCGGGATCGAGACCCCGTTTCCTTCCGCCACCCCGGCCCACACGTCCATGTCCAGGCTGAAGTACTGCGTGCCTTCATACAGCGGCCAGGTTTTCCAGCGCACAAACACATACTTATTCGCCGTTTCCGGGCCGCCGGGCAGGTTCTCCTTCGCGCCCGCCGGAACGCTTTCCGGCGTCGAGTACACCTGGGCGGACATGCCCGCGCCGGGATCACTCAGGCATTCCCTCGTGTCGATGACCGCCGTCAGTTCCTGGGTGCTCATGGTGTCCTTCACGCCGCTGCGGGTCGTGACCTCCACCGTGGCCTTCAGGGGATCGCTGGGCCGCATATCCACGATCTTCGAGACCTCAATCCCGGTGATCGTACACTCGAAATTAACATGCGCCGCGGCATCGATAGCCGCGTCGTTGACGATGGCGTACTGCCCGTTCTCAGCTTCCTCCCAGTGCCACAGGGAATTCTCGCTCGGTGCATCCGGAACGGAGAAGTTCATTCCGCCGCATCCCGCCGACATAACCGCACCATCAGCGTAGTATGTGCTCCGCTCATGCCAGATCTGCCGCGGGAACAGGATCCGGACAGAACCCGGCTCATGCGGTTCCTGTCCTGTCAGGACGGCGTTGATCTGGAACTGCATGCTGATTTCCGAATCGTCGCTGTGCTTCCGGATAAACAGCCGGTTCGCCTGCCCGTCCGACGGGCTGTCCGGCGTCACCCACTCGATCTTTGCGCTCACAATCTGCCCGTTCTGTGAAGCGCCTTCCGCGTACCCGACGGACAAAGAGAATGCACCGTTCACCGCAATGAACAGCGCAAGCAGAAAAAGCAGGAGGAACATCGGGCATTTTACGCTTCTGAACATAGTCATCTCTCCGTCGGCTATAATGTAACATTTCTATGGATGCAAATCTTTGGAAAAGGAGGGTAAGAAGCTGTCCGTACTTCTTTCTTACCATTTGATTAATAATAACATATTGTTTACAGGGCTCACAATCCGTATTTACAATCAATTGTTACATTTTTTCAGTATTTTCATTACAATTTGTTGTTTTGACCAAATTTCCGTGTAACCATTCCATTTCCTTTGTCCGGAAGGAAAACACTGTCTCTTCCGGGCATCAGAAAACCCGGCTGTTTCCAGCCGGGTTACATGGTCTGTCAATCTGTTTTTACTCAATGCCTTCGAAGGTGAAATCCTTGGCTTCCACAGCAGCCTTCACCGCCGCTTCGTCCAGTTCTCCGGCCAGGGTAATGACCGCGGTGCCCGCGTCATGGCTTACCGCCGCTTCCGCAATAAAGGGAAGCGCTTCCAGGGCTTTCTTCACGGATGCCTCGCAGTGTCCGCACATCATACCTTTGATTTTTACTGTCTTTGTCATGGTTTTGTTCCTCTCTTTCTTCTGTTCCTCTTTGATTGATTCAGTAATAGTAAGGGGTATATTCGCCGCTTTAAGCGGTTTATCCTTTGCCGGGTCCTTCAGCCTGAACAGGTTCAGCCGCAGGGCGTTCATGCAGACCGTAAAGCTGGAAAGGCTCATGGCCGCCGCCCCGATCATCGGGCTCATCTTCCATCCGAAGAGGCCTGCCGCCAGCGGAATGCAGATCAGGTTATAGAAGAAGGCCCAGAACAGGTTTTCATGGATGTTCCGCAGCGTTGCCCGGCTCAGCCGGATCCCTGCCGCCACATCAGTCAGCGCGGAATTCATCAGCACGATATCCGCGCTGTCGATCGCTACGTCCGTTCCGGCGCCGATGGCAATTCCGGTATCCGCCCTGGTCAGTGCCGGGGCATCGTTGATTCCATCGCCCACCATGGCGACACGGCCGTATTCCTGCAGCTTCCGGACCACCGTCTCCTTGCCTTCCGGCAGGACGCCGGCCACCCATTCATCCACACCGGCCTGGGCCGCGATAGCCTGCGCCGTTCTCTCATTGTCACCTGTCAGCATCACGACCCGCAGGCCCTGGTTCTTCAGCTGCCGGATTCCCTCCCGGGAATCTTCCCGGATCCGGTCCGCCACAGCGATCACGCCCAGCATCTGCCCGTCTTCCTCAAAGAACAGCGGAGTCTTGCCCTGTTCCGCCAGCTTTTCAGCCTGCCGGTTCATCTCCTCCGGTACCTTCACCAGGCTGCCGATGTAGCTGCCGCTGCCGCCGTAGAGGCGTTTCCCGCCTGCTGTACCCTCGAGTCCGTTTCCCGGCAGGGCCCGGAAATCGGATATGCTTTCCGGTTTCAGCTGCTGCTCTTCCGCCGCCTGCAGGATGGCTTTGGCCAGCGGATGTTCGCTCCCCTGCTCCAGGGCGGCTGCCCCGGCCAGCAATTCTGCTTCTGTCCTGCCTTCCGCGGGAATCAGGTCCGTTACGCCCGGTTCTCCGGAAGTAATCGTGCCGGTCTTGTCCAGGGCGATAATCTGTGCTTTCCCCGCCGTTTCCAGCGCTTCACCGGTCTTGAACAGGATGCCGTTCTTCGCTCCCAGGCCGTTGCCCACCATGATAGCCACCGGTGTGGCCAGTCCCAGCGCGCAGGGGCAGGAAATCACTAGCACGGAAATGCCCCTGGCCACAGCGTCCCCGGCGGATGCGCCGGCAATCAGCCAGCCGATAGTTACGATCAGGGCAATCCCGATCACTGCCGGCACGAAGACGCCGGATACCTTGTCTGCAATCCGGGCAATCGGAGCCTTGGTGGCTGCGGCATCTGAAACCATCCGGATAATCTGGCTCAGGGTGGTATCTTCTCCCACCCGTGTCGCCCGGCAGGTCAGGAATCCGGACTGGTTGATCGTGGCTGCGCTGACTTTATCGCCTTCTGCCTTGTCCACGGGAATCGATTCTCCGGTCAGGGCTGATTCATTCACCGCGCCTGTTCCGGAAATCACGATACCGTCCACCGGGATGCTGTCTCCCGGACGGACCACAAAAAGATCGCCTGTCCTGACTTCCGCGATCGGCACCTCGGTTTCTGTGTCGTCCCGGAGGAGCACTGCTGTCTGCGGTGCCAGCTTCATCAGGCTCTTCAGTGCGTTCGTTGTCTTGCCCTTGGACCGGGCTTCCAGCATCTTGCCTACGGTAATCAGGGCCGGGATCATCGCTGCGGATTCAAAGTACAGCTGCTGGTGATACAGGTCCATCAGGTCGCTGTTGGATGCTCCGGCTGTGATCATTCCACACATCCGGTAGAACACAAACAGGCTCCAGCCGAAGGATACCGATGATCCAAGTGCCACCAGCGTATCCATATTCGGCGCGCCGTGGATCAGGGTCCGGAATCCGCTGGTGAAGAACTTCCCGTTGATGATCATCACAATCAGCGACAGCAGCATCTGCGTCAGCGTCAGCGCCAGGTGATTATGCGTCAGGAAAGCCGGCAGCGGCCATCCCGCCATGTGATGGCCCATTGTGATATACATCAGCACTGCCAGGAAGCCCACTGACAGCAGCAGCCTGCGTTTCAGTTTCGGTGTCTCCCGGTCCTGCAGCGCTTCCTCCTGTGCAGCCAGGTAATCCGTCTTCGCTTCCCCCGCAGGCGCGCCCTTCAGGCTGGCGCCGTATCCTGCCGCCTCCACAGCGCGGATGATTTCCTCCTGCGATGCGCTTCCCTCCACGCCCATGGAGTTGGTCAGCAGGCTGACAGATACCGAGCAGACGCCCGGCACCTGTCCGACCGCCTTCTCCACCCGTGCCTGGCAGGCCGCGCAGCTCATACCGGTCACAATGTATTGTTCCATGGTTTCCTCTCTTCTCACTTCATGAGTTTCTGCATCACTTTAACAAACTCATCAATGGCTTCTTCCTTGCCGTTCCGGATATCCTCCGATACGCAGCTGCGGATATGGCAGGCCAGCAGCTCCTTGTTGAAGCTGTTCAGTGCGGCGCTCACCGCGGACACCTGGATCAGGATATCCGGACAGTAGGCGTCTTCCTCCACCATCTTCTGGATGCCCCGGATCTGGCCCTCCGCCAGCTTCAGGCGCCGAAGCAGCGCGTTCTGTTCCTCCGCTGTGCGCTTCTTTTTCCGTTCACTGCAATGCGGACAGGCGTTCGTTTCGCTCATCTGCATCTCCTCATTTCCCGCATGTGATATACCCCCACGGGGTATTATGATCATATACCCTACCGGGGTATTTGTCAACACTGTTCTTTTCCTGCCCTTTCCTTGACCGGGCAGGGGCTTTGTGCTACGATCTGGAATTGACGCAAAGAAAGGAGTATGTGAATATGAAAGACCGTAAAATCTTTTGTCTGAATAATATCGCGAAGATCGGCACGGACGGTTTCCGCTCCGGCTATACGCTGATTGATTCCATCGACGAGGCTGCCGGCGTGCTGGTTCGCTCCGCCGACATGAAGGAAATGTCCTTCCCCGCCGGCCTCCGGGCCATCGCCCGCGCGGGTGCCGGCGTCAACAACATCCCGCTGGACCGCTGCGCGGAAGAGGGCATCGTGGTGTTCAACACCCCCGGTGCCAACGCCAATTCCGTCAAGGAGCTGGTGCTCTGCGGCATGTTCCTGGCCTCCCGTGACATCGCCGGCGGCATCAACTGGGTCCGGGAAAACGCGGATGATGAAAACATCGCCAAGACCACCGAGAAGGCCAAGAAAGCCTTCGCCGGCACAGAGCTCAAGGGCAAGACCCTGGGCGTCATCGGCCTGGGTGCCATCGGCGTCCTGGTCGCCAATGCCGCCATTTCCCTGGGCATGAAGGTCTATGGTTTCGACCCCTACCTGTCCGTCAATTCCGCCTGGAATCTTTCCCCCATGGTCATCCATGCGGAGAAGATCGAGGAAGTCTACGCTGCCAGCGACTATATCACCATCCACGTGCCTGCCACCGCAAGCACAAAGGGCATGATCAGTGCCGAAGCAATCGCCCAGATGAAGAACGGCGTCGTCCTGCTGAACTTCGCCCGGGATACCCTGGTGGATGAAAAAGCCCTGGCCAGCGCCCTGGAAGCCGGTGTGGTCAAACGTTATGTGTCCGACTTCCCCACGCCCGCCAGCGCCCATATGAAGAATGCCATCGTCATCCCGCACCTGGGTGCCTCCACGGAGGAAGCGGAAGACAACTGCGCAGTCATGGCCGTGAAGCAGCTGCAGGATTACCTGGACAACGGCAACATCCACAATTCCGTCAACTATCCGGAAATCAACCTCGGCTTCTGCGAAACGGAAGCCCGCGTTGCCATCCTGCACCGGAACATCCCGAACATGCTCAGCCAGATCACCAACTTCTTCGGCAACCAGGGGCTGAACATCGAAAACCTGGCCAACAAGAGCCGCGGTGATTACGCCTACACCCTGCTGGATCTCAGCCATCCCATGCCCCATGACACCGTGGAACGGCTGAAGGAGATCGACGGCGTCATCCGCGTCCGCCGCATCGTTGAAAACAAATAAGGCGCACATAACAAACCCCGCTTCCGGATCCACCGGAAGCGGGGTTTTGATTTTCTTACTTTTTCTTTTTCCCGTTGATTATCTCGTTGTAAACGCTCATCACTTCTCCGGGAGAGGATTCCATGTGAACCTTGTTGATCTCCTCCAGCACCGCCTTCCGGGGACTGGGCACACAGTAGGGACAGGGCGTCAGCTTGTTGTAGGGCGCTTCATCCAGTTCGCCGTATGGGAACTCAGTCAGCGGCAGGTACCGCTTTTTGATGTTCACGCAGTTGTCCTGGGAATGGTATTTGCTGCCGCCCTTGGGATTGTAGTACAGCGGAGTATCATCGTCCGGAATCTTCACCTGCCGTCCCTGGTAGTCTTCCCAGATCACCAGTTTGACGCAGTTTTTATCCTGCCGCTTTTTGATCAGGTTGGACAGTACGGACATGCTGTACCCTGCCCGGTTCTGTTTTGCCTGTACCCGAATGCATCCGTGGCTGGCCCGGCTGCCGAGGATTTCCTCAAATCCGCGGTAATTCTTGGAGCCGTCATTGTTTTTCCGGTGGGGCACCTCGTGAATATAGTCTGCCGCGTTAAACTTCAGGGCATAATTGCAGACCATGCCGGACTCGTCGTCGATCAGGGCGCCGGTCTTGGTATAGATAATCAGGTACTCGCCGGAACGGGTCTCGTTATAAGGCTGCTGCTTCTTCGCGCTGGGATTGTACTTGCCCGTTGACACCGCCAGCGATGTCTCCAGGTGGCCGTCCTTGAAAAGGTACAGCCGCTGGGTCAGCTTGTCTATCACAATACCGTAGTTCTGGTTCACTTCCACGGTTTTCAGCTTCTTGGTCGGCACATAGCCGGTCACAAAAGCGTTGAAATTTTTCACTTTGCTGTCATGAAAGCTGGTGGAGTAGGTCTCAATCTTGGTCCATCCGTTATCCAGCGTTTCCAGCACATGCACGCCCTGGCTCTGGCCGGTCAGCATACCGATGCCTTCGCTGCTCTCATCCGGTTGGGAATAGATCACCATCTGCTTGTTCATGTCGATATCTGCCACGGTGATGGGCAGGGTCAGCATCTTCCAGATGGCTTCCTCGTCATCCAGGTTCATGGGGGTATCCCAGTAGCTGTCATCCGGTTCCCCGTCCCGGGGTTCTTCTGAACGGAAGGAAGGCGTTATATCGGACGGTTCAGGAGCGACGCCCAGCAGAAAATCCTCCGCCGGCGCGCTGGCCGCGGAGAACAGCAGAATCATAAGCAAAAGCACTGCTGTTATTCTGCGCATGCTATTCCTCCATCCTTTGTGTTTCAGGACTGAAGAATCATACCATATATGGGAAAAAGTGTCAAAGTTCTTTCTCCTTGTTTTCAGGCGTTCAGCGCAGATTTTGGGAAATACAGAAAAGGCTTGATTTTCATCCCCGAAGGGGGTATACTGCCTGTATCCTTTTCAGATGAAGGGAAACACGCGGTCAGGATACCGGTTCACAGAGAGCGGGAGAAGGTGCAAGCCCGCAGCAAGGCCCTGATACGATACCATTCCCGGATGAGAAGCGGCTGCCGACCGATAAAGCGGCTCAATGAGTGGTTTTACAACAAGCAGGGTGGAACCGCGAATGCTTTTTCAGCATCCGTCCCGGCACAAGAATGCAGGGCGGATGCTTTTTTGTACACAGACGCCCGGAAAAAAGGAGGGTATTCCATGAAAATCATCTACAACGACGGTCATGTCGCGGAATGTCCCGCGGAAGATGAGCTGGAGGTGCTCCGTCACTCTGCCGCTCATATCATGGCCCAGGCGGTCAAGCGCCTGTACCCCGACGCCCACTTTGCCTATGGTCCCGCCACTGAAAAGGGATTCCATTATGACATCGATCTGGGCGACGTCAAACTCACAGATGAAGACCTGCCCGCCATCCAGGCGGAAATGCAGAAGATCGTGAAGGAAAACCTGCCCTTCAAGGTCTATCCCCTGCCCCGCGATGAGGCTGTCAAGCTCATGCAGGACCGCGGTGAAATCTACAAGGTCGAGCACATTGCCGACCTGCCCGATGACGCCGTCATCACCTTCTATCAGCAGGGCGACTACATCGACATGTGCGTCGGCCCGCACCTCACCTACACCAAGGCGCTGAAGGCTTTCAAGCTCACCGCCCTGTCCGGTGCCTACTGGAAAAACAACCAGAACAACAAGATGCTTACCCGCCTCAACGGCGTCGCCTTCCGGAACCAGGAAGAGCTGGCCGCCTATGAGAAGCAGGTTGAGGAAGCCAAGGCTCGTGATCACCGCCGCATCGGTAAGGAAATGGGCCTGTTCATGACAGACGACCTGGTCGGCAAGGGACTGCCCATGTTCCTGCCCAAGGGCTACACCGTCTGGCGCGAGCTGGAAAACTATATCCGGGATAAGGAACTCCGCCTGGGTTATCAGCATGTTATGACTCCCTGCGTCGGCACGGTGGATCTGTACCGCACCAGCGGTCACTGGGATCATTACAAGGACAATATGTTCCCCGCCATGGAGGTGGAAGGCGAAAGCTTCGTGCTTCGTCCCATGAACTGCCCCCATCACATGATGATCTACGCCAACCGGCTGCATTCCTACCGGGATCTGCCGATCCGCATCGGTGAAATCGCCCACGACTTCCGTTTCGAGCCCAGCGGCACCCTGAAAGGCATCGAGCGCGGCCGTCACTTCTGCCAGAATGACGCCCACCTCTTCGTCACGCCCGAACAGATCAAGGATGAGGTTTCCAGCGTGGTCAACCTGATCCGTGAAGTCTACCAGGACTTCCATATCACGGACTACCGCTGCGTGCTGTCTCTGCGTGATCCGGAAGACAAAGTCAAGTATCATCAGGATGATGAGATGTGGAACCGTGCGGAATCCGCCCTGCGCGAAGTGCTGAAAGAGCTGAACATCGACTTCACGGAAGAAATCGGTGAAGCCGCCTTCTACGGTCCGAAGCTGGACGTGAACGTCAAGCCCGCCATCGGTGCAGAATACACGCTGAGCACCTGCCAGCTGGACTTCTGCCTGCCGGCCAAGTTCAACCTGAAGTATGTGGACCAGGACGGTTCTGAAAAGACCCCCGTCGTGCTGCACCGCGCGATCCTGGGCTCCATCGACCGCTTTATGGCTTACCTGATTGAAGAAACCAAGGGTGCCTTCCCGCTGTGGGTTGCTCCCGTCCAGGTTAAGGTGCTCCCCGTCAGCGACAAGAGCATGGACTACGCCGCCAAGATCACCGAAGCCCTGCTGGACGACGGCATCCGTGCCGAGCTGGATGAGCGCAATGAAAAGATCGGCTACAAGATCCGTTACGCCCGCCAGGAGGACAAGGTTCCTTACATGCTGATCATCGGCGAAAAGGAAATCGCGGAAAACACTGTTTCCGTCCGTGACCGCGCCACCGACCAGACAACTTCCATGACCCTGGAAGAGCTGATCAAAAAGCTCGAAAAGGAAATCACGGAACGCCTGTAATCAACCTAAACCTAATAATCAAAAGAGTGTCCTTCACAGGACACTCTTTTTTCATGCGTTTTGAGTATTAATTATGCATTGTGCATTATGCATTGATTCCAAGTTTCAGCGTGTTAGCACAGAAACTTGGAAGTCTCTCCGGCAGTTTCACGACTACTACCCCGTAGTCCTTCCTGAACTCCACCGGTCCGTATCCCAGCAGCTCCACGCTCTTCACCTCATCCTCCGCGAAGCTGCGCAGCGTCACCGTCTCTCCGCCCTTTGCGCCCAGCAGGAAGGCATAGACCGCGCCCTCCTTCTGCACATAGCGGACGTCACTCAGGTTCCAGTCCGTCTTTTCCTCGGTAAAGCCGTCAATCTTCACCCGCGTTTCACCCTCGCCGAAAGTCCTCCACGGCCTTGTCCCGTAAACCGCTTCGCTGTTAATCGCGAACCAGGCTGCCAGCCTGTCCAGGATATACTCCGCGTCTTCGTCGATGGTGCCGTCCGGCCGCTGGAGAATATTCAGCAGCATTACGCCGTTTTTGGAGATAATGTCCACCAGCATCTCCACAATCTGTTCCGGACTCTTGTAGGGATGATGCACGTCATAGAACCAGTTGCCGATACAGGTATCTGTATGCCAGGGTTCCGGCATGATACCGGGCAGCTGGCTCTTTTCAATATCCAGCACACCCACGCTGAAGATTTCTTCCCGACGGTCCTTCTGCAGGTACACCGCCTGGTTTTCTCCGTGTTTGTCAATGGACGTGTTATAGAGCCTGGCCACCGCCTGCAGGCCGCGGTTATAGACAGACAAGTCCGTCAGTTTGCCCTGTTCCGCCATCCAGTGATCACCGAAGGGCAGCACGCCGTCGGAATACAGCAGGTCAGGCTTGAACTTATCAATCATCTCATTCACGCACTTCAGCCAGTAATCCCGGAACTGCTCGTTATCGGTATACCAGGGCGTCAGGTCCTCCCCTGTGCCATGCTCCTGGTTCGCGTGGTAGAAGTCCTGATACGCCGGATCGTTGCCGTCATAGGGCACACCCGCATAAGGACCGGTCTTGTCACAGCCTTTGTTCACCCGCCACCAGGAGAAGGAAGCCCCCAGGTGCTCGCTGATGCCGAAAGGCAGCTGATACTTGTCTGCCGCGGCTTTCCACAGCGCCAGGATATCCTTGTGGGGTCCCACATTCATGCTGTTCATGCGGTTGATTTGGGAATCATAGTTGAAGAAGTGATCATGATGGGTCGCCTGGGTCATCAGATACCGGGCGCCCGCCTTGTAATACTTTGCGATCAGTGCGTCCGGATCGAACTTTTCCGCCTTCCACAGGGCACAGATATCCTTGTAGCCGAACTTGGAAGGGTGGCCGTAGTGACGCAGGTGATACTCATACTGCGGCTGTCCCTGGATATACATGTTCCGGGCATACCAGTCACCGAACATCGGCACGCTCTGGGGTCCCCAGTGGCTCCAGATTCCGAATTTGGCGTCCCGGAACCATTCCGGTGCGGAATACTGTCTCAGTGATTCAAACGTCGGCTCAAATCTCATACTTCAACCCGCTCTTTCTTCGCTTTGTTGATTACTCCTATACATTATACACGAAACGTTTCTATTTTCTACTGTTATTTTCCCTTTCCCGTAGAAAAAAGCGTGTGCGGTCCCCCGCACACGTTCAGGTATTAATTCTGAATTCTGAATTCTTAATTCTTAATTAGTTTAACCGCTTTCCTCACCGGTACTGTCAGCAGTGCCGCAGCAGCAATCTTAACTGCGTCACCGATCAGGAATGGCACCACGCACAGGGCCAGTGCCGCGCCCAGGCCGTTTCCCGTATGGAGCATAAAATTCACTGTGCCCACCAGGTACAGCAGCGCCGTCCCTGCGATCATCATCAGCGGATGATACCACCAGCCGATCCGTTCTCTCTTCTCCGCGCCTTCGCCGGACATATACGCACATGGCAGGTACCCGACAAGATATCCGCCCGTAACTCCCGCCAGCTTCTGGAATCCCCCGCTGAAGCCGCTGAACACCGGAACCCCGATGATACCGATCAGCAGATAGAGCCCCACCGCAATAGTTCCTTTTTTTCGTCCCAGCACAGATCCGGCCAGGTAAACCGCGAAAGTCGCCAGGGACAGCGGAATCGGTCCTGCGGGAATCGTCAGCGGTCCCGCCACGCAGATCAATGCCGCCATCACAGCGATCGTTGTCATATCCAATGTCTTCATTTTCCTGCTCATTTTCCCTCTGCTCCATTGTCTGTCAGTTTCAGGCTTACTTCACCGTAGTTCAGGCAGGTGCGTCCGTCCTCGGTTTCAATCACCAGCCGGCCCTGGTCATCTATATCCACTGCCTTGGCCGGATATCTCTTGTCTCCTTCGATGACCGTCACCGTCCGGCCAATCACGTTGGACCGTTTCCGGCTTTCCTCCAGGAAATGTCCTGTCTTCAGGTCTCCCAGCAGGGCCTCTGTCTCGTTCAGGATTTCAGCGATCAGCCGGTTCCGTTCCGGGGCTTCGCCGCACTCATTGCCAATGGAGGTTGCAATCTCCTGCAGTTCCGGCGGAAACTGCATCCGCGCCGTATTCACACCGATCCCGGCCACGGCATATTCCAGCTTTCCGGCTTCCATGCCCAGGCCTGCCTCGCACAGGATGCCGCAGATCTTCCTGCCGCTGATATACAGGTCGTTCACCCATTTGATATCCGCCTTCACATCCGCGGTCTTCTCCACAGCCCGCGCCGTTGCCACAGCCGCCAGGGAGGTCAGCAATCCTGCCTGGTCCGGTGCGCAGTCGGGTCTCAGGATCATTGTCATATATACGCCGCTGTGATCCGGAGAGAAAAAGCTGCGTCCCGGCCGGCCCCGGCCGCCGCTCTGGCTGTCGGCAATGATCACCGTGCCATGCTTTGCCCCGGCTGCAGCCAGCATCTTGGCCCGGTTGTTTGTGGAATCAAGCCGGTCATGGATTTCGAGCTCCCTGCCCAGCTCCCGGGTCTTCAGCCATTTGCGGATGCCGGCTTCACTCAGCACATCCGGGGCGGAAACCAGCCGGTATCCCCGGTTCGTCACCGCTTCAATCTCATAGCCGTCTTCCCGCAGGCGTTTCATCACCTTCCACACCGCGTTCCGGCTTACACCCAGCTCCTTCGCGAGCTGTTCACCGGATACCGTTTCTCCGGTTTCCAGCAGTGCCAGCGCCTTTTCCCTGATATACATACAGGCAGTCCCTCCGTTTCGTTCCGGGAGATAATATCATCATCGTCTCTCAATCGTCAACCTTTTCAGTTTCTTTTGGGTGACAATTCGTTTCGTGGACATTTTCCTTACCCCTGTGCTAAAATAGGGCATTCAGAAAACCAGATCAGATTGCCGGTTTTTTCCGGGGAGGTTGTCCATGAACGAGATCAAATGTCCCAATTGCGGGAAGGTTTTTCAGGTGGATGAGGCCGGTTATGCCTCCATCGTTTCACAGGTTCGCAATGCGCTGTTTGAAAAAGAAGTGGAGGACCGGATCAATTCCGTCCGCCGTGAAAGCGCCGCTGTCCAGGAAAAGGCACTGGCCGAGCTGAACGCAAAGCATAGGCAGGCTCTTACCGAAAAAGACCTGGAAATCAACCATCTGAAAGACAGCGCCCGTGCGGCGGAAACAGAGAAACAGCTTGCCGTCCGGACAGCCATTCAGGAAAAAGAAAACGAGATTACTGAATTGCGCGGAAAAGTGATTCAGGAAAAGCAGGCAGCCGAAATCCGCGAGCAGAGCCTGAAGGAAGCGCATAAAACCGAGGTGGCTCGTCTGGAGGCAGAAGTGGAACAGTACCGGGACTTCAAGCTTCGCCAGTCCACCAAGATGATCGGTGAAAGCCTGGAGCAGCACTGCCTGACCACTTTCAACCAGGTCCGGATGATGGCCTTCCCCCGCGCCTATTTTGAAAAGGATAATGAGGTCATCGAGGGCACCAAGGGCGACTTCGTTTACCGGGAGGAAACGGAGGACGGGCTTCCCCTCCTCTCCATCCTCTTCGAAATGAAGAATGAGGCGGACGCCACCGAGAAAAAGCATAAGAATGAGGACTTCATCGACAAGCTGGACAAGGATCGCAAAAAGAAAAACTGCGAGTACGCGGTGCTGGTCACCATGCTGGAGCCTGACAGCGACCTGTACAATGCGGGCATTGTCACCGAGTACCGGTATGAGAAGATGTATATCGTCCGTCCCCAGTTCTTCCTTCCGCTCATCTCCCTCCTGCGCAATGCCGCGCTTTCCAGCACACAGATCCGCCGGGAGCTGGAAACCGTACGCCGCCAGAGCCTGGACGTCCAGCAGTTTGACCAGGCATTGCTGGAATTCAGGGATAAATTCGGCAAGAACTATCAGATTGCACAGTCCCATTTTGACAAGGCAATCAGCGAGATCGACGAGACCATCAAACACCTGGAAAAGGTCAAGGAATCCCTCACCAAGTCCGGCTACCAGCTGCGGCTGGCCAATGATAAGGCCCAGGATCTTACGATCAAAAAGCTTACGAAAGGCAACCCCACCATGCGGGACAAGTTCGAAGAAGCCGGGATCAGCATTGACTGATCCCGGCTTCTCTGTTTTCAGACATTCCTAATTTCACTTTGTTCCTGGAATGGGATGACGTGCATCAGGTGTCATTCCGAGCGAAGTCGAGGAATCCCTTGATATATCAGCTGCGTGTCCACAGCCTGGCCAGTGTCCGGGCCACGCCGTCTTCATCATTGCTCTCCGCCACTTCATCCGCTACAGCTTTGACGCAGTCCAGCGCGTTGCTCACCGCCACGCCGTATCCGCATCTCCGGATCGGCTCCACATCGTCATTGTCATCGCCGAAATACACGGCCTGTTCTGCCTCCAGTTTCACACTGTCCAGCAGCTGCTGAATCCCCCGCCACTTGGTTGCGGTACCGCCCATATACTGGCGCAGTTTTTTATCCGCCACGGTACTGTATACCGTTTCCGGCAGGTCAATCAGGATCTGCTCCGGCGGACAGTCCGGATGACTGGCCAGGATCTTATAGATCTTTTCCTGCCGGGGAAGCTCTCCGATATCTTCAATCACCCGGGGACTCCAGATGGGAATGTCCTGGTTGGCGTAAATGCCGTTCTCGGCCTCCACGGAGATCACCACGCCTTCCATCCCGGAAAGCTGTTTAAGGATGGACAGGGCGTCCTCCGTTGCAATGGTATTCTCATACACCCTGTCCGGCGTAATGGTCCGCGCCCCGTTCAGCGTGGTTACCGCCTGGAAGTCAATGATCCTTCGGTAATCCATGATGGCTCTTTCCGGCCTCGCAGTTGCGGCAAACAGATAGGCGCCTGCCTGCTGCCAGTCTCGCAGCACATCAAGGGTATAGTCTGAAATGGATTTGTCCGTCCGCAGCAGCGTCCGGTCAAGGTCAACAATCACCGCAAGATAGGGCAGCTGGTTCATCGACTTTCCTCCGTCAGTTTTATGTTTTTAACCATGAACACGGATTTCCGGAAGGATCGCGTCAACATCTACAAAGCCGACGCTGTAATCATACCGGTCCGTATAAACCGGCACCTCATCCGACTTCAACAGGTCCGTCACATCCGTATACAGATACCGGCTGTACCACACATGCGCGACGCCGGAATCCGGATCGGTATAGTGGCATTCCAGCATATACGGATTCCCGTGCGCACCGTTCACGTTCCGGTTCACTTTCGCGCCGGCAATCTTAGCCATCACGTAGTACCCGCCCTCATAGGCACGGCGCTGGCGGGTTCTGCGCCGGATATCCTTTCCCAGGCACAGGAGGCCGATCAACAGGAAAATGGCGCCGATCCCGCCGAAGACTGCCAGGAATATGATGGGGTCTTCCGGTTTTTGTCCGGCGCCTGCAGACCACAAAGCCACACCCAGCACAAGAAACAGCAAGCCCATCGGTGCAAAGATCAGTCCCAGGATTCCATAGACTGTCCATCCGTATTTCTTCTTCACAGGCATTTCCCTCCTGAAAAAATATTAGCGGGATTATACATCAGTATCCCGGTAAAATCAATCACAAGTTTGCCATATTTTTCCTTGTCAGTTCAGGACAAAAAAACAGGCGGATTTATTCCGCCTGTCCGTGTTCTTTCAGATATGCCAGGAACTCCGGTGTCCGGGACCAGTATCTGATTCCCCAGTTCTCAAAATTCCACTCATCCATGTACTCGTTGCACTCGTAATCCACATACCAGATCAGGCCGTCCCGGATCACAAAATTCGTCGGAAAATAATCGATGTTCAGTCCCGCTGATCTGGCTTTTGCTGCCATTTCCCGCACCTGTTCCAGATAGGGATCGGCGGATTTCCCGTCCTTCACCAGGTCGAATATGGTTTCGCCGGCAATATATTCCTTGACCACCCGTTCAGCTTCCTCATCGATGGCAATCATCTCCGGAATCCTGATCCCGGCCTGCCGCAGCCGTTCATAGTCCCGGCGTTCCGCCTCGATCTTGTTGCCGAAATGGTAGTATTCACAGAGTTCGTGATGGATCTGCTTCAGCACAGCCTGCCGGCCTTTCCTTTCCGCCAGATAGGAATATCCGCCTTTCCCGTGTCCAAGCAGCCGTATGATGCGGTATTCTTCCCCGCACACCGTCATTTCCTTTTCCATTCTGTCCTCCGGAATCCCTGTTACAGTTCCTTGTCCAGGCATACGGCATCCGCTTCGTTCTCATAGGGCGGATAGTTTTCGCAGACCTGGTATCCGTTCTTCTTGTAGAATTCAATGGCGTGGGGATTGCCTTCCCGGCATTCCAGCACCAGCCGCCTGTAGCCGGTCTTCCCGGCCAGGTTTTCCATGGCCTTCATCAGTGCGGCGCCGATGCCTTTGCGGTTCTTGCGGGCATACACGCGCTTGATTTCCCCGGTTTCGTCGTCCAGCTGACGCAGCCCGGCGCAGCACACAGGAGTTCCGTCGTCGTACCCCACCAGGAAGAAGCCTTTCTCCTGGCTGAAGTCGTCAAAGCAAACATGTGCCATTCCGTTATGGCCCAGAATACCCATCAGGGTTTCGTTCAGCTCCCGCAGGAGCGTTTGTGCGTCCGGGTTCTCCACACCGGTCTGGACAAACGCAAGACTCATTCGCCTACCTCCGTTTCATCAGACCGGATCAGTTCCCTCAGGTCATGTATTTTCAGATAGGATGTTTCCACATCCGCTGCCGGATTGGCCGCGATCAGGATGGGGGTGATTCCCAGTTCAGCCGCTCCTTCCAGGTTGCGTACACTGTCGTCGATAAAAACCGTCTCTTCAGGCGCTGCGCCGCATTTGCCCAATGCGTCCAGGAACATGTGCCTGTCCGGCTTGAACACGCCCACAAAACAGCTGTAGGTCTGGAAGGAAAAGTATCGGGAAACACCGATGTACTCCAGCTGCTGTTCAATGCTCGGCCACGTGTCAGAGATGATCCCCAGCTTATGCGTCCTGCTCAGGGTTTCCAGCACCTCTTGAATCCCGGGATATGGAATATAGTTTTCCATATTGAAGGTGCGGTCCCGGGCCGCCTGTTCCAGTTCGTCTGTTGTCAGTCCCAGGCCCAGCTGTTCTGAAACAATCGAATAGTACCGGTAAAACTGCTTCTGTTCCTCCTCAACAGAGGTCACCAGGTGGTTCTCCGCCAGATAACGCAGTCCTGCATCCCTGGCCGCGTTGATTTCCGCCTCACTGTGCTGTTTCAGTTTCTCCCCGGCCAGCTCCAGGAACTTTCCGGTAAACATCCAGTCGCCTGATGCCGGCCTGTCCAGTGTATAGCCTACGTCGAAGAAAATAACCTTCTTGTCCTTTATCTGATTGATCATAATACTCTCCGGTCATTGTATCCCGGTCAGCCAATTTCCAGCTGATCCAGGTAGGGTTTATACCTCGCGTACTGTTTTTTCAGCACCGGTTCTTTGGGAATCAGGCCAAAGAATGTTTCCGGCTCTGTCCACTGATAATCCACCGTTTCTCCCTCCTGGAGCCGGACAGCGTCTTTCGCGCAGTCCACCACCGCCAGGTAGGCATAAACTACCGACCTTGTCTTCGGGTTCCGGGTAATCCCGATCAGCTCCAGCATTTCCGCCTCCAGTCCGGTTTCTTCCCGCATTTCCCTCCGTGCCGCTTCCTCCGGGTTTTCGCCGGCCTGGGCGGCTCCTCCGGCGCTGGCTTCCCAGCAGCCGGGGAACGCTTCCTTACGGTCGTCCCGGAGGGTCAGGAGAAACGTCCCGTCCCGGTGCCGGATCAGGACATCACAGACCAGATGATATCTCCCTTCGGGAATTTCCCGCATCCTGCCCCGTTCCCATGTTTCTCCGGTCTTTCTTCCCTGTTCATCATACAAATCCCAGATTTCCATTTCTGAACTCCCGTCATTCCCGGACGTTCACCGTCCTGTCTGTTTTCTGTCTGAATAACCCGTGCTGGTTACAGTAGTAATACAGCCATCCGCTTCTGCGGAAAAAGAACCGCGTTTCCGCATTTCCTTCCGGATACAGTGCTTTGATCTCGCAGCTGTCCGGTGTCATATAGGCGATAAAGGACAGGTAATGCTCCTTGCTCATGGGATGTTCTGCGGATACATAAATCTCATCCTCCACCATCTGCACTTCCAGCCTGTGTGCCGGATCCGGCTCTTCCGTTTCCAGTGCCGGCAGCTGGATCCCGCAGCAGGAAATCATCGCGTCCCCTCTCGCGAAGAGCACATTTCCGCACACAGGGCATACATAAAACCGGCTTTTCAGCATATTGGATGCCCGGTTGGTATTCACAACAGCCTGCCCGCACAGCAGCTCCGCCACGGATATATGCAGTGCCTTTCCCAGCGGTTCCAGCAGGGATACGTCCGGAAATCCCCTTCCGTTTTCCCATTTGGATACGGTCTTATCGCTGACGCAGAGTTTTTCCGCCAGCTCTGCCTGTGTCATCCGTTGTTTCTCCCGCAGCGCCTTGATCGTTGCTCCGGTTACATAGTGATCCATTTCTTATCACTCCTTTCCGGATGAGCATAGCGCCGCCGACCGCTGCCTGCAACCTACGCTTCGTAGAGTGTCAGTTGCCTGTCAGCGCCTTTACCTCTTCAAGTTTCGGTGGATTCAGCGGCAGCGGGAACCGGGAAATAGCGATTGCAGAGCAAGCGCTGGCAAACCGCACCAGTTCTTCATCCTGCATACCCTGCATCAGTCCGTATACGCAGCCCGCCTTGAAGGTATCACCGGCGCCCAGCGTGCTCCGGACTGTCACAGGGAACGGCTTCATCCGGTGTATGGGTTCTCCCTTCCGGGCATAGAGCATGTCTCCCCCGCCCTGGGTGATAATGGTCAGCCCGTCCGTTTCCTGCTGCATCTTTTCCATAACAGCTTCCGGCGCCATGCCCGCGTAATACTCCGGTACACATTCTTTGGAAACCACATTCACCGCCGCCATCTGATGCAGCCGGGAATCATGCGGACTGTCAATCGTCACAAAGGGTACGCCGTTCCTCCGGCAGAGTTCAGCTGCCAGCAGGGATTCATCCCGGAAATAGGGATCCACTGCCGCTGCTTTGCAGCCTGCGATATCTTCTTCCTTCGGAATGTTCCACCAGCGTTCTCCCGTGGAAAACAGCGTCTGGAACCGGCCCATGGGAGACCGAACCAACCCGGCAATCACCACATAGTCCATCACACCGGGATCTTCTGTAAAGCACATGGAAGACAGGTCCACCTGCTTGTCCGCGTAAAACGCCTTCAGCATCGGGGCGACCTCTGTGCCGATCCATGTCCCGTCCATTTTGACGGACACCCCAAGAGAATCCAGTACTGTTGCCGCCGTCCCGGTTTCACCACCCGGCAGGAAATACTGGTCCTTGATTTCCGCGTATTCATCCGGCTGGAGGAATCCGTCCCTCAGCAGGAAAGAATGGGTACCCAGGATCTGTCCAAAGAGATACACGTCATGTTGCTGCGCCATATACCGTTTTCCCTCCCACTTTCTCCCTGCCTTATTCAGGCCTGTCCATTTCAAGCTCCAGGCATTTCCAGGCTTCGTTCCCAAAGTGATAGTATTCCGTTTCTCCGGTATCCTTATCCCGGAATCCGACAGCCCGGTAGCACCGGTATGCCGGCTCGTTGTTTTCAAAAACACCCAGGGTGATCCTGTCCGCCTTCAAAATATCGAAAGCATACCGGATAGCCAGCTGAAGCATTTCCCTGCCGTATCCGTATCCGCGCTTCCCGTCGTCCACGATCACAAAGCCGAACCGGAGAATGGTTTTCTTTTCATCCGTGAATCGCATGATCAGATGTCCCGCCACGCCGGTCTCATCGAAGGCTGTCATTTCATAAAAGGAGTCCGAATCAGCCAACCTGTCATAGTGCCGGTTCAGGTCCTCCGCTGTAATCGGATAGGACTCAAACCGGTCCGCGCTCCATTTCCGGAACATGGTTTCGTCCCCGATCCAGGAAACAATCGTTTGTGCGTCACAGGCCTTGTAAGGTCTCAGTCTCAGCATATATTTCCCTTCAGGGTTCCTTCCAGAACCCGCCTTTATGGAAATTCTCATTCCCCAGCGGCTTTGCGGTCAGCCTGAACATCACGCAGCCGTCCGGGCACACAATCGTTTTGGTATATTTGCTGTCTCCGCCCAGGTTCTCCAGGTCTCCGCCGCTGCGCACAGCCTCCATCAGCGGATAGAGCATCATCATCGTCTTGGAGCAGATTCCCTGTCCGTCCTGGTTCACCGGGCAGCCGTAGGTGCAGGTGTATTTGTCGCCGGGTTCTTCCCCGTTCCGGCAGTAGCGTTCCGTATGATCTCCCCGCAGGAATCCTGTCACTTCAACCGTGAACTCATATTCCTCGTCATACCACTTTTTCATACAGACCTCCCGTACGTTTACATCTTTTTACAGTTCTTTCCGTCTGCTTTTGATTATAGAGATCTTGTCTGAAAGTTGCAATCCAGAATCACGGAATGCTCTTTCAGTTTTTCCGGAGGATATCCAGGGTATGATGGGATGCCCCGATCAGATCCTGCCGTTCGCAGATTGCGAAGTGGTACTCCAGCCATTTCCTGAAGGTCTCATCGTCCATTTCGTCAACCATCGCCCTTTGGTAATTGGTCGCGCCGTCCGTGGCAATCAGCTTCACCCGTTCCACCGGTATTTCAGCGTCCAGCGAAGCAATCTCCTCTGTCCTGATCAGGTCGAATACTTCCGCCGGGTCGCTGCCCAGGTGCCAGTCCGGCGAAAGCATGTTCCGCTCCAGCAGGTCCTGCACATGTTTGGATCCGAACGCGTAATTGATCACCGTCGGCTCGTTCATACAGTAAGCTGCCAGGATATATCCGCCCGGTTTCGTCACCCGGACCGCTTCCCTTAACGCCCGGAGTTTATCCTCCCGGGTATACAGGTGATACATCGGTCCCAGCAGCATAGTTAAGTCAAAGGCGTTGTCCGGCAGGAAGGACAGGTCCAGCACATTCCCCTGCATGGCCCGGATCGGTTCCGTTCCGTCCAGCTTTGATTTCAGCACTTCCAGGTTGTGTTTCACCAGTTCCACGGCAGTCACCCGGTAGTCTTCCTTCGCCAGGGTCACGCTGTATCTTCCTGTTCCCGCTCCGACCTCCAGGATGGAGGGATCGTCCATCCCGTCTATACATTCATGAATGTATTTCATGGTGGTCAGGTACTCTACCTGGCCGTGCCGGGAAAGGAGCCGGTTGTCTTCATCACAGACACTGTAGAATTCATCCAGATAATTCATCGGAACAACCTCCTGTATTCTTCACCCGGATAGCTGCTGCTTCCGTCCAGCTTGGTCAGGATCACGTCTTTTTCATAGGTCATGCCCAGCTTTTCCATCACCCGGCGGCTTCGGTTGTTTTCCCTGGCAAACGTTCCCCGGATTCCCCGGACATTCCTCTGGCTCCGGACCAGTTCCAGTACCGCCCGGATCATTTCCGCAGCATATCCGTTTCCCCACTGATCTTTCCGCAGGTTGTACCCGATCGTCCAGAGGTCCTCTTCTTCCCAGTAATACAGGCCGCCGCTTCCGATCAGATCTCCGGTTTCTTTCAGCACGATGCCCGCGTCATAATCGTCCGGACTGTCCGGATCCAGTGTCTCCAGCCACGCTTTCACGTCCTCCGCCTTCGTGTATACGGGATAAACCATATAGCGCGCCACGTCCGGATCCCCGCACCATTTGAATACTTCCCGGTAATCATCCGGGGTCAGGTTCCGCAGGATCAGCCGTTCCGTCTCCAGGTTAATGTTCATCTTCTTCTCTCCTTATGCTTCCTTCCGGGACACAATCATCAGGTGCTCCGAATGTGCCAGGTACTCTTCCTTCTCGCAGAACCGCAGTGCGTAGTCGCACCAGGCTTTCCTGATCTTCCTCGGGCTCTTGCTGAGCACCCGCTTGTAGGGTGCCAGGATTCCTTCCTGGCTGAAAGCGGTCTCTGTCTTCAGGCCGGGGATGGAAGCCAGCAGCTTCTTCGCGTCTTCGACGGTGATCATATACGCATAGGTGAAGGACTCTCCGGAAAAACTTTCCCCCTTTGCGGCCAGTTCATAGAATTCCTCTTCTTCCGGCATCAGGATCGTTTCCTGGATTTCCCGCATGCCGTAGACAACCCCGCCGAAGGTCAGGATAAAGCTGCTGAACAGGTATCCGCCGGGTTTCAGGACCCGTTTAGCTTCCTGGATGGCCCGGATCCTGCTTTCCTCTGTCAGCAGGTGATACAGCGGTCCCATCAGGAAAACCGTATCAAAGGAATTGTCAGGGAACCGGGACAGATCCGTTGCGTCTCCCTGCACCGCCGTGATCTTCACCCCGTACTGCCGTGCTTTCTTTTTTGCGAAGCGCACGTTCTCGTCGCTCAGGTCCAGCAGCGTCATCGTATGCCCCTGCCTCGCGTAGTGGATGGAATACTGTCCCGGGCCTCCGCCGATATCCAGGATCCTGCTGCCGGGCTGGATATACCGGTCCATCATATGGGTCGTAATATACTTTTCATAAGGAGTCCTTTTCTGCAGCCGGTCCCATTCCTTCAGGGGATCCGCGTCATAATGGGAGCGGATCGCTTCTTTCTCTTCGCGCATTTTTCCATCCTCCTTCACAGTTCTTTATACATCAGGATCTCGTCGTGATAGCTTCCGTCGTCAAACTTCATCCCGTGATAATACCGGCCGCTTTCGATAAATCCGCATTTGCGGTACAGACCCTGCGCCCGGGTATTGTCCGCCACCACGATCAGTTCCATCAGCTCGTAGCCCATCTGCTTAGCCATCTCGATCAGCATATTGAGCATGGCCGTGCCCAGGCCCTGTTCGCAGTATTCCTCCAGCAGGCCGATCCCCATGGAACACCGGTGGCGGATCTTCCGTTTCTCCTGGTTACTGAATACGGAGCAGCTCCCGACTACCTTCCCGTCTGCTTCAGCCACGATCATCACAGCTTTCGGATCCTCCAGCGTCCTGTTGAGAAATGCCCGTTCGTCTTCCGCTTCTTTCCTGATCTCATCCGGATAGCGCGACATAAACTGGGTTTCGCCGGCGATCTGCTTCAGGTAGCTGATCATTTCCTCCGCTTTTTCCGGAACAGGCGGCTTCAGGATACAGTTTCGTCCGTCCTTCAGTGTGATGGTTTTTTCCGTGAAAATCATGGCCTCATTCTCCTTCCGGTATGTAAACTAAAAAGCCGCTTATCATCAGAGATAAGCGGCTTGATAAACCTTGTCCGGATCTGCCGGGGCTACGCTTCTCTGATGTGTGCTTGAGGGTACGTAAAATGAACGCGGACCAGCCATTCAACGTTCGCGACGACAGCATAATTATTCAGTTCACACACGTACCGTTTCACAGAGAAGCGCTCCTTTCCGAAAAATATTGGGATGACTATACTACGGAACAAACGCCCGTGTCAAGAACAAAATTCAGGGTTTTATTTGCGGTTTTTCCGCATCGTCCAGCGCCGGATCGCCTTTTCAATCTCCACAATCGGGATCACGACCAGGGCCAGCGCCATCGCTGTCAGGTATTCAGCAAGCGTGATCGGCGTAAAGGAGAAAGCCTTGTTCAGGAACGGCACAAAGATGACCGCGGCTGTAATCAGCAGCGAGAAGGCCAGCGTTCCCCACAGCCACATGTTCTGCTTCTTCAGGCTGAACAAGGAAGCATGCCTGGACCGCATATTGAAGGAATGGAAAATTTCGACCATGCTCAGCGTCAGGAAAGCCATGGTCATGCCGGCCGGGGATTCCGCAATCCCCCAGGCTCCGCTTTCCATCCGGTGTCCGATAAAGTAGCTGAACACTGTCACGGCGGCGATAATCAGTCCCTGGAAGGCGATACCGAAGCCCAGCCCGTCTGCGAAGATGCTTTCCTTCCGGTGCCGCGGCGGACGCTGCATTACGTCTTTTTCCGCATCCTCCATGCCCAGCGCGATTGCCGGCAGCGTATCTGTGATCAGGTTGATCCACAGGATGTGGACCGGTTTGAGAATGGTAAAGCCCATCAGCGTGGCGGAAAACACCGCCAGCACCTCCGCCAGGTTGGCGGACAGCAGGAACTGGATGGCCTTGCGGATGTTGTCATAGATCCGGCGGCCTTCACCGACCGCGGAAACGATGGTGGCAAAGTTGTCATCCGTCAGGATCATATCCGCCACGGACTTGGTCACGTCGGTACCGGTAATGCCCATGCCCACGCCGATATCCGCGCTCTTGATGGAGGGGGCGTCATTGACACCGTCTCCGGTCATGGCTGTCACCATGCCCAGCGCCTTCCAGGCGTTCACGATGCGCACCTTATTCTCCGGCTGCACCCTGGCATAGACGGAATAGCGCCTTACGTCATGCGCAAACACTTCGTCCGGGATCGCGTCCAGTTCCGCGCCGGTGATCGCCATCTGGCCGGGCTGCAGGATGCCCAGTTCCCGTGCAATAGCCGTAGCTGTATCCTTGTGGTCGCCGGTGATCATGATGGGCCGGATGCCGGCGCTGCGGCACTTTTGTATGGCGTCCTTCACTTCGGGCCGGATGGGATCGATCATGCCGCACATGCCGATCCAGGTCAGATCCTGCTCCAGATCCTCAGCGGCGTTGGAAGCAGGACGCTCGTCATAAATCCGCTGGGCAGCGCCCAGCACCCGCAGGGCCTGGTCCGCCATTCCTTTGTTTTCAGCAAGAATTTGCTCCCGCTGTTCTTTGGTGATCGGAACCGCCTGGCCGCCCTGCCAGATCTTCGTACAGCGGCGCAGCACCTCATCCGGGGCGCCCTTGGTAAATTGAATAAATCCATGCCCGGCACCCATCCGGTGCAGGGTGGTCATCATTTTGCGCAGAGAATCAAAGGGGGCTTCATCCACCCGCGGCAGGTCTGCCGCCAGCTCTTCCTTGGGCATGCCGTTCCGGTTGGCGTCGTTGACCAGCGCGCATTCGGTCGCTTCGCCCACAGCCTCCCCTTCCTCCAGCTCCGCGTCGGAACACAGGGCCATGGCGGACATCAGCAGTTTCTCATCGTCAGTCACTTTCCGGACCACGGTCATTTTGTTCTGGGTCAGGGTACCGGTTTTATCCGAGCAGATAATCTGGGTGCAGCCCAGGGTCTCCACAGCCGTCAGCTTCCGGATAATGGCATGGTTCTTGCTCATCTTGGTCACGCCGATGGAGAGCAGCACCGTTACCACCGCGCTCAGGCCTTCCGGAATGGCCGCCACGGCCAGGGAAACCGCGATCATGAAGGTGTCCAGGACGGCCTTTCCGCCGTTCCGCACCAGGTTGACGATAAACACAAAGGCGCAGATCACCAGGATCATCGCGGACAGTTTCCGGGACAGCTCCTTCAGCTTGATCTGCAGGGGTGTCTCCTCGTCCTTCGCGTTGGTCAGGGCATCCGCAATGGCGCCCATTTCCGTATCCATGCCTGTGCCGGTCACAACGGCGTGTCCCCGTCCATAAGTGACGATGGAGCCCATGTACACCATGTTCTTCCGGTCGCCCAGGGAGACTTCCCCGTTCTCGGCGGCTGCCAGCGCTTCGCTCTGCTTCTCCACATCCGTGGATTCACCGGTCAGGGCCGCTTCCTGCGTCTTCATGGACGCGCATTCCACAATCCGGGCGTCCGCGGGCACAGCATCCCCGGCCTCCAGGATCAGCATATCGCCCCGGACCACTTCGTCCGCGTGGATGGTTTTCAGGTGGCCGCCGCGGATTACCTTCGCGGTGGCTGCCGCCACTTGCTGCAGCGCCTCAATTGCGGCCTCCGCCTTGCTCTCCTGGTAAACGCCCAGGCAGGCGTTGATCAGCACCACCGCCAGGATGATGATGGTATCGGTCAGGCTCTCACCGGCATACAATGCCGTGATGGCGCTTACCACCGCAGCGATAATCAGGACGATGGTCATGGGATCCTTCAGTTCCCCGAGGAACTTCCTGATCAGGCTTTCCTTTTCGCCTTCCTTCAGCTTGTTGTGTCCATCCCGGACAAGCCGTACCGCAGCCTCTTCGTCGCTCAGGCCTTCCATGGAGGAACCCGCCTCTGCCAGTACAGCCTCTTTTTCCTCAAGATACGGTTTCAATCGTTTTGCCCTCCTCTGCTTGATGCAGTATCACCTACGAATGAATATCCTGTTTTTGCCATTGTATACCGGACCGGCCGCACAATTCAAGCGCCGGCTGCATTACCGCTGTTCATTTTCCTGTCTGACAGCCGCCTCAATATGCGCTTCCGGCGCTTCCATGATATTCCAGCATAACGCGGCGCCTTCAAATCCGTGACGCCTGACCGCAGCCAGGGATTCCGCTATATAGTCCGGATCCGTCCTGATAATTTCCTTATCATAATTGATCTCAATCCCCGGATATTTCCCGCATGCAACCTTCCCCACCGCATCCAGCTGGGTTTCCAGCAGGGTGATGCCTTCCGGAAGGCTGACGCGGCCTCGGGCCTTGGGGGCATGCTGTTCAAACAGCGCGTATTCATATCCGATTCCCGCGGGAGCGTCTGTCCTCCGGTAAAGCATCGGCTTGATGAAGTCAGCGTACTTCGTGATCATCCCGTAGTTCTGGCCCACAAACCGGCTGACAACCGGAGCAAACAGATCCAGCCCGACAATCAGGCCTTTCTCCTTGAAAAACCGGCTGAGATCCCAGACTGACTCGGCTATGATTTCTTCTTTTGCCTCAAAAAAGCGCTGGGCCAGCGGATCTTCCAGGACAAACTGCCCGTCCGCCGGATAAGCCGACATGTCAAAAAAGGAATCCTTTTTCAGCTCATATTGTTCCCGGACAGCATCTGTATTCACGCCTTTTTGCCGGAAAACCTGCCTGCAGTTTTCACACCCGCAGCTTAAAACGCCGGATACACCGGTCACAAAGGACTGGCTCCTGACCCTGTCCAGGAATACCCCGTCAAAGCCGCATTCGGCGAAATACCGCTCATAGACGTCCTTCACCGCCTGGATATTCCGCCGGGACGACGGGCAGGAAAATACGAATGCCTTCCCTTCCTGCTCGACGGGAGTTTCAATCGGTCTCCCGAAAAGGTCCACCGCCTGGTCGGTCTCCGCCACGTCGCTGATCTCCGTAAAGACCGGAAGCCAGAGCACCATCTGGATGCCCTTTTCGTGAAGATACGTCCCCAGCGTCCTGTAAACTGCCGCATCCGTATTCCAGCCGATAATCACCTTTTCAACCGGAATCCGGGCGGAAATCTCTTCAATTTTACGGATCATGTCCTCCGGCTTGTCATGTTCCGCGTGCCATGATCCCGCAAATATCTGCAGTATGTATTTCATGGGTGCTTCTTTCCTTTTCTGTTATGAGTTCCAGATCTGCTCTAGTATATCATCTGCACACGCAAAAAAACAGCGGATCTGATACAGAACGCGGCCCCGGTGACAAACACCGGGGCCGCGCTGCACATACTGGATTATTTCTGCGGTTTGATCCGCCAGTATCCTTGGGAATTCCGGTCCAGAAGGCCTTCCGAGATCAGGTCCCGGCGGATTGTGCAGAAATCGTCATGAAAATCCGCAATGATGATATTCACTTCCCGCTCCGGGTAGATCCGGTCATACTCGAAGGCGTCGGCAATCACTTCCAGCACGATCCGCTCCTTCTTCTGCTGGGCAGGGATGGCTTTCAGCTTCCCGTATTCAAAGAAGGCATTGATGACCTTCTGGCGGTATTCTTCGTCCCGCTTCGCCTGCTCCCGGGCCTCGTCAGACTCTTCCTGGATAATCTTCAGGATGCTAACCTCAAACACAGCCTTGTTCAGCGAGTACATCATATAGTACTGGCTTTTGTAGGATGTTACAGTCCCGGCATCCGCCAGCTTCTTGAGATGGAAGGATACCGTCGGTGCGGAAATCCCCAGTCTTTCGGCCAGGCGTTCCACATACATATCCTCAATCGCCAGCGATTTCAGGATCTGTAGCCGGGATTTATCCGACAGGCATTTGAAAAGCCGGATAGCTTCGGTTTCTGTCATTCTGCTCCCTCCCATACCTTTTCAAACTGTTCACGGATTTCATGAACCACGTCCAGTTTGACCTGCTCTGTCTGCATCCTGGCCAGGTCGTCGTGTTCCTTCGCCTTTTCATACGCGGTCCTCCAGCTGGCCGGAATGGTCTCCGTCCACCCGATAAAGAACTGCTTCACCGCGGCGGGATCTCCCCTGCCGATCCGCACGCCCGCCCCCAGCATAGTACGGTAATTGTCATAGATATTGCCCTTCACTTTTTCAAAAACTGCTTCATCCTGCCGGTCATCCGCAGTCAGTTCCCGGTCGCGCTGTCCGCACGCCGCAATCTTTTCATCAAACCATTTGTTCATTTCAGATACTTTCTGTTCAATCATACTGTTACCTCCATTTATCCGCATCCGGTATAATCGATGTAGCCGGCGCTTGAAGTCCATTTCGAAATACACATCATTACCCTGGCGCATTTTTATCATATCATAGTCTAATCGGATTTGCAATACTATTTAGATGTTTATCTAATCATTTATTCGAACAGCAAGAGAAATGAGAAAAAGAGCCCCTGATTCCTCAGGGGCTCCCGCATTCTGAAACTGTTTATTTCAGCATGGATACCGCGTCCGCGATGGTCTTTTCCAGCGCTTCATGACCGTACTGGTCCACCGCCGCCTTGTTCTTTTCACCGTGGGTCAGGTTGCCTGCCCCGCCGATACAGCCACTGATGCAGGCCATGCCTTCGATGAAGTTCGCGTCCAGGGCATTCCGGCTCTTGCGCATCAGGGCAGCCTTGCACTCTTCAATACCGTCGCAGGTGCAGGCCTTCAGTTCAAACTCGTCCAGCTGCTGTTCCTTCAGCGCTTCGGCAACCGCGTCGGACAGTCCGCCGCTCCGGGCAAAAATCCGGCCGAAGTAGGAGGCATTGTCCAGCGTTGCCTCCTCCAGGGTGGTCAGGTCAATATCCCGGCTGTCAAACAACGCCTGCAGTTCCTCAAAGGTGATTGCCGCGTCCACATAGGGCTTCACGCTGTCCAGCTGCACCTCCGCCTTCTTGGCCGTGCAGGGCCCGATGAAGACGATCTTCACGTTTTCCTCATGTTCCTTGATATACTTGGCCAGGGTTGCCATCGGGGACATATTGTGGGAGATGTAGGGAGTCAGTGCCGGGAAAGCGGTTTTGACGTAGCGCACAAACGCCGGGCAGCAGGAGCTGGTCAGGAATCCCTTCTCCACCAGTTCCCTGGATTCCGTCTGCGCCACCATGTCACCGCCCAGGGCCACTTCCACCACCGTATAGAAGCCCAGCTTCTTGATGCCGGTGATCACCTGTCCCAGTTTCACGTAGTTCATCTGGCTGCCGATGGCGGGCGCCACCAGCGCGTACACCTTATACTTGCTGTTGTCCCGGCTCCGCTTCAGCATATCGATTACATTGATGATAAAGGACTTGTCAGAGATCGCGCCGAAGGGGCACTGATATACGCACGCACCGCACTGGATGCACTTCTCGTCGTCAATCTTCGCCGCGTTATCCTCGTTGATCGAGATGGCTTTGATCTTGCAGGCATTCTGGCAGGGCCGCTTGCGGTTCACAATGGCGCTGTAGGGGCATACCTTGGCGCACATGCCGCATTCCACGCACTTGGTTTTGTCAATGTGCGCCTCGTGCTTGTGGTCGAAGGAAATCGCGCCGCGCTTGCACACGTCCTCGCAGCGGTGGGCCAGGCAGCCCCGGCAGGATTCCGTAACCTGGTATCCCACCGCGGGGCAGTCGTCGCAGGCAATGTCGATCACCTGGATGATGTTGTCCGAGTTTCCACCGCCCATAGCCAGCTTGACCCGTTCTCCCAGGATCGCCCGCTCCTTGTATACGCAGCAGCGCATAGTCGGCACCTTGCCGGGCACAATGGCCTTCGGGATGTCCATCACGTTTTCCATCAGCGTATCATTCCAGGCGTGGCGCGCCACTTCCCGCAGCACTTTGTATTTCAGATGTTGAACCTTCGTATCAAACTTATGCATGCTCTCACCTCAAAAATAACTGACCTTGATCCGTTTGCCCATCTTCTGCAGTGCCGCGCTCAATTCCTGGACCAGGTTCATCTTAATGCTGAAATTGATCGGCAGGTCCGGGTTCTGATGTGCCGGATTGATTGCCCGGCCTACATAGAAGTTGATATCCGTCGCTTCCTCAAACAGCAGTTGACTGATCAGGGAGGCGCCGTCCTTGTGATTGCTCCATTCGTCGTAGCAGGTATTGTCCCCGATGAAATCCTGGGCATACTGCACCACCCGGTTCACCGTGATCACGCCTTCGGTCACCAGGTCCACGCCCTCCAGCTTCGCGATGGGCGGGATGTCCCCCTCATAGTTCAGGGAAGGCCGCAGCGGCTTGTTCAGCCACTTTGCCGCCAGGGAGGATGTGGTTCCGCCGCAGATGATGTGCTTTCCTTCCTTGGCAAAGAACAGGCTCATCATCCGGTCCGTGTCGTCCCGGTTTCCGGGCGGGCCGAAGAGCATATTCATCGGCACCCGCCTGCGCATCCGCACCACACAGGACGTGGCGTCATCGCCGGGCTTCCCGCCGTACAGCCGGTCGCACTCGTCCACCAGCATGGTGGACAGCAGCTTTGCGGAATACCCGCACAGGTTCATGGCCTCCATGTAGGAGATGATATCTTCCCGCTTCCAGCCGAAGTTGTATCCTACGCCGATGCCGGCATGGGGACAGCCGTCGCTCATGGCAATGAACACGTCGTTTTCCTGCAGCCGGATCACCGAGCGGTAAATCTGCTTCCCGCCGATGGACATTTCCTGCCGGGGATAGTCCCAGTTGGCGCCGTCCCGCAGCAGGATCACATGGGGATTGTCATACTGGATCACTTCCGCCATACGGTTCTGGATGATCCGCAGGATGGTAAAGGTGGAATAGGCCACGCCCCGCACCGAGCACACCGGCAGGGTGGCGGCGATGGTTTCCACGCACTCTTCCAGCGAAAGGCCCGCCGCCAGCATGGTGGAAATGATCTTGCTGGTCAGGGTGGACAGGATGCTGGCCTTCACGCCGCTGCCCAGTCCGTCCGCCAGCACGATCACCGTGGAGCCATCCTCCTGCTCGGCGATATCCACATGATCGCCGCACAGCTGTTCGCCTGTATGGTTAATGCTTTTGAAGCCGATATCGCAGCAAAGATCATTCATTGGTAATCGACTCCTTCAGCTTGGACAGCGCAATCTTGGTTTCCGCAGCGGTCTCGCCCAGCAGGGAAGCAATCTCCTGCACAATGCGCATCTGCTTCTCCACCACCTTGTCTGCCACTTCCACCGTCTGCCGGCTGATCTCTTCCTTCTCTCTGCGCGTTTCCTCTTCCATGGTCACGTCGCGCATGATGCACAGGATCATCCGGCCTTCCTCCGCGGGCACCACGGTCTGCTCCACATAGCAGCCGTATTCGGTCAGGTATACCCGCTCGTTGAAAATCCCCCTGTGGGTCTTCTGCACCTTCATGAAGGGCAGCGGATCCAGGATGCGCACCACCTGGTCGCCCAGCACCGCGCCGGCATCATGGATATTCAGCAGCTTCATCATCATGGGGTTGATCTGCTGAACCTCCAGCCGGTCATTGAGCATCAGGATGCCGTTGGGGGAATTGCGGGAAATGGCGTCCGTCATGTTCTCCGCCTTGTTCATCAGGAAAGGCAGGCACATGGAGATTTCGGCCTTTCCCTGGTAGATGGCAATCGCCTTTTCCCGGCACGTATCGTATCCGCAGGAGCCGCAGTTCAGCTCCTGGCTGGGCTTGAACTTGCCCATTTCCCGCAGGATCTCCGTGATTTCCGCTTCGGACGGCATGGCCGCCTTCAGGTCAATGGGCTCAAAGAACTTCCGCATCTGCCGGTTCTCCGGCTGCCGGATTTCAAAATCGCTGTCCCCTGCGAAGGAAGACACCGCAAGGTAATCCTGCACGGGGCTGCACCGGTTCTTTTCCATCACCGGGCCGCCCAGGCAGCTGCCCTTGCACGCGCTCATCTCTATAAAGCAGTGGTGGATCCTTCCGCTCTCGATGTCCTTCAGGGCCGCGATGCAGTTTTCCACGCCGTCCACTGCCAGGTAGGTATAATCCGGTGCGTCGCAGTCCATGGTCTTCAGGATGCCGCCGGTTGTAGGAAAGAACCGTGTCCGGCTGTTGGGTTCAGGGGTGATATCCTGCCGCAGGCCGATCTTCTCCGCCCGCAGCCAGCTGGTCAGTTCCTCAAAGGTCAGCACGGCGTCCACGATTCCCTCGTAGTATTCCGCCTCATCCTTCTTGGCCAGGCAGGGTCCGATGAACACCGTCTTCGCGTTGGGAATCCGCTTTTTGATGTCCTGGCAGTGGGCCTGCATGGGCGAAACCACGTCCGCCAGGTACTTCAGCTCCCGCGGGAAGAACTTCTGGATCAGTAGGTTGACGCTGTGGCAGCAGGAAGAGATGACGATATCGCGGTCATCCTCCCGCAGCATACGGTCGTATTCCCGCTTCACCTGGGTAGCTCCCAGGGCGGTTTCCTCCGCGTCCCGGAAGCCCAGTCTCTGCAGGGCTTCCCGCATGCTTTCAATACCCACGCCGGGATAGTTTGCGATAAAGGAAGGCGCCAGGGAGGCCACAACGGGCTCCCCGCTCTGGATCATTACCTTCACCTTTTCCGTCTCGTCCACAATCTGCTTGGCATTTTGCGGACAGACAACAAAACAGGTACCGCACAGGATGCACTCATTGCCGATAATATGGGCCTGGTTTCCCGAAAAGCGGATGGATTTCACCGGGCAGTGCCGGATACATTTATAACAGTTTTTACAGTTTGTTTTTTTCAGTGTCAGGCCGTGCGGCATGCGGCTTCCTCCTTGCAAAAAGGCGCCGGGCGGTGTTTCCTCCGCCCGGTGCGTATTGATTTACGCCAGCTTCGCCTTCACTTGTTTCTCAAAAAATTCCTTTACGCTTTCAGGTGAAACGGAGAACAGCGCCCCGTCCACGGTCACGCACACACCCTGCTGGCATTTGCCCATGCAGAAGGTGCCGCCCAGTTCGATCCGGTCTCCCAGATCATTCTCCGCAATCAGGGCCTGCAGCTGTTCAACTACCGGCCGTGATCCCTTGATGTGGCAGGAAGACCCGATACAGACTGTGATTTTCATATGCTTTATCCTCCGTTCTTATTCGTACTCCACCACATTGACCCATCTGAGCAGGAATTCCCGCTCCTGTTCGTTGCCCTTCACCGACTGGCTGGCCGCCACAATCGGCATCCACTTCTGGACGTACCGCCTGTCCGTGTTGCTTTTTTCACAGAACAGGTCCAGGTACTTTTCAGCGCCTTCGGTATCGCCCTTCAGGCAGAACAGCAGGTAGGTTCGGGCCGCGTCGGCGGAGGCATTGCCCTGGGTCACATGGCTCCAGTCCAGGATGTAGGGCGTTCCGTCGTTCGCGATGATGATATTGGAGGGACGGAAGTCGCCGTGGCACACCTTGTTGTGCTTCGGCATTCCCTCCAGCCGGGTATGAAGATCATACCGGATGGTAGCGTCCAGGCTGGCCTGGCTGATCTTGCGGTTCATCTTGTCCTTCAGCTTGTTCAGCAGCGGGCAGGTTTTGCTCTGCACTTCCAGCTGCAGGTCCACCATCTGCCCGATGTATTTGTCCTTATCGTCGGGGTTGTCTTTCATCAGCTGGCTCAGGGTTTTTCCGGCAATAAATTCGGACACGATGGTCCATTTTCCGTCCAGCACGGTCACTTCCAGAACCTTGGGGATATGCAGTCCGGTTTCCTCGATGCGGGCCTGGTTCAGCGCTTCATTCAGCACGTCTGCCTTGGAATACTCGGCGTTGAATACCTTCAGGCACCGGTCTCCGTCCCGATAAATCGTCTTGGCGTTCCGTACGGCGATTACTCGATCCTGATTCATTGTCCTTCCCCCTTTCACAGCTTATGTCCGGGACGATAGGCTTTTTTGGCCGCGTCATCCTCGTAGGTGGCGATGTCATACTCAGTGGGCTTGGCCGTTTCGGTGAAGTGCTTCCCGCCGTAGTAGGCATTCAGGTACATCTGCTTGATTTCGCTCATCAGCGGATACCGGGGATTGGCGCCGGTGCACTGATCGTCGAAGGCCTGCTCTGTCATGGCGTCCAGCCGGTCCAGGAAGTCCTTCTCATCCGGCACATAATCCCGGATCGTGGACTTGATGCCCACATAGGCTTTCAGGTCATTGATCTTCTTGATCAGCGCTTCCAGCTTGTCTTCGTCGGTACCTTCCGTAATGCCCAGTGCTTCCGCCACTTCAGCGTACCGCCGCATGGTGTGGGGATATTCATACTGGGGGAAGGTCCCCATCTTGGCCGGGGTTTCCGCGGCGTTGAACCGCAGCACCTCTTCAATCATCAGTGCATTGGCCACGCCGTGGGCAATGTGATGGAAGGCGCCCAGCTTGTGCGCCATGGAGTGGCACACACCCAGGAAAGCGTTGGCGAAAGCCATACCAGCCATGGTGGCGGCGTTGGCCATCTTCTCACGGGCTTCCACGTCCGTCATGCCGTCATCGTAAGCCCGGGGCAGGTAGGTGAAGATGTTCTTCAGTGCCTGGATGGCCAGTCCGTCCGTATAGTCGGTTGCCAGCATGGAAGCGTAGGCTTCCAGCGCGTGCGTCACCGCGTCGATACCGCTGGCCGCGGTCAGGCCCTTGGGGGCGGTCATATGGAAATCCGTGTCAATGATTGCCATATTTGGCAGCAGCTCGTAATCCGCCAGCGGATACTTTACGCCGCTCTGTTCATCGGTGATAACCGCGAAGGGAGTCACTTCGCTGCCGGTTCCGGCGGAAGTGGGGATCGCGACAAAGTACGCCTTTTCGCCCATCTTCGGGAAGGTATATACCCGCTTGCGGATATCCATGAAGCGCATGGCCATGTCCATGAAGTCAACCTCGGGATGCTCATACAGCACCCACATGATCTTTGCCGCGTCCATGGCGCTTCCGCCGCCCAGGGCGATGATCACGTCCGGCTGGAACAGGCGCATCTGCTCGGCGCCGGCTTTGGCGCAGGCCAGGGTCGGATCGGGCGCTACGTCGAAGAAGGTGGCATGGCTGATTCCCATCTCATCCAGCTTGTCGGTAATCGGCTTGGTGTTGCCGTTGTGGTAAAGGAAACTGTCTGTTACCACGAAGGCCTTTTTCTTTCCCATCACGGTTTTCAGTTCGCTCAGGGCCACCGGCAGGCAGCCTTTCTTGATGTACACCTTTTCAGGAGCGCGGAACCAGAGCATGTTTTCCCTTCTTTCCGTCACGGTTTTGATATTCAGCAGGTGCTTCACACCCACGTTTTCAGACACGGAGTTTCCGCCCCAGCTGCCGCAGCCCAGCGTCAGAGAAGGCATCATCCGGAAATTGTACAGGTCACCGATGCCGCCCTGGGAGGATGGGGTGTTCACCACAATGCGGCAGGTCTTCATCCGGGCCGCGAAAGCATCCAGCACTTCCTGCTTCTTCTGGGTATTGATATACAGGGAAGCGGTGTGGCCGTAACCGCCGTCCGCGATCAGCCTGTCAGCCTTCGCAAACGCGTCTTCCAGATCCTGTGCCCGGTACATTGCCAGCACCGGGGACAGCTTCTCATGGGCGAATTCCTCGGAGATATCCACGGATTCAACCTCACCGATCAGCACCTTCGTGCCTTCCGGAACGGTCACACCCGCAAGCTCGGCAATCCTGTATGCGCTCTGTCCCACAATCTTTGCGTTCAGGGCGCCGTTGATCAGGATGGTCTTCCGGACCTTGTTCAGCTCTTCTCCCTTCAGGAACCAGCAGCCCCGGGCAGCGAATTCAGCCTTCACGCTGTCATAGACGCTGTCCACGACGATCACGCTCTGTTCAGAAGCGCAGATCATGCCGTTATCGAAGGTCTTGGAATGGATGATGCTGTTGACTGCCAGCAGGATATCCGCACTTTCGTCGATCACCGCGGGCACGTTGCCGGCGCCCACGCCCAGGGCTGGCTTGCCGCTGGAGTAGGCCGCCTTCACCATGCCGGGACCGCCGGTCGCCAGGATAATGTCCGCTTCCTTCATCACGGTGTTGGTCATTTCAAGGCTGGGCACGTCAATCCAGGAGATGATGCCTTCCGGTGCGCCGGCTTTGACCGCTGCTTCCAGCACTACCTTCGCGGCAGCGATCGTGGCCTGTTTGGCACGGGGATGGGGGCTGATGATAATACCGTTGCGGGTCTTCAGACAGATCAGGGATTTGAAAATGGCAGTGGATGTTGGGTTTGTGGTCGGAATCACGGCGGCCACCACACCGATGGGCTCCGCAATCTTCTTCATACCGCCGGCTTTGTCTTCTTCAATCACACCGCAGGTTTTGGTGTCCCGGTAGGCATTGTAGATATATTCGCTGGCATAGTGGTTTTTGATCACTTTGTCTTCCACCACACCCATGCCGGTTTCCTCAACAGCCATCCTGGCCAGGGGAATGCGGGCCTGATTGGCGGCGGTTGCCGCTGCCAGGAAAATCCTGTCCACCTGTTCCTGGGTGTAGGAGGCGTACTGGCGCTGTGCTTCCCGCACCCGGGCTATGGCAGCCTCCAGTGTTTCCGGGCTGTCCACCGTTTCATAGGTCTTCTGATCCATGTGAATCCTCCTCCGTTGTTTCATTGGACATGCCTGCTACGATCTTCAGGCAGGCAAGGGATAACGCAATGTTTTCATGCTTCACCGTCACGGTATCCGGTACCCGGATCGGCACGGAAACAAAACTGAGAATCGCTGTGATGCCGCTGTTCACCATCTGGTCCGCAGCCTCCTGGGCCGCTCCTGCCGGTACGGTCAGGATCCCGATGTGAACCTCATGTTCCCGGCACCATCCGCTCATCTCTTCCATGGGAAGGATCGGTTTCCGTTCGTGGCTTGAATCGGTCACGCGGGTATCGAACGCCGCCGCGATCTCCAGCCCGTACTCCCGGAATCCGTCATAGGCCATCAGGGCTCTGCCCAGTTTACCGGCGCCGACCACCACCGCAGGGATCGTCTGCTTCATGCCCAGCACTGCTTCCAGGTCTTCCCGGAGCCGCTCCGTCGGATAGCCAATCTTCGGCATCCCCGCCGGGCAGATGCTGGCCAGGTCTTTTCGAACCTGAACCTCGCCCAGTCCCAACGCCCGGGCAACAGTCGCGGATGAAACATTCTCCGTCTGTACGGTGCGGATAAACTGCAGATACAACGGCAGCCTACCCATCGTCGCTTTGGACAGCGTACTGCTCCTCATGGCCCTTCCCTCCTTGCCGCGGGTTATTATAGAAGAACAGGCGTCTCAGCGGAATTACCAAAACCGTATATGAGTTATATATATATCGATAACTCTTTATCGATATATCGATATAAAAAGAAACCTGCCCCGTAACGAGGCAAGAATAAGCAACAAACAAAACCTTATTTGTCAACCATATTCATTGCACAGAACAACGCACTCCAGGCTGTCATTTCGACCGAAGGCGTAGCCGTAGTGGAGAAATCCCTTACTAAGAATTCCGAAGGAAATCCCATTTATTCAACAAAAGCGCTTCCGCCGTATACGGAAGCGCTTTTCTCCACCATTATTCATTTTTAAGTCTTAAGTTTTCAGTATTCATTGATGAAAACGCATTATGCGTTTTCATCGAACTGACAATTTCGTTTTGAAATTGTCAGTTCCGTTATAAATTGCTTATCCAGCTCTGTCAGGTGATAATTCTTCCTGCGGATCAGCACGTCCCGGTACAGTTTCTGGTTATCCACGCAGCGTCTCTGCACCAGGTGGAGGTTCTTCAGCAGCCGCTCCGGAATCGGGGAAACCCACATGAAGGTTTCCGGGTTTTCCGAAAGCAGATCCATCTGGCTGCCCCGCTCAAACACATAAATCCTCCGGGGAATATCCGGCAGTTCTTCATTCTTGACCACGGACAGCGGCATGGAGGGTACATAGGGATCCGCATGCGCGATCTGGATATATCCGGCCAGGTCTTTCATCCGGATGGTCTCCATTTTTGCCAGCGGGCTGTCCTCATGCATGATCAGACAGTAGGTGAATTCCATAATCAGGTCCCCGGTCAGGTCCTTATCTTCCAGCATCTCCCGGAAATACTTTTCATGCTTGGAGGCATACCGGAGGATGCCCAGGTTATACCCTACCTCCAGGATGTTTCTCACAGCCTTCAGTACATTGGTTTCCTGGTAGAAAACTTCCGCGTCATCCTTGCTCAGTGACCGGGAAAAATGGGCAAAAGCGTCGGAGATGTAGCTGGCCCGCGGGGCGGAGATGGAAAAGCGCTGGCAGGCCGGCTGTCCGGACTTGTACATGTGTTCCATGTCGTCCACCTGCTCCAGGATCTTCCTGGCCCGGCCCACAAACTCCTCCCCTTCCGGGGTCAGGATCATACCGTGGGCACTGCGCTGGAAAATGGTAATCCCCAGGTCGGCTTCCAGTTCCTTGATTACCCGGCTCAGGTTGGGCTGGGCTACATGAATTTCTTCCGCTGCCTTGTTGATGGAGCCGTTGTCCGCGATGCTCACAGCATACTTCAGGTGCAGAATGTTCACGCTTTCATCTCCCTCGGTCTCAACGTAAAAGAATGCCCGGAAAACCAGATCGGACATGTCTATTATAACACAACAGACAATTTCTGCCAGTGCCGCTGCAGGCGGAACAAAAACCGGAGGCCTGTCTGAAAGGCCTCCGATCCTGTTGACTGTAATATGCCGCGGTTTTTTATTTCTTGATTTGCGCCAGGGCATCGTTCACGGCGGCAATCAGGGCTTCGCTGGTCTTGGTCGCGCCGGAAACTGTATCAATCTCGGTGGAGTTGGCCGCGATGATCGCGTCGGGAATGGCCGCAAAGGCCGGATCGCTGACGCCGGCAGTTTCGTTGTGGCTCAGCACTTCAATCTTCGCGATCTTGTCCCCGTCCATGGTGACCTTCACCTTCACCTCGCCGCCGATTTCGCTGATGCCGGTGCCGATATACTCATTGGCTGCCAGCGCCTCCTCTGCGGGAGCGGCTTCCTCTTCCGGTTCAGCCTCTTCGTATCCGTACAGGACGTTCAGCAGGGAAATGGCTTTGACTGCCACTTCGGCCGTCACAGACGCGCAGCGGGCCTTGCGTTCCGGATCCGCCATCTTGTATCCGGTCGCCGCCATATAGGTGCCTACGGAATCAACGCAGTTGATGGAGTGAGCCACGGTAGTGATGGATTCAAATTCAGGCTGGTACTGCGGGAAGCTGTGTTCCCGGTACCAGGCAAACAGCTGGTCACGCACAGCAGCAGCGTCCTGGGGTTCGCACACCAGGCCCACAAACATCAGGGCGCCCGCCAGGGAACCGCAGAGCGTTCCCGCGCCAAAGCCGCCGCCCATCAGGGCGCATGTGCGGCCGGGAACCATCTCATTATAGGGATAGCCGGTCACTTCACTCATGATGTCGATGATGCCGCCAAAGCATCCTCCGCCGCAGCCTCCGTATTCATAGAACTTTTCATAGCAGCGCTTCAGCAGCTCATCCTTGTCCAGCGGCACATATTTCCAGGGCCATACGGGAGTTTCCTTCCCTTCCGCCACAACAGGCAGCGGCAGGCTGCTGACTGCGACCGCACCCAGTGCGGCTTTTCCGGCGGTACGCAAAAATTCACGACGGTTCATGTCCATTTTTTCATCTCCCTTTTCTGTTTTTCAGTCTGTGTGTACATTTCAGACATCTGGTTTCATTTTACGGAAAGCTGCCATTCCTGTCAACAGCGTCGGGAATGTGCCAAATAAAAAAGCATCCGGTTTCCCGGATGCTTCGTTGCAGTTCCTTAAGCGTTCTGTGCTTCCTGCGGAGTTTTTTCAGCCAGCCGTCTGAAGCCGAGCACCGCCACGATCACGCCGAGCACAAACAATGCAACGGCAAAAGCGAGCTGCAGGATGTTCCCCGCGGTCGGATCGCCGATCAGCGCAATGATCTTCTGGACCAGGGCTGTCAGCGTCACGCAGAGCATGATCACCATGGGAATCCACAGCATCCAGCCCTTGCGGTTGGTCTTCTTCAGGTAAACAGCGCAGGCAATGAGCGCCAGCGCGCTGAGCAGCTGGTTGGCGCTGCCGAACAGCGGCCAGATGTTCTTGTATCCCATCTTTGCCAGGATATAGGCCAGCACCAGCGTAATCACCGTCGCAAAGTATTTGTTGGTTACCACCTTGCGCCAGGGCTTCATGTCCTCATCCTTGATGGAGGCGTCCAGGAACAGCTCCTGGAAGGACAGCCGGCCGATCCGGGCAACCGAGTCAAGGGAGGTCAAGGCGAAAGCGGAAACCGCCAGATTGATCAGCGTGAAGATAATGTTATGGGGCATGCCCAGCTTCTCCAGGAAGTTGGCAACGCCGCCCGCAAACACCTGCGTGGGGGTGGAATAACCAGCCGCCGCGGCTTCTCCCGCCGCGAAGCTGGCCACTGCGATCAGGGAGATCACAGCCAGCAGGGATTCCATCAGCATGGCGCCGAAAGAAACCGGCAGCATATGCTTTTCATTCTTAATCTGCTTGGAGGCTGTACCGGAAGAAACCAGGGCATGGAAGCCGGAAACGGCGCCGCAGGCGATGGTCACGAACAGGATCGGGAACAGGTTGCCGGTTCCTGCCACCGTGAAACTGGTGAATGCCGGCAGGTTGATGCTGGGATTGGTCGCCATGATACCAACCACCGCAGCCAGGATCATGAACACCAGCAGGTAGCTGTTCAGGTAGTCCCGGGGCTGCAGCAGGGCCCACACCGGAACCACGGAAGCAATCATGATATAGATGAACACGATGATATGCCAGGTATTGGCCGGAATGAACACCGGCAGGGCCAGGCCCACCGCGACGCCGACCACCAGCAGGGCGATGGCAATCAGGGTGTTGACCCATTTGTTCATCTTGGAGAACCGGAGCAGGAAGCCCAGGGCCACCGCTTGGACGATAAAGAGCATGCTTGTGGTCGCGACGCTGCCGTTGGCAGTAATCCGGGCGCCGTCGGCGGCAAAGCCGTTGAATGTGCCGGCAACCACGTCGGCAAAAGCTGCAACCACCAGGATACAGAACAGCCAGCAGAACAGCAGGAAAAGCTTCTTGCCGACCTTGCCGATGTATTCCTCAATGATATAGCCGATGGTACGTCCCTTGTTCTTCACAGAGGCGTACATGGCTGAAAAGTCCTGCACAGCGCCGAAGAATACGCCGCCGATCAGGACCCACAGCAGCACCGGCACCCAGCCGAAAACCGCCGCCTGCACAGGACCGTTGATGGGGCCAGCGCCGGCAATGGAAGCAAACTGGTGTCCGAAGACCACATGGGTATCGGCAGGTTCATAGTCAACGCCATCCCGCAGTTCGTAGGCCGGCGTCTTGGCTTTGGGATCAATACCCCACTTTTTCGCCAGCCAGCGGCCGTAAACGAGATAGCCGGCGCCCAGTACAACGATGGCAATGATCATCATGAGTAAACCGTTCATAATCAATTCATCCTCCCTCGTATGAATAACTTGTCCGGACTATTTTTCAGTAAGCTATCACTGCATCCCCGGATTGTCAATTGAAATACAAAAAGAACGCAAAAAAAGAACTCCTGATGCTTCAGGAGCCCTTCTGCCTTGTTGTCTTACGTCTTCAGATTGTGATCTCTCCGCGCAGGCTCTGCTCCATTCTGGAGCGGATTTCCTTCTCCTCCAGCCCGCAGCTGAACAAATAGTACAGCTTGGCAACGGCAGCCTCCGTGGTGATGTCATACCCGCTGACCGCGCCTGCGTTCCGCAGTGCCTCCGAGGTCTCGTACGCACCCAGTGCGACGGTGCCGTGCGGGCACTGGGAGCAGACGATAATAATAGTTCCGTTTTCACTGGCCTTGCGGATAATCGGCAGCAGCGCGTCCGAGGATCCGGGAATGTTGCCGGCGCCGAAGGTTTCGATTACGATTCCCTTCAGCCGCTCTGTCATAATCGAATCAAACAGTTCAAACTGAATTCCGGGGAAAACCTTGATAACCCCGATGGGAACGCTCTTCAGGGTCTGCAGGGAAAATGTCTCTTTGCAGGCCGGAAGCAGTGCGGGGAAATTGTACCGGATCTCAATTCCCACCTCCGCCAGCGGCTGGAAGTTTGGGGATTCAAAGGCGATCAGGTCATCCGCGGAATACTTGATGGACCGGTTCCCGCGCAGCAGCTTCCCGCCGAAATACAGGCACACCTCATGCACCCGGTCATCTGCCGCCACCTGCATGGCGGTAATCAGGTTGTCCCGGGCGTCGTTCCGGATCTCGCACAGCGGAATCTGGGATCCGGTCAGGATCACCGGTTTGCTGTTGTTCCGCAGGGTAAAAGAGAGGGCCGAAGCCGTATAGGCCATGGTATCTGTTCCGTGGAGGATAACAAATCCGTCAAACCGGTCATAGTTGCCGGCAATCATGGTGCCGATGGTGTTCCATTCCCTTACGGTAATGTTGGAGGAATCCAGCAGCGGATCCATGTCCACAACTTCCCAGTCCGGCATGCCCTCTGCCTTAAGCTCCGGAATGGCGTCCAGCAGCTGATGGAACTTCTCCTTCTGCGGGGCATAGCCGTGGCGGGTCTTCATCATGCCGATGGTTCCGCCGGTATAGATAATCAGTATTCTTTTCCGTTCCTGTTTCATGCGTTCCTCCGGGCAGTGTTTGTTCATTCAAACCGGACTATTATCCCAGATCCCTGCTCATCTGGCAAGCATCAAAAAAGAGTTCCTGATATTCAGGAACTCCGTTTTCAGTTCGGTCAGGATTTAACATGCACATCCATTTGGGGGAACGGAATGGAGATGCCGGCGGCGTCCAGCGCCCGCTTTCCTTTATCCAGCAGCCGGAAGTTCACCGGCCAGTAATCAGCGGTTTTGACCCAGACCCGGACTGCAAAATCCAGGCTGCTGTCCGCGCACTTGGAAAGGACAATCTGCGGAGCCGGATCCTTCAGAACGGCTGTCTCCTGGCCCACCAGGTCGTTCAGCACCCGGTACACCTGATCCATATCGCTGCCGTAGTCAACAGAGAAAGTCAGATCCAGCCGTCTCGTTCCCTCCCGGGAGAAATTGACAATGGTCGTATTGGTCAGGGCACCGTTGGGCAGGCAGAGCTGTTTGTTGTCCACGGTAATCAGCTCCGTATAGTAAGCGCCCACGGTTTTGACGGTGCCTTCGCTGTCGCCGATCTTTACGTATTCCCCCGCCCGGATCGGCCGCAGAATCAGGAGAATCAGTCCGCCGAGCAGGTTGCCTACTGCGCCCTGCAGCGCAAGGCCGATGGCCACGCCTCCGGAAGCCAGCAGCGTCAGAACGGAGGTCATGGGAATACCTATAATATTCACGGCGGTCAGGACCACAATCGCGGAAAGGGTGATCTTGACCAGGTTCTGCAGGAAACCCCGCAGCGTCGGTTCAATCGCGTGGAATTTCTTGTTGTGCTTGAGAATATTGCCGATCCAATGAACCAGCAGGAATCCTATCACAAGCACCGCGATACCGCCGAGAAGCTTCAGTCCTGCATCCTTGAGCCAATTCATGATACTGTTGCTGCTTTCCGTAACCATGCTCCTGTTCCTTTCTGCTCTTATGTACTTTTATTCCTGTCCTGAGACGGGTTCATTATATCATCGGCCCGTTCAGCTCTGCAATTATTCATCCCCGGTTTTTCTTCAGATCCTCATATGCTTCCGAAATCCATCGGTGCGGCATGAGCAGCAGTTTGTTTTCGAACTGATAACGGATATAAAAGAAGCAGGCCTCTTCCAGGGATTCCTCGGCCATTTTCTTCAGCTCCTCATAATAAGGCGGAACCCCTTCCTGATCCCAGGAGATCTTGTCCGCGATAAAGACAAGCTGGTCATACGGACCGGCGTTTTGCTTCAGGGTCGTGTGGCATTCAACCGCACTCAGGATATCCTCATCCCGGATGCCGAACTGTTCCTCCGCAATGATCCTGGATATCCGCTGGTGCAGGAGAAAATGATATTTCTCCTCTGCCGGATCAATCGGCATGCCGCGTTCCACAGCCGTCTCATACATTTCCAGCGGCGACATCACCGCACTGATGTCATGCAGCAGCGCCGCCGTCCTGGCTTTCTGTATATCCAGCTTATGGATCCCCGCCAGCCATACCGCCGTCTCCGCCACTTCTTCCACATGCTTCAGCGTTTTGACCTTGTTTCGGGTCAAATAGGTGTCTCTGATCAGTTCTTCATTCATGCTGTCAGGCTTTCCCCTTACAGAACGATTTCGTAGTATAGATAATCCCCGGTATATGCGCTTTCCGTCTCATTGGGCTTCCTGTCATATAGAACGAAGCCAACTGACTCATAATTCCTCGGAGCGATCAGGTTACTGTTGGTACACACAATGATCCGCTTCAGTCCCTCATACGCCCGGATCCTGCGCAAGGCCTCTTCCAGCTGCAGATGTCCGTATCCCCTGCGCTTGTATTGTTCCCGGATACCGTTATGGCCGATCTCGACGTAATCCGGTCTGTGCCGCGGATCCCACGTCGCAAACCCGATCGGTTCTCCGTCCAGGCAGGTGACCAGGCTGTATTTGTCGGCAATCTCCGGATTATCATAGAAGAAGTCATCCGTCTCCTTCCAGTTCTCCTCCCAGATCTGCCGGTTTCTTTTATCGTAGGAATAGGCGTCCGCAAGGATATCATAGAGCGTGCCCCGCGGGAAATCGGTAAATTTCTTAAACTCAATCATTTGCCTTATACCTTTTTCCCTTCTTTAAACATCCTCATCATCTCATTGGTGAGGCTCAGGTTGTTCGGCTGCAGGACGATGTCTTCCCGCCGTACCCATTCAGCATATTTCAGTTCATTCGGATCCATCCGGATCACGGACTCCTCGTCCGCGTCACAGTAAAAGCCCACCAGCAGGTCCTGCGCCATTCCCCAGGGCTGGGACTTGTAATACCGGATGTTATGCACCCTGACGCCGGTTTCTTCCATAACCTCCCGATGCACGGTCTGCTCCAGCGTCTCGCCGATTTCCGTAAAACCGGCAACCAGCGCGTTGTGCGCATAGCCTTTCCGGTACCGGGTGATCAGCAGGCTGTCACCTTTGATGACGCCGACAATGACAGCCGGATTGATCCTCGGATAAACCACATGCCCGCAAATGCTGCATTGCAGGGCCCGTTCCGCGGTATGGCATCTGTTTTCCCCGCCGCACCGTCCGCACCGGCGGTTGTCGGCATACCACCGCCACAGGTGATATGCGGTAAATGCGGCAAAAAGCTCTTTGCCGCTGCCGGCGTCCCGCAGCTCCCGCACTGTCCTGAATTCAAACCCCGGAAGCGCTGTCCCGGCGGGTGTCAGCGCGCAGAAATACCTGTCCCCATCCACCGAAAACAGATAAACTGTACCGTCTGCCGGAACCTCTTTCCCAGTGGTAAAACGAATCTTTCCGTCTCCTGTTCTGACAAGTATTCTTCCGTCCACGTCAAAAAGCAGGACGAAATCTTTTTCCTCAGGGTTTCCCGGCCTGAATGCGTTGTCCAGCCTGGATGGTTCAATATCCTGGATCATATTTCTGATTCTCCATACACAGTCTTGTTTTCCAGGTTATCATAGCTGAAAACTGCTTTACGATCAATAACGTGATAACGGAACAGCAGACGACTTTCCGGTTCTTTTTTCGCGTTGAACGGCTGAAATCAAAAAGACTCCTGTTTTCCAGGAGTCCGTTTTATGAAATGCAATGCCTTATGCGTTTCCGTTCACAATATTGATATACATCTCCTTCGGGATCATCGGGGTTTCCAGCCTGGCGATTGTCTCCGCTGAAAGCTTCAGGCTGGCGGCATATTCCTCCCCTGCCTTTTCAAAGCTGGCCAGCAGCGGATCCGCCAGCGGCGCGGCTTCCGGGACGTTCAGCATGGGAGTTTCCGGAACACAAACCATTTCCAGGTTGCCGAAGCACTGCCTGCACTGCATCTTCAGTCCGTCAAAATTCCCTTCCCAGTCCGGGAATCCGCATCCGCAGAGAACCACCGTATGTATCCTGGAAAAATCGACCAGGGCTTCATGCCGTACCCTTCCGTTCTCCTCCTGGCGCATATCCATTTTGACCAGCGGGATTGTCCGGTCCAGGAACGCCTTCAGGTGGGACGGCATGCCGTAGCAATACAGCGGAAAGTTCCAGATGATGATGTCGGCACTCCGGTATTCGTCCAGGAGGGCATTCTGGTCGTCCTCAATCACGCAGTGACCGTCCAGCTTCTGCCAGCAGCCGAAGCATCCCCTGCAGGGGGCGATCTTTTTGTCAATCACGTTGACGATCTGAACCTCGTGTTCCTGGTTTTTATTCAGTCCCCGCAGGAAGGCTGCCGCCATCCGGAAGGTATCGCTTTTCTTCTTGGGGCTCCCGTTCAGTACAAGTACTTTCATAACATACGCTCCTCTTCTCAGTGTAATGGATCTGTTTAGCTCCCGGATCCAGGTCAGAACTTCAGGTTTCTGATCGCTTCCACCAGGTTCCTGCCGTAGACTTCCGCTCCCAGCGCATTGGGATGGAGATTGTCCAGGAAGTACTCCGGAAGGTGCGGAACCAGTCTGAACCCGTCAACCACTTTCACATTGGAATAACGGCCGGCGATCGCTTTCACGTTTTCGCAGAAGCGGATCAGCACGGGAATCTGTTCCGGCAAATCCCCGCGCCATAGGGGTGAAATGCAAAGAATCGGGATCCGTTCTCCGTAAATTCCGATCAGCGTTTCATAGTATTCTTCCACGTCTTTCATGGTTTCACAGCCGAACTGGTTTGTTCCCAGGGCCACAATAATCTTGTCCGGTGTATAGCCTTCCATCTTCATCAGGGACTTTTTGTCATAGACGTATCCGCCGATTCCCTGGTTGATGATGTCGTAGTTCAGGATCCTGTTGGCCACGCTGACGTACGTCATCGCGGAGCGAAGCGGTCCGTAGCCCTGGGTAATCGAATCCCCGAGCCACAGCACCTTTTCATTCTTGCGCGCCGGAGTAAAGGATCCGTCAATCTCGCAGTTGCGGATCAGCACGGTCGCGTCCGCAGGAAGATAAATCACAATATCCTTTTTCCCTTCCGGAAGCTTCCATTCCAGCTTTCCTTCCTTCGGCAGGTCCTTCACGTAACGGATTTCGGTAATCAGTCTGTCAACCATCAGTTCAAAGGAGTCCGGGGATCCCTCCCAGATACATTTGTATTCAAAGGAAATCGTCCGGGCGTCCGTGGTCATCTCCAGCGTCTTGGCGGTAGTGGCCAGGCACCGGTCATACCAGAAATCCAGTCCGATCTTGATGCAGGATTCAAAATATGCCACCTGCTCCTTCGAATACTGGAACGCCTGCAGCCAGCCGTCTTCTGTCTCATCAAAAGTATAGGCGCCGAAATAAATGCTTTGCAATTCCTTGTTTGTCATGATCGTTTTCCTCCAGTGTCATTAACTGCGAATATACCATGTGTATAGCCGGAAATCAACAATATCACAAAAAGCGAGAAGCGACAGCAACAAATGACAGGCTGCTGGAACAGTTCATCAGAATGATCTTTTATTTATTGACTTGAAGTCAACTCTATGGTTTAAGATATTTAAAACAATTGTCGAAGGAAAAGAGGTCAGCATATGGACAGAAATACCCCTTTGTATGATACAGGCCTTTCGAACGAAGCCCGTGCGAAATGGCTCGTTTCCCAAATGTCGGTTGAGGAAAAGTTCAGCTGGTTCTCCCTGCGGGTCCGGAACGACCGTCTGGGGATCATCGCCTCCACCTGCGGCGGCGAGGGAGCCCACGGCGTTCAGGCCCGGGCCGGTCAGGGAGAGCTGTATCCGCCGACGCCCACGACTTCCTTTACCCAGCCCATCGGTATGGCCGCAACTTTTGACCGGGAGCTGATCCGCAAAGCCGGTGACGTGACCGGAAAGGAATCCCGCGCCTTCGGAAATGCTGTCGGCAAGGGCGGTCACGGCCGCCTTGCGCCCACTGTCGATCTGTGCCGCGATCCCCGCTGGGGCCGGAACGAGGAAGGATACGGCGAAGATCCGTACCTGACCGGCAAGATGGCTTCCGCCTACATTCTCGGCATGCAGGATGAGCATAACTATGACGGCACGCCCCTTGCCCCCGGTGCCCGGGGAGACCGTGTCCGGACTGCCGCGGTCCTGAAGCACTTCTATGCCAACAACCAGGAATACCGGCGCGCGTATGACAGCTTTGACATCAGCGACAAGGTCAAATATGACTATGAGCTGGAGCCTTTCCGCTACTGCGCCCAGGAAGGCCACGCGGAAGGCGTTATGACCTCCTATAATGAGATCAATCATCTGCCCGCCATGCTCAACCATGAGGTTCAGGACATCCTGAAGGATCAGTGGGGGATTCAGTATGCCATGACAGACGGCGGCGATTTCCTGCAGACCGTGAACTTCCATCATTATTTTGAATCCCATGCGGAAACCCTGGCTGAGGGTGTGAAAGCCGGTGTGGACGCCATGCTGGACAATCAGACCGAGGTCGTTAAAGCGGCAAAGGAAGCCTATGAGCGCGACCTGATCAGCGAAGAAGAAATGGATAAATCCATTACCTGCACGGTTGTAGAGCTGATCCGCCAGGGTGCCTTCGATCCGGAGGACCCCTATGCCGAACTGGATATGGCTGATGTGGGGACGGATGAGGCGAAACGGATCTCCCTGGAAATGAGCAAGTCCTCCAACGTCCTGCTGAAAAACGAGAACCATTTCCTGCCTTTCTCAAAAGAGGACGATATTGCTCTGATCGGATTTGTGGGAAACAACTGGTATATGGACTGGTACGCCGGAAAGCCGCTGTACAGGGTGACGCTGAAGGCCGGCCTGGAAAAGAAGATGCACCGGACAATTCCCTATGAAAGCGGACAAACCCTGTTCCGTTTCAGGGCTGGGAACAGGTATATCGGTGCCAGCCGTCCGGCGCGGATTCCGTGGGGAGCCCCCGATCCCGGCCCGGCCGAACTGGTACTGGTGGACAGGGCGGAAGATGCCGTCGTCTTCGAACAGCTGAACTGGGGCTGCGGCAGCAATTTCCTCTACGCTCCCGAATTCAGGAAATACGCGACGGTGGGACCGGATGGAAAGATCACCCTGTCTTCCGATGAACCATTCACCTTTAAACTCATGGAAAACTTCACCATCGGCAAAGCGGACGCTGTCCGCACACCGCAGTCCCGGAATGCAAACTGCGTGGAGCTCACCGAATACTGGAATGACGAAGCTTGCGACGTGAAGCTCTACTGTTTTGGCAACCGCAACGTCTACCTGGAGGACGGAAAGCTGAAGACGGATCCTCTGGTCCGTCTCGCACCCGAAAGCAACACCAAGGAAGGCGGCAATATTCTGGAAGCCTGGGCCGGTTCCGAAAAGGAAGCGACAGCGCTCACCGTGGAGATTGTCTCCGACGGCATCCAGCGCGCAAAGGAACTGGCCAGGAAAGCAAAAAAGGTCATTGTTGCCCTGGGCTGCAACCCTGTCATGAACGCAAAGGAAGAGATCGACCGGAGCACCATTGAAATGATCCCCCTGCAGCAGAAACTGCTGGAGACGGTATACGAGGTAAACCCGAACGTCGCGGTTGTCCTGATCACAAACTATCCTTACGCCATCAACTGGATGCAGGAGCATGTGCCGGCCATTCTGCTGAACGCAACCGGTTCCCAGGATCTGGGCAACGGCCTGGCCGCTGCAATCTTTGGGGAAGCGAACCCGGCCGGACGTCTCCCGATGACCTGGTATAAAAGCGATGCAGACCTGCCGCCGATGGAAGACTATGACCTGATCAATCACCCCCGTACCTACCGGTACTTTGACAAACCGGTGCTGTATCCCTTCGGCTACGGCCTGAGCTATGCCGCCTTCGGCTACAGCGGTCTGAAAGTTGAGAAACAGAACGGCGGCCTGCGGGTCTCCGTGAATGTAACGAACACCGGCGCCGTAACCGGCGATGAGGTGGCCCAGTTGTATATCAGGCGCGTATCGCCCTCGAAAACGGTCCACCCGCTGCGCCGGCTTATCGGCTTTGAACGGCTTCACAGCCTCGCACCCGGAGAAAGCGCGGAAGCAGTCTTCGTTGTCAATCCCTGCGACCTGGAAATCTATATGGAGGATGCCGGGAAAAAGGTTATTGAGCCCGGTCAATATCAGGTATACGCCGGCGGCTCCTGCCTGGATGAACAGGTTGCTGCGGAGATCGAATTATAACGTAAGACAGACGACAGTTTATGGAGGCAGGGATACATTCCCCTGTCTCCTTATTTGTGATGCTGAAACTTAAGAAAAGGGCTCCTGATCTCTCAGGAGCCCTTACGTGCGGGAAACAGGACTTGATAGATAACATGGGAGTTACATCGTTCCGATCCGTCTGAACACAACCCATATGGTTTTGAATAAGATATAAATATCCTTTTTGAGAGACCAGTTTTCGATGTATTCCCGGTCCATACGAACCACTGTGTTAAAATCGCGGATATTGCTGCGGCCGCTGACCTGCCAGAGTCCCGTAATTCCAGGCCGTGTGGACATCCTGGACCGGTGATAGGGCTCGTACCGCTGCCATTCGTCCACCGTAGGCGGACGGGTTCCAACCAGGGACATTTCACCTTTCAGGACATTGAAAAACTGAGGAAACTCATCCAGGGACAGGGCGCGGATCCATCCGCCCACCCCCTTCTTCCATTTTCCGTCAGGGCCTTGTTTGCTTCCGATAATGCGCGGATCATTTTCCATCTTGAACATAAGGTGGCCTTCCTGGCCGTTTTCCTTTGCCACCTGCTTTTTCCGTGCTTCCGCATCCATATACATGCTGCGGAACTTATACATCCTGAACTTCTTCCCGTTTTCACCGATCCGGATCTGGGAGAAAAAGATCGGTCCCGGATCAGAGAGCCAGATTGCCAGTCCTACAGTCGGAATAAGAAGCAGTGTAATCAGGGCACCGATCAGTCCGCCTGCGATATCCATGATTCGCTTCAGCAGCAGATCACGCCCTGTGACATAACCCAGAGAAGTCGTAATGGTCAGGTGACCGCAGATCCATTCCACGTTCTTATGCCGGGATTCGATGTCATCCAGGGACGTAAGGGCGGTATGAATGGTAATACCTATGCGCATGAGGCTGTTGATAAGGTCCACAGGCATATCTGTTCCGGGCGGAACGTCCAGATACACTTCATCCACCCAGTTATTGGTCAGGTATTGCTCCAGCGTATCAGCTGTAGCCACAACCGGAATCGTGTCCACTTCCGGATACTCCTCCCGCACCTGGTTCAGCGCATGCCTCACCTGTTCTTCGGAAGAATTGGCTCCCATAATCGCCATACCGGAGAATCGGTAGATTCCATAATTCGAACGGAGAATTCTCGGGATGACTGTCGGAATTTGGGAGGCTTCCAACGCAATCAGCATGGAATGCCGGTTATGGATATGGTGTTTTTTCTTCAGAAAACTCTTGTATACCTGACGCATGATATAACAGGACACCAGATACATCGGCAAGCCATATAGCGTGATCTTCAGCAGGTCTGCTTCAACAGACTGGTCCAGCAGCCGGATAATCAGCAGGACAAGTATCACATTTCCTGTCTGGCTGAGGAGCCGGATCATCTCATCCCACGGTGAATGATGCAGCACACTGTGATAGGTGTCCATGACAATCATCACAACCGTATTCACCAGGATGATTTCCAGGGCCATCCACCAGAAAAAGCGGGAGTTTACACCTTCCTTTTCAACGATCAGGAATGCAGCCAGAAGGCTGACAAAAGCGCAGAGGATGTCCAGAAACATAAAGTCTATATGCTGGGACCAGCCGCGCACCCTTCGTTTGTACATGCTTACACCTGCTTTCCATGATGATTTATACGTCCAGTTTTTTTTCCTGCCTGACCCGGGCGGCGCACAGCAGCACAGCCGGCATCACCAGATGCATTTTCAGCAGCAAGATGACGGCTCCCGCCTTTCGCGGCAGATCTCCGGCAGACACAAATGACAACATTCCCGATTCATGGAGCCCCTGCTTCATATGCCGCGCGGCTTCCCGCAGGGAAGATTCTGTCCGGACGCGCCATTTCCCCGTACGGATGATCAGCATCGCCGCGTATTCGTTGAGCTGGCGGCCGATGGTTGGCGTCAGGCCGCTCATATGCTCCCTCATATAGGCGACCAGGTAACCGAAACTTTTTGTGAGGAGGTTCTCCCGGCTTCTGGCACGGATCGAGTCCTCATTGGTTTTATTGTACATATACAAAGGTTCGTTGCATATGTACACGTACTGGCAGTGCAGAAGGCATTCATAGGTCATGGGCACGTCGGTAAAAACGCGGATCCTCTCGTCACGTGTATAATGCCCGACCAGCAGTTCACGCCTGAAAGCCTTATCCCAGGTATGTGCCTGAATCCTGCCCGGATGAAGCCCGGTCCGCGTATCCATAAGCAGATACGGGAAAATTTCCTTCTCCAGTCGTTCCCGGTTGTAGTATCCTTCCGGTACATTGTTCAGCGTATCTTCCATATGATCCGCATATACATTGTGGGCAGCGAAAAGCACCATGTCGGGCAGTTCCGGTGAACCGGATACGGTATCGTGAATGAATTGCAGCATGTTTTCGAGAGCCCAGTCATCCCCGTCCAGGATACAGACATAGTCCCCCCGGGCAGCAAGGATGCCCTTATTCCGGGCGGAAATCAACCCGCCGTTGGGCTTATGGATCACCCGCACGCGGGAATCACAGGCTGCGTAATCATCGCAAATCTGTGGGCACCCATCCGTTGAGCCATCATCCACCAGCAGCAATTCAAAATCGGTATAGGTTTGATTCAGAATACTATCCACGCATTTTCTCAGGTATTTTTCCACATTATATACCGGCACAATAACACTGATCATTCTTCGGTTCTCCCTTCCCCGACTGGGGTGTCCGCATCCTGTGTCTTCCGGTTTCCCGGCAGGATGTTCCTTTTCAGCTGTGAAAGGCTTTCCCGGAACACGTGGTTTCGTCCGTAAATGGCAAAGTAGATCAGATTCGGTACCAGGAAACTCACTGCGGCATTCAGGATCAGGGCCGGCCATGTATCCAGCGTAAACAGGCGGCAGGCAAACCATGATGCTGTGCAGGATGCCAGGGCAGCCGCCGTCAGTCCGCAGAAAAGCCGGATATACCGGCCCAGCTGTTCCCGGGGGAACACTTCCCTGAACAGGTTGTGGAACAGCCAGGGAATCTGGATAGCAACGATGGAGATAACCGAGGAAAGCAGCACCCCGTACAGCCCCAGCCACCGGACCGTGGCCAGGTTCAGGCCCAGATTGACCAGCGCCGCCGTCAGGGGCCTCCAGCGGTCCTGCCGCCATATGCCCGCTGCATCCTTGAACATATTGACCAGCTTATTGGCACCCATGGAGTAGTAATAAACGACGAAGCAAAGCACCAGCCCCATGGGGAGCATATTCTCTTCGCCCATCCAGAGATTCATAAACGGCTGGAATACACACAGCAGCATGGAGCTGCTCACCCCCAGCACCCAACTGAACAGGAGGCTGATCTTTTCCAGGTCCCGGTAATTCGCTTCCCGGCTCTCCATGACCATCTTGTTGCCCACTCCGGCCATACAGGCGTTGAGAAGCACCACCAGCATGATCCGCAGTGCGGTAATCACAAAATAGTAATTCTGATAAAGTGCCAGGACGGTCAGGCCCATAAAAGCGGAGATCACCAGGGTGTCCGCGGAATCAAAAACCGTGGCGGAAAGCTTAGAAGTAAAAAGATCCCGTACCCTGCGCAGAATATCCATTCGCTTTTCTTTCGGCAGGTTTCCTTCGGGCACGTATCGGGGATACATTCTGGACGCGTACACCGCCGTCAGCACGTTCACGGTAATCTGGCTCAGCAGCTGGACGGACAGGTAGAGATAATAATCCCGTATAAAAACCAGGATCAGGATCTTCAGGGTATATTCCGTGATCCGCACCGCCAGGCTGACCTTGCTGATTACATCCCGCCGCTGGTGCGCCTGGAGCAGGCTGCTTTTGTAAGCGAACAGCCAGTACGTCACCACCGTGTTCCCCAGGTTCATCAGGTACAGGACGTACAGGTTCATGCCGGCGGGGACATCCCCCTTGATGAGTCCCGGCAGAACAGGGATCAGGAGCAGCCCCAGCATGGCGATTACCAGTCCGATGATCCGGTAGAGGGTACGATACAGGCGCAGCAGGGCGCAGATGGTCCGGGTATCATCTTCGGCAATGGGTTTGTACATGCTGAATACCATTGCGCTGCCCACGCCGAGCTCTGCCAGGTTCAGGAAGGTCAGGAGCGACTTGAACAGGCCGTTCAGGCCCAGGTATTCTGTTCCCAGGCAATGCAGCATGACAGAGCGAATGACAAACGGAAACAGCAGGTTGGCCATTTCCAGTGTCCCGTCAAACACAATGTTCCTTGTCGCGTTTCTGGTGCGTTCAAGCTTCATGCCGATTGCTGCAGTCCTTTCAGTTGGATTTCAGGGATTTCCGGGCAGGATACCTCCAGCCGTATGCCCGATCTCAGCCGTCCAGGAGTCTCCTGTACAGCCTGTCCGTCTGCTCCGTAATCTCCTGCCAGGTATACTTGGACGAAATCACTTCCCGGGCTTCACTGCGATATGCTTCCGCCTGATCGGGATGGTCGCACAGGTTCTGCAGCGTCTCCCGCAGGGCTTCCGCGTTCCCGCGGGGAAAAGTGAGGCCGCAGCCGTTCATAACAGCTGTACACTCCCTGATATCGGATGTCACGCAGCAGCAGCCGTAATTCATAGCCTCCAGCAGGCTGAGCGGCATACCCTCGTGGTCGCTGGGCAGCACATACAGATGCGCATTGCTGTACAGCTCTTCCAGGACAGGCCCCTGCAGGAAACCGGTAAAGATGATGGACGGGGTATCTCCGGCCATTTCATGCAGCTGCTTCACATAGTCATCTGTATCCGATGATCCGCCGGCGATCACCAGCTTCTTATCCGTATGGAGCTTCCGGTATGCATCAATGAGGTAGTGAATTCCTTTTCCCGGATCAAGGCGGCCCACAAAAAGGATGTATCCCCGGGAAACCAGTCCGAACTGCTCGATAATCTCACGAGCCGGCCGAATCTCTGCCGGTTCGACACCGTTGGGAATCAGCACCGTATCCCGTCCGTATTCCCTGAGGAAATACTCCTGCATGCTGGTGTTCAGCACGATAATGCTGTGGGCATGACGAACCGCCGCTTTTTCTCCCCGCAGAATATATGCGGAAGCGAACTTCCCCCATTTCTGACGCTTATGGTCAAGCCCGTGGACAGTCACCACGACCTTTTTGCCCATGAGTCTCGGCAGCCAGCAGAAAACACACGGTCCCTCCGCATGGAAGTGCACCAAATCAAACCGGCTGAATGCCGCCATGATCGTCGCAAGGACTGAGGAGGATACAGCCGCCAGCCCGCGGCGGTCCACCGTCGGCGTCCAGATCAGCCGGACTCCCCGGTATTCCCGTGCCAGGTTCCCTTGTCTCCGAAGCTTCCTGGCCTCTTTGCTTGTCCTGTTATAGCAGGTCACCTTATAGCCGGCCTCCGCGAGATGCGGCGCAAGGTTGCTTACAACAACCTCCACTCCTCCGTCCCTGGAGGGGATGAATTTGTGTCCGATTATTGCGATCCGTTTCGCTTCTTTCTGCACGCTGATCATTCCCTCCTTTCATAACAGACGGGCAAGCCGGTCCTTCAGGCTTCCGGCTGTGCGGTGGAATACGCGCGGGCTTCCATTTCCAGGTAGATCTCCTGAAGTTTCCGCGCTTCCGTATGTATGTCATACCCTGCCTGGCGGACAGTTTCCTTTCCCTGCAGCCGGTTCGTTTCTGTTTGTCTTATCGCTGCAATCTGCCTGGCCCATTCCGCGTCGTCCGTGTCGAGGGAAATCCTTCGCGCTTCCGGAGAGAGCAGGATCTCGTCTGTAACCCGGTCAGAGAACACACACGGCAGTCCGGCTGCCTGCGCCTCGATGCCGACCACCGGAAGTCCTTCAAACAGTGAAGGGAGTACAAAGCAGTCCATTGCCTGATACCATGCGCTGACATCCGCCATCTGCCCGGGCATAATCGTCCTGTCCAGGATTCCGAGGCCGCGCGCCTTCTCCTTCATGGCCTGTTCCAGCTCGCCGGTGCCGATCAGGACGAGGCGGGCTTCAGGAATGTCCCTGGCGGCAGCGGCAAAAATATCCAGCAGCCGGCTATGGTTCTTCTGGACGTTGAATCTGCCCACATGGCCGATCACAAAGCATTTGTCCAGTCCTTGCTGCCGCCTCTTGCGTTCCCGGACTTCCGGCCGGAACCCGAACCGTTCCACGTCGATTGCGTTATGCAGAATGAAGCCGGATGTGTTCCAGCGTTTTTTTCCGTAATAGTAGATTCCCGCATCCCTGCCGCAGCTCCAGTAATCCGTCGCCGCGCCGGGAAGCAGCTGCTTGCAGACCAGCTTCAGCGGATATTTGTAATCGCGGATAATCCGCGTATTGTGCGCATGCGCAATCCGGATCCGGATCCCGGCGTCTCTGGCGCTTTGGAGAGCATAATACCCCATCGCCTCATTATGCGCGTGAACGATTCGGATATCGGGATTGTCGCGCAGAAGCTCCGCCATGTACCGTCTGTACCGGGGAAAATGCAGCGGATTCAGCCCGGGACTGACAAACACACGCCCGCCCAGGCTGCGGATCTCTTCGTCATATTCGCCCGGTACCGGTTTGTTGGCCAGGAAATCAAACTGGATCCGGCTCCGGTCTATCTCCCGGTAATAGTTCATCAGCATGGTTTCGATTCCCGCACGTCCCATATTGCTGACGGAATGCAGTACACGAAGCATCTTCTTGGGTTCCTCCCCTGCCGCTGTTTGGGGCGCGGCGCCCGTTTCCTGTCATTTTTCCCCGCTCATACGGCTGAGGATCCGGTACGTCCGCTCACAGTTGTTTTCATCCCGGACCGGGAAAAAGGCCTCCAGGCGGTTCCGGTATTCTTCCTGCACCCGGAAATCATTCCCGGCACATTCATATAAGGCGTCCATCACTTCTTCCTCTGTCCTGGCAACAGGACCGAATCCGTGTTCCTCTGCTGTGAAATAGCCTTCCTGGTAATGATATTTCCGGAAGTCCTCCAAATCGAACTGATAATATATCACCGGCTTTTCCATATATCCCACGTCAAAGAACACACTGGAATAATCCGTAATCAGCAGGCTGCAGCGCATCAGCAGTGTCTGGACATCATAATCCTTCCAGCTTGCCAGGACAATCCGGTCCGATGGAGCTTTGAACTTATCCAATTCTTCCTGAAGCTCAATGTGAGGATAGAATATCAGCCTGAGATCCCGCTCCTCCAGGAGGCGGAGCAGGCGGGCATTCTCCAGCAGGGACTGAAAATGACGGTAAAAAGGTGTTCCGTAAAACTGTGCTCCGCGGGGATAGTCCGAACCCCGCCAGGTGGGCATAACAAGGATTTCATTGGAAGGCTTGTTTCCCCGGAGGAGATTGTCATATCTGCATAATCCCGTGTATTGAATCACGCCTTCCGGGAAACCGTATTCAGATACGAGGTAATCGTATTCCATCCTGCTGCCGCTGGCAAAAAAGTCAAGCTTCAGCCCGGGATATCTCATCAGTCTCATGTTGTTCTGAATAATCCCGTGCTGCAGGAAAATCTGTTTCCCCCTTGGCCGGATCCCCATCTGACGAAGATGATAAAAAGCCATCAGGTCGGGCGAGGCAGGCTGGACATGGGTACCAATCAGCATATCTGCAGCCAGATACATCAGATAGTGTTTCAGCGATCTCCATGCAGCGACCTTGCCAAGCTGCGCAACCTTTCCGTAATCCGGGCTGGCCGGATCAATGACAAAGCACACGTTGATCTGCGGCTGCTGTTCCCGCAGATAGCGGAAAAACCAGTATGCGTTATCCCTGGCGTCATACCCGCGTTCCATCACCAGCCAGAGATGGCGGTATGCATTGCTCGTTTTTCTCAGTACCGCGGCGATGGGCCGGAGCAGCGTCAGCAGAAACACATCCTTCAGATAAGCCGGCAGCCGCTTCAGTATGTGCAGCATTTTCCATCATTCTCCCATCTCAATCAGCCGGATCTCATTCATCGCTTCATCCGGTGTCGGCGCTTTCCACCGAACCTGCTTCAGCTTTTCGCGGATCCGGTAGCTGTAACTCATGGGAATCAGTTTCAGGCCGATACAGCTCCAGAAATAGAAAGCTGTATTGTCCGTCAGGTACGTTACGGTCATATAGGCCAATATGGCTATATACAGCAATCCGGTTTCCGTATCATGCTGTTTCATCCAGTAAGAGGGATACAGGATATAATTGATCCCCGCCCACAGGGTGAATCCCAGCGCGCCGAGTTCAATAAAGATCTTCAGGATATCATTGTGCAGCGGAAATGGATGATTGATCAGTCCGTTGCTGTACCAGATATTCACCAGGTCGGTCACGCCTTCAAAGCCCAGTCCCTTCCAGAATGGGGAAAGCTCATAGTAGTCATTGGGCAGCTTCCACAGGATATCGCGGCCCATCATATCGATACCGAGCGATTCGAGAAAAGATACCAGGATGCCGCTCCGCGTCAGGTAGAGATACAGGTAGAAAAACAGAAACAGGCTGATCCCCGTCGCCATGATAAACTTTCCCGGTTTTCGGGCCTTCCGGACCAGCTTTACGAATACACATACAAAAAGCACCGCCGGCAGGACGCTGCGTTTCAGTCCCACCAGCATGAAAAATACGGAGAGGATCACCCCCAGGCGCCGGATGCGTTTCTCCGGTTTTGATCCTTTCGGTGCAAACATCATGTAGTAAATGAAGAACTGCCCGAACAGGAAAGTGATATCATGGATTTCCAGCGCCCGCACAAACCCTTCAGCCTCACCGAACGTGATCAGACAGGTCACAACGGAAGAGATGCTCTCCACGAAACCGTACTTCGGCATTTCCAGCAGAATGATGGCCGCGTTTGTGGCGCACATGCTGAAAAACATGTAATTGATCGCCCTGTCTTCAAACAGGTAGCACATGAATACACAGTAAATAATAACAATTGTCTGGAACAGGATCTTCTGCCCTGCCCGGCTGATGGATGCTGTCTGGGAAAGATCCGTGATCCATATATACAGGCTGACCAGGGTATAAACGGCAATCATGAGCAGGAAGATGGGAAAATACCCTATTGCCTTCCTGATCTTTGCGAAATCTGCGGTCACAAGGAAACACAGGAATGCACATACGATCGTCCCGAGCACGATGACTTTCGGCAACGCTCCGTATGCATCATTGAGTGTCTTCCAGTCTCCGAGGCCGGCGAAAACGGTGCAGGCAACAGCGAGAAATGCGATAAATACCGGGCATTCCTTTCTTGTTGTTTGCTGCATCCGGCTGTATTCACCATTCAGCAGGGAGTTATTGCGCATCATTTTTTTTCCTCGTGCTTACCGGCTTTGTGCGATTCCGGGTTTTCTCCGGTGCATTTTTACCGGAAACATCCTCTGATTCGGCCTCATTCTGTTCAGAATGCATTCTCTGCAGGGCAAGCCTGAGCAGATCTCTGATTTCAAAAATGTGGTCCTCGCTTGAAACAGCTTTGCCGGAGATATAGTGAACAGTATGTCCCTGATTCAGGTTATTGTATTTCTCAACCTGGCGTCCGATTGCTTTCAGAATCACATCCAGCTTGTCCGGCGGGCATTTCGGGAAGAAGGCGTAGAAGACGCCGCTGCCGTTATGCCCCACAAATCCGTACAGGTCGCCGTAGCTCTTCAGAATCGCCGCAAAGTCCTTCAGCACTTCATCACCGGCTTCCCGTCCGTATTCATTGGACAGGCTGCTCAGGGAATCCATCTTCAATGCTACGCAGGCAAAATTCTCATCCAGCAGTTTGTTCGCCCATTCACTGATATACACGTCGCATCTGGCCCGGTTCGGAATCTGAACGGTTTTATCCACATACCGGAAATAGTCGATAAAGTCCAGTGCTCTTCCCAGCAGTACAGCTCCGATGCCGCCCACCAGCACAAACAATATGATGGCAAGCACAAGGTACAGCTTGATGTTCACAGTCGGCTGAACATTGATGCTGCTGATCATCGCCAGATAATTTGCGCTCAGCTGGCGGTTCAGTTCGCGTCCCGTGTTTTCCACGTACTGATAGTATTTGTTTGCCAGTTCTGCACAGCGATTGATCTTTTCACGGATTTCTTCGGAACTGAAAGTCTTCCGCCCCTGTGCATGGTCCTCGGCCTCAAACACAGACAGCAGGTATTCCTTGTGTTCCTTCTCGATTGTTTTCTGCCGGACATCGATGTTCAGGTCCACATATTCCTGGATCAGGCCGTCATATGTTGTTTCCTTGTTACTATGCTCATGATTGTATTCAACATCCTTCAGGATGGATTCCGTTCCGTTCTCCGCGCTTTGATAATGATAATCCATCATTTCCTTGTTGCGGATGCTGTAATTGTCAATCAGTTTTTTCAGGGATTTTGACCGTTCCTGCCGGTTTTCGATATACAGCTGCAGATCCTCGCAGTCTTTTGTCAGCCGGCTCACCAGCAGGTCGCTGTCATTCGTCTCCGCATTGGACAGTATTGCCGCATAGAGGCCGGGAATTTCGTAATTGTACAGCAGGCGGTAGATACGGTACAGGTCGTTGTATGTATATCCCGTGTCCACCGACCGGAAATACGGATAGTCTTCCCGTTTGCTCAGCAGGTAATCCAGCATTTCCGAAATGGAATCCTCCATCACCTGCGTACTTTCCACATAGTCATAGTTCCCTTCCGCCAGCACGGAAACGCCGTTGCCCTGCAGCGGTTCCTCCACATACTTTCCTGCATAGAACTCGTAATAATTCTTGATGATGGCGTCCAGCATGTTCCAGGCATAATCCTCACCGGTATCATTGTTGCCGATAAAATATACCCGGTACGTATCCGTAACATAGGAGGGATCCTCACCCTTTTCCACCAGGGCTTCATTCAGCTTCTGCTGTGTTTCCGGAACCACTTCCTCCACATAGCAGTTGGAGCGGACAGAATCAATATTGGAATGAAATCCCAGGTCTGCCATGGCAGCGTCAATCACCGTCGAAGAATAGATTTCTTCCACATTCAGGGGACTTCCGTCCGGTGTATACCCCTCTTTGGCAGCGGAGTTGGTATACTGGATCACCGTGGAAGCCACATACCGCTGCTGGGATTTGGCGTAGAAATAGATAAACAGGGAGCCGATCACGGACAGAAGAAAGATCAGCAGGCTGAATTTCTTCAGATAGCGCAGAATGCTGAATTGTCTCATACTTCTTTCTCCTTGTCTGAAAGAATCTTCCACAGCAGCACGCAGGCCAGTAACGCGATCAGGGCCAGCACGGAATAAAGGAGAGAATGAACGAGGTCAATCTGATCCTTAAAGCCCCTGCTGTCATCGCTGAAACTGATATAGTTGCGGGCTCTTGCGCTCGTATATGCGCTGTCCGCCGTCTGGATATCAGCGGCAAGTTTATCCAGTGTTTCGTCCATCTCGTGGATCATAGCGTCAGCCTTCGCTTTTTTCTTCCGGTCAGACAGCCTTGTCTTCAGCTTTTCAGTCAGATAAGTGCTGTATTCAATCTGCTCCAGCCGTTCTGTCGCGCCTGCAAGCTGCGCGTCGGCGTGAAGGGCCATATTGTCCATCCCGGTTTTGGTCCTGGACATATAATACTGCATCGTCTGATCCTGGGTAGGAATCATGACAACAGCGCTCATCGCAGCGTCATACAGCCGGATTCCGTTATTATCCTCATCGTATGCTGCCATCAGTTTGCTGTACATCAGCCGATCCATACGTATTTTGTAATCCAGCATGCTGATAAGGCCAGCCCGGTCATTCGCTATGCCGTTTTCAATCACATAGGATCGGAGTTTTGCGAGGTCATAGTCATAGAAGTTATTCACCCGCTGTTCCAGCGCTGAAAAAGTAATTCCGGTATCCGGTTCCTGATAGTTTTTGCTTTCCCGCCTGCGAAGCTGTACATATTTCTCCAGCTGGCTGCACTTCAGGTCCAGCAGATCAACCGCGGTCAGATACTCGTCATTGAATTTCAGGTCATCAATCTCAAAAGACAGGATGGAGTGATTGTATCCGTAGTGCTCCACGAAGTACTCGCGATACGCTTTGCAAAGAAGTGAAAGCATATCTTCCGCGGTTCTTCCGGCCATAGCCCCGTTGACTGTAAACTCCACAACAAACGAGGTGCTGATATAGTTCACGCTGCCGCTGATGCTTTTATCATGCGTTGCCTGAACGTTGATGCATTCGCTCAGTTCTTTCGGAGTGATCTTTCCTTCCAGGCCGGCATATTCAATCAGCCGTTCCATCACTTCGCCGCCCTGGATCTCGAAGATGTTGAACCGCGTCCTGTTGGGCGTCAGGCCTTTGGAAGCTTCCTCATAATCCAGCGACAGCACAGTGCTGGCCGTGTGCTTGTTTACAAAATAGTGATAACCGCACAATGCCAGGAAAACAAGCATAAAAACAATGAGAAAGAAACGCCACCTCTTCCGGAATACTTTCAAAGCATTTCGCATGCCGTTCCATACTTTGCCGGAAATTCCGGGCGTTCCTGCGGATTCGCCAGTCCGGATTTTGTTCTTCTCTTTCATTCCTTCTCCTTCTTATCTTTCAGGTCATCCTGCAGACGTGCTGTGCGGCGGTTGTACACCGGGAATTCCTAATACCGGTCAATATCGATCACAACCAGTTCCGGCATGTTATTGATCCGCGGCGGGAACGGTTTGGAATCGCCGAGTCCCGCGCTGACGATCAGTTTCTGTTGGTTCTGCAGCGTGTATTCCCCCGCAGTAAAGCGCGGGAAGAATCCTTCTTCGTCCGAATACAGGCCTCCGGCAAAAGGCAGGTTCACAATCCCGCCGTGCACGTGTCCCGCGATTCCCAGGTTGAAATCATATCCGGCCAGCTGCGATTCAAAGAGGATCGGAACATGGGCCATCAGAATGCTGTACGCAGATGGATTGATCACGGTTTTATCCATGAATTCCCGTCCGCCGTATGCTTCAAATCCGTGAGCGCTGCCTTCCACTCCGATCAGCTGGATCACGTCATTTCCGATCCGGACCTCTTCAGTCGCGTTGCGCAGCAGCTTCAGCCCCGCGTCTCTGAACTTCCCGGGCAGTTCCTGGTCGTCCCGGTAATAAATGCGTTCGCTCTCATGATTTCCGAGAACCCCGTAACACGGCGCGATCCCGGATAATGAGGACACAAGATTCAGCATGGGCCTGTAGTCATCCTGTTCCCGGATCACCATATCGCCCGGGATAAGAATCAGATCTGGTTTCAGGGCTCGGATGTCAGAAATCAGCGTTTCGTTTTTTTCCCCGTATTCCCGGTTATGAATATCGGAGACAACCGCGATCCGGATGTTGTCACTGACTTTTCCGGATGTCTCCTGATAGAATCTGATCAGGTAATGGGTCTGCGTATACTGGCTGTAAAAATACACAGCCGCAGTAATGATCGCCAGGATCAATACCAAAGCGATCAGTACACGAAAGAACTTCCGCAAAAAACGGTTTTTCCGCCTTGCCGTTTTCTTTTTTACAAGTACGGTATCAGTACTCATGTAAACGTTTACTCCTGAGTTTAGATTTTTGCATAGTTGTTTTTCCTATTATATCAGCTGAATATATGAAAAACAAGGTGATTTACGTTACACTTTTGCATTCTGCAATCATGAAATAATATGATTGGATCATAAAGTACATACATCATACCGGAGCAATGGCAAAGAAACCGCAGCCGGATGACCGGAAGTAAAAAAGAAAAGAGCTCTTGATCTCTCAAGAGCTCTACGTGCGGGAAACAGGACTTGAACCTGCAAGTACGTACGTACACATGAACCTGAATCATGCGCGTCTGCCAATTCCGCCATTCCCGCAAGTATGGTGGGCAGGGGTGGATTCGAACCACCGAAGCTAATAGCGGCAGATTTACAGTCTGCTCCCTTTGGCCACTCGGGAACCTACCCATATGATGTCCCTCTTGACCCAAAGGGTGGAGCTGGCGATGGGACTCGAACCCGCAACCTGCTGATTACAAATCAGCTGCTCTGCCAATTGAGCTACGCCAGCACGAAGCTCGTTCTGCGAGTCCTACCGTAAAAGTGGCGACCCGGAAGGGGCTCGAACCCTCGACCTCCAGCGTGACAGGCTGGCGCTCTAACCAACTGAGCTACCGGGCCAAATGGCTGTGGGCCTTCAGGGACTTGAACCCCGGACCAACCGGTTATGAGCCGGCCGCTCTGACCAACTGAGCTAAAGGCCCATATCGGAAAGGAAGAAAAAGTGACTCCGCCGGGATTCGAACCCGGGTAGCCGCCGTGAAAGGGCGGTGTCTTAGGCCTCTTGACCACGGAGCCACGTACGAGGTGACTGAGTCGGGGTGAAGGGATTCGAACCCCCGGCCCCATGCTCCCAAAGCACGTGCGCTAGCCAGACTGCGCTACACCCCGGTGCATCCTTCCCACGGTCTATCCCGCAGGCGACTTTGTTAATATACACGATTATTTGACGGATGTCAATCACTTTTTTTTCCATTACTGAAGAAAAATTTTTACGTGCTGAATCAGTCCCTGTCGTGTATGTGTGCCTGCCCGAATCAGTCCTTGTCTTATGCTTCCTTCTTATCCAGTGTGGACATAAACCAGGCAATCGCAAAACCGACAATCAGGCAGGCAATGCTGGCAATCCAGTTTCCGGTGTTTGCCAGCTGGAAGCATTCCCGGTTCTGCATCAGCAGTGCCACAGGAGATCCGATCACCAGTCCGAAAATCGCGGAGAAGGTCAGTGCGGCATGCTTTTTGAGCAGGAAGTTCATGAGCTTCGCGATGAACACGATGCCCACAAGAAGACCGATTACATAAGGCGCCAGAATCGCAAGGCTGGACCAGTCCCCGCCCCGCAGGTCATTCATGGCATTGATAACCGGGTTGTAGTAGCCCAGGAGCATCAGGATCATGGAGCCGGAGATACCCGGAATGACCATGGTGGAAGAAGCAATTGCGCCCAGCGGGATCATCAGCAGGATGGTTCCGATGGAATGATCCACTGTCCGCGCTTCCGGAGGATTCAGCAGGGGCAGAACCACTACCAGCGCCAGGAAGACCAGGAACAGGATCACGCCGGGGATCTTGGCGCTCTTCATATTGACCCGCTTGTAAATGGCGGGAAGTCCCCCGAGAATCAGGCCGATGAACGCGAAATTGGTGGGCAGGCGGGTGATCGGAATCTCATCGGATTTCGTTCCCAGCAGGGTGCCGATGAGCGCGGCAAAGGCAAACAGGCCGATCAGCACGCCGATGATAATCGGCAGAAGATCCTTGAAGTTCTTCTTGAACTGCTTGAAAAGGTTATTCACCGCATAGATCACGCGGTCATAAATACCCATGGACACGGCCATGGTCCCGCCGGATACGCCGGGGATGATATTGGAAACGCCGATTACGGCGCCGCGCAGAATGTCAAGAATCCACTGCAGCATTGAACTAACCTTCCCTTCAGCCAATAAGTTGTACGCCGTTGATAACAATCAGGCTTCCCACACCCATAATGATGGCAGCCAGCAAGACGCCCAGCAGCACAGCAATGACGCTGGATTTGAAATCCATATCCAGGATGCTTGCAGCCAGGGTACCCGTCCAGGCTCCGGTTCCGGGAAGCGGAATGCCGACAAACAGCAGAAGCGCGATGAAAAGTCCCTTGGTGCCGGCCCTTGCCTTCAGCTTTTCGCCTGCTTTGTGACCCTTTTCCAGGCAGAAAGTAAAGAAGCGCCCGATGTATTTTTTATCCTTGCCCCATTCCAGCACCTTGCGTGCAAAGAAAAAGATCACCGGCACCGGCAGCATATTGGCCACCATGCACACGATGTAGGCAGGCAGGGTGGGAATCCCGTTGGCCAGTGCGTAAGGCAAAGCGCCCCTGAGCTCGATCAGGGGAACCATGGAAATCAGAAATGAAATAATGTAGTGTTTCAGCATATATCCTCCGGCGGGCATCCTGAATGTCCCGGCAAAAAAACAACGTCGGCATTATAGCATAGCCGCAAAACCGTGTAAAGCCGGGTCAGGGCCTGTCATCAAACCATTCGGCGTCTTCCGGATCCTCATCAAAGGACGCGGCAATGTTTTCCGGATCAAACCTGGGATCAAAGGCCAGGTCCTTCAGTCTCTCCCGACTGACCACCGTATTGGTTCCCAGGCAGTCATTGCAGCGATAGCCGCAGTCCGGGCAGATACAGCCCAGATGATCGCTTTCCGCCTGGATCATGTAGGTTCCGCATTGCTTACAGCTGCACCGCATACGGATCGTCTCCTTCCCGAATTCAAGGGAAATTATAGCAAACCAGCAGAGGATATTCAAGAAAGGCAAAAAAATGGGGCCGCACCCGCGGCCCCGGGGTATATTGTACGGTCCGGATCTCAGGGTCATTTTACGGCCTTGTCGCTCTGATCGCTAATCGCGTTTTGATGTGCATGGCTTCTCTCCGGAAATTCCACATGCTGTTTGAGCTTTTTTTGCCGTTCCTGATTGTCCTATCCGGACTTTACAGTCTCATTAAGCTTCCGGCTCCAGCAAACCCAGATCTCCGTCCTTTCTCAGGTAGAGGACGTTGGTCCGATCTGTGTCGATATTTACAAAGGCGAAGAAATTATGTCCCAGCAGTTCCATTTCAATTGCGGCGTCTTCCACGCTCATGGGGCGTACCGGGAAGGTCTTCTGCTTAACCACCTTTCTCTCTTTCTCTTCTTCGCCTGAATCCTCTTCAATATACTCCGGCACATCCGGGATTTCTTCTCTCAGGTTCTTGCCCAGCTTCGTCCGGTGTTTCCGGATCTGCCGTTCCATCTTCGCCAGGGCTTTGTCAATGGCGAGGAACAGGTTGTCGTCCGCGGAGGACTCGCTGCGCAGGATCACGTTCTTTCCCATGGGGACGGTGATTTCCACCACCCGGCGGTCGTTCTTCTCCTTTCTCATTCTTACCTGCATCTCTGTCTCTGGCCAGAGATACTTGCCCATGGTTTCCGTCTTCTTCTCGATCCTCTGAGTGATTGCCGGGCTGACCGACATGTTACGTGCCTGTATTGTAAGTTTCATATTTCCGATGGGCTCCTTTCAAATTTGTGATACATGATTCTCACAGAAAGGTTATCCGATCAGATTCCCTCTCTGTGAAAGATCGTGTGCCATCGGCATCACACCCTTTCATTTTGTTTCTGTTTTATTATTTCGACACCCCTCGACGAATTCCTTCTTCTTTTTGTATTTTTTTTGAGAATTTAAGACCATTTATAACAAAATTTGTATTTACATCTGATGATTCCTGTATTCTCCGGGCGTGCAGCCGGCGATTTTCTTGAAGCTGCGGGAGAAATGCGCCACGTCTGAGAAGCCTGCCATTTCCGCAATTTCATGTATCCGGAGCGCCGGATCCGCCAGCAGTTTTTTGGCTTTGGCAATCCGCATACTTCCCAGCAGGTCAAAGAAGCTCTGATCCGTTTCACGATTCAGCAGCTTGGACAGATGCCACTGGCTCACATAAACGTGATCCGCCACCTCTCCCAGGGAAAGATGCTGCTCTGTGCAGTGTTCCTTCATATAGGCCAGCGCCGCCTTGACCAGGTGGTTGCCGGCTTCCTTCACGGATTCGTCATCCGGATCCTCTGGCAGCTGCGGCATGGCGTCCAGCCGGGAAACCATCAGCTTCACGGCTTCCTGCAGTTCATCCAGGTTGCTGGGCTTGAGCAGGTATCGGCACACGCCCAGCGTAATGGCCTTCCGGGCGTATTCAAAATCCCGGTAAGCCGTCAGCACGGACATCTGGATGCCCGGAAACTCGCTGCGGATGGCTGCCAGCATTGTCAGTCCGTCCATGTTCGGCATCCGGATATCCGTCAGCACGATATCCGGCCGGATGCTGCGGATCAGTTCCAGGCCGCTGACGCCGTCATGGGCTGTACCGGCGATTTCACAGCCAAGTTCTGCCCACGGAATCACCGTGGACAGTCCGCGGATAATCAGTCTTTCATCGTCCACAAGGACTACCCGATACATCTCTTCACCTCATTCCGCGAAAGGGGCCAGGCTCATCACCCGGCGCCAGCATTCTTCAGGCGTCATGGTTCCCTCCGCCACCGCGGGAATACATTCCAGCAGCCAGACTTCCCGGGCCTTGATGTTCATGGCGTCCTGCAGCGGGCTGACCATCTGCCTCCCTGCCTGCATATCCTTTGCGGAATCCAGCAGCCTCCCCGAAAGGGTAGAGCTGCCAAGCTCCGCGATACTTTCTTCGCTGGTCAGTTCCTGCAGCAGGGCCACTGCCGCGTCCCGCCGTCCGGACTCCCAGGCCCGGCGGGTCAGGTAGAAGCCCATAGAAACACCGCCGACATAGCAGTCGGCCGTTCCTTCCCCATTGTGCAGCGGCATGGGCAGCACCCGCAGGGTGTCCATCATCCCGTACGTAAAGGAGGATTGAATCCAGCTGCCGTCCATCTGCATGGCCGCCTTCTTTTCCAGGAACAGGTTGGTGGTCGCGCTTTCATAGGTGCTCCACGCGTTATCCGCAAAGGCCCCGGCCTCTGCCAGTTCCCGGATCAGGCTCATTGCTTCCAGCCAGGAGGCAGGCACCTCTTCAAAAGTCTTCGGCCTTGCTGCCAGGTCTTCTTTTGGCGCGCAGGCCAGCAACGACATTTCCGCCAGGTAATGGGGAATGTCTGACAGGGAAATGGCAATCGGGATAATACCATTCTCCCGGAAGATTTTGATTGCTTCCAGAAGCGACGTCCAGTCCTTCGGCAGCGGCGCACCGTATTGCTCAAACAGGTCTGTATGTACATACAGGCCTTCCCAGTATCCTCTCACCGGCACCGCGTATACCTTCCCGTCCGGTTCCCGCAGGATATCGTTTTCCGGCAGGTTCATATCCGGATAGGCAGTATTGATTTCTTCAAGAGAAACGACCCGGGACAGGATCGGTGCGGAGTCCGCTCCCGCCGCGAAGAAGAAAAGGATATCCGGCTCATTTCCCGCCGCGAAGTCCTTCAGGACATCTGTCTTCCAGGCCTCATCGATGACGGCGGAATTGTCGATCACCGTATTGCCGGTCATCGACTCATAGTGCTGCAGGATCGCAACGTATTCTTCCGCAGACCCGTCCAGGCCCGCAAAACAGCTGATGGTGCGCAGCGTAACGCCGCCCTCCGCCGTTCCTCTTCCGGCAAGGACTGTCAGCAGCAGCGCCGCTGTTACTGCAATCAACTTCCTGATTCGCATATCCTTCTGCCTCCCTTCAGGGAATCTCCCGGGGGATCACGATACTGACCGTGGTCTGCCCGGGGGTGTCCGTATCCACGCGGATCTCTACCGATTCCCCGTAGATCAGGCGCAGTCTGTTCACAATATTGGCCAGGCCCAGGTGCTTTCCGGTGGGCTGTCCGTGTAGGGCCGCCTCGATCCGTTCCCTGTCTTCCTTGCCCGTCTCCCGGCCTGTATTGATGATTTCAATGTGCATGCAGGCATCGTTCAGGGAGCAGCGGATGGTAATCGTACCGCCGCCCGCCGGGGCAATGCCGTGTTCCACCGCGTTCTCCAGCAGCGGCTGGATCGTCAGCAGCGGCAGGATGCCGTCCAGCGCTTTTTCCTCGATCTCCCGGTTCATGGTCAGGTCCGGTCCGAAGCGCTGCTGGATGAAATAGATGTAAGCCTCCGCCACTTCCATCTCTTCCCGCAGGGTTACCAGCCGCCGGTCCTGCCGCGCCATGGTGGCGTTCAGCAGCACGGACAGGGAGGTCACCATGGAGGAAATGCTCTCTGAGCCCTCCATCCGGGCCTGCCAGTTGATATCCTCCAGGGCATTGTTGATAAAATGCGGATTGATCCGGCTCTGGAGCGCCAGGATCTGTGCGTTTTTCAGTTCGATTTCTTCTTTATAGGTCTTGTCAATCAGTTCCTTCAGCCGCAGGGACATCTTGGAGAAGGAGCGTCCCAGGCGTCCCAGTTCATCCCCGCCGTTCAGGGGAACGGTCACGCCCGGTTCGCCTTCCTCAATGCGCCGGCTGGCTGCGGACAGGAGCGTCAGGGGTTTTACAATGCGCCGGCTCAGGTATACGCCGATCAGCACCATGATGGGGATCAGCAGCAGGGCCATCACCAGCAGGAGCAGCCGGAAGGTATAGACCTCGCTGTACTGCTTCCTCCTGTCCATGGTCAGCTGCAGGTTCAGGCTGTTCTCGCTGTCCCCGGCCAGGCGGGTATAATACAGTTCTTTTCCGTCGTCTGTCAATCCCTGGGCCAGATTCACCCATTCGTTCTCCGGATTTCCGCAGTCATCCAGCTGGAAGGCCACCTTTGCGTCCCAGGCCTCTCCCAGTTCATTCAGCGGCTCAAGCAGCTGCTCTTCATTGATGCCCAGGATCAGCATGCCGAAGCGTTCCATCCGCAGGTTCAGCAGGTTCCGCACCAGGTAGATCTGTCCCCCGAAGCGGAAGAAACGGCAGCGGGTGTCCAGTTTTTCTCCCATAACCCGCACGGTATCCGTAAGCTCCTGCAGTTCTCCGGTTCCGCCGATTGTTCCGCCCCGGATATACCTGAGCATTTCAAGATTCTTTACCGGAAAGAAGGCGGCAAAGGAGAGCAGCGATTCCCGGCTGTACTTCCGGTCCAGGTAGCTCCTGCACAGCCGCATGTATTCCGCGTCCCCGATGGTTCCGTCGTTCCATTTCTGCCAGGTGTCCGTCAGTTCCCCGTCATAGGTGGCGTCCCGCGCCAGGTCCAGCGTCCGCTCAATCTTCTGTTCTGTCAGCGTCCAGGCCTGTTCAGCACCGGAAGTGACTGCCGCGCGGGTCTGGTTCTCCAGCCGTTTCAGCAGGAAACCTCCCGTAAAAATCCCCAAAAGGACCACGGGCGTCAGATAGCTGAGCAGCACGATCAGGCCTATCTGGGCACGCAGCGAATGCCGGATGCCGCCAAACAGGCGCTTTTTCGTTTTCCTGCCCGTATCCTTTCCCATGGTCCTTTCCTTTCCCCGGATGTCCCGGAGAGCTTATTCCTCCCACGGCAGGCCGGTAAAGTCTGCCATCTGTTTTACGGTACGCTTTGCTTCTTCTTCGGTCTCCGCCTCGGCGAAAATCCGCACCCTGGGTTCCGTACCGGAGAAGCGGACGATCACCCAGCCTCCGTCCAGGTAAACCTTGCAGCCGTCCAGGTAGCTGACCTTTTCCACCTTCCGGTTGAAAGCGGGCAGCTCTTTGTCCGTCATTATCTTTTTCGCGATCTCTTCCCGTTTTTCCTCGGTCAGTGCCCAGTCATACTCAGCCGTATGCAGTTCGCCGTACTTGTCATACAACAGCTGCAGCAGTTCACTGAGCTTCTTGCCGCTGACGCTGAGCATTTCCACCAGCAGGCTGGCCGCGTACAGGCCGTCCTTGCCGGAGATGTGCCCCCGCACCGTCAGGCCGCCGGAGGATTCTCCGCCGATCAGGGCGTCATGGGCTTCCATGCCCGCGGAAATATGTTTGAATCCTACCGGAACCTCCACGCATTCCTGTCCGTGATCCGCCGCGATCCGGTCCAGCAGATGGGTGGTGGCGATGTTCCGCACCGCCGCACCCTGCCATCCTTTGTACTCCAGCAGGTAGTAATACAGCAGCGCCAGGATTTCGTTTGCCGTCACATAGCGGCCGTTTTCGTCAATGATGCCCAGCCGGTCCGCGTCACCGTCCGTGGCGATACCCACGTCGGCCCTGTGTTCCTTCACCGCGTACTGCAGGTCCACCAGCGTGTCCGGGTTCGGCGCCGGCAGGTGCCGCCCGAAGAAGGCGTCATGACGGTCGTTGATCACGTCCACATCGCAGCGGCAGGTATACAGGATCGTCTGCAGGCCCGTCAGGCTCACGCCGAACATCGGGTCCAGCACAATCCGCAGCCGGCGCTTCCGGATCGCGTCCACGTTCACCTGGCCGAGAATGGAATCCAGGTAGGCATCCCGCGGGTCGATGATCCTGATGATACCGGCAGCCTTGGCTTCCTCAAAGCCCATATCCCGGATCTCATCCTCCCGGATACGGTTTGCTTCTTCCTGCACCGCTTCCGTCACGTCCTGGGCGGCGTCCCGGCCGCCGAAGGTGAACAGCTTGATACCGTTCCAGATGGCCGGGTTGTGGCTGGCCGTCACCATCGCCCCGTAGGGCAGTTTCTTTTCCTTTACGGTAAACATAATCTGGGGCGTCGGGCAGCTCATGTTCACAAAGAACACCTGGATGCCTTCGCCTGCCAGCACTTCGCAGAACCAGATCAGGGCTTCCCGGCTCAGGAAACGCCGGTCATAGCCCACGCAGATTCCTTCCTTTTCCGCGCCTTCCCGCTTCATCCTGCGGGCCAGCGCAGCCGCCACCAGGCGGATATTCGCCCGGGTGAACTCGTCGCCGATGATCGCTCTCCAGCCGCCTGTACCGAACTTAATCATGCCGGATCACTCTCCTTTCAGCTCCACGTCAATGAAGTGGATGCCTTCATCGAAGACAGGAATCTTTTCCACAGGCTTTCCGTCTGCCAGGATCCGTCCCACGCCCTTTTCCACATGGTTGGGGTTCGTTACGTTGATCCGGTATTCCGCGCCGCGCCACTTCCGCACCGCCTCAAAGCCGTCCCATTCCGCCGGGATGCAGGGATCCACTGTCAGGCCGTCAAATCCGGGCCGGATGCCCAGCATGTAGCGGGTTGCCGCATAGTAGGCCCAGCCGGAGGAACCGGTCATGAAGGGATGCCGTGCCCGGCCGTGGGCCGTGTGATCCTTGCCCATGATGAACTGGCAGTAGCTGTAGGGCTCCGCCTGCCGGATTTCCATCTTGTCGTTCTGGTTTTCCGGCAGCAGCGCGTCGTAGAACTTCATGGCACGGCTGCCCCGGCCCAGCATGCACTCCGCCACCCAGGCCCAGGGGTTCGGATGGCTGAAGATAGCGCCGTTTTCCTTGACGCCCGGATAAACCCGGGTCACAAAGCCGATGCTGTCATCCAGCGTGACGAAGGACGGCGCGTTCAGCATCAGGCCCCAGGGGGTGTACAGCCATTCATCCACCGCGTCCATGCAGCTCAGGCCCTGTTCCCGGTCCGCGGCGCCGCTGATCACGGCCCAGGTATTGCTTTCCATATGGACCTTGCCTTCCACTGCCGCCTGGGAGCCGATCGGCGCCCCGGCTGCCGTGAAGCCGCGCAGGAACCATTTTCCGTCCCACAGCTGCTTCCGGCAGGTCTCTTCCATGTGTGCTTTCAGCGCCGTGTATTTTGCTTCATCTTCCTTGCGTCCCATAGCCCGGGCCGCATCCAGGAAGTGGTTCGTCGCCCACACCAGCAGGAAAGCCACCATTGCGCTTTCGCCGCCGCCCAGGTTCAGGCAGTCGTTCCAGTCCGCCCGCAGGCCCTTGGTTACGCCGTGGCTGCCCACCTGTTCATAGGAGAAATCCAGTGCCGCCTTCATATGATCCCAGACGGTTCCGCTGCCTTCATCGGCAAAGGGAATCTCCTGGTCAAAGAAGCTCAGGTCGCCGCTCTCCCGCACGTTTTCCACAATCGCCGGGATCAGCCACAGGGCGTCGTCCGCGCAGGCGTCCTTCAGCCCGTGCAGCATGCCCTTCTTGTCCGCCTCCGGAATCACCGTGGGAGACTTGAAGCCGTCCGTTTCTTCCTTCTCCAGTACTGCCGGATCAAACAGGTGCAGGCCGTAGCCCTGCTTCATCTGTCCGTGCAGCAGCTGCCGGATGCGCTTCATGCACATATCCGGTTCCGCGTGGGGAATGCACATGGCGTCCTGTGCCGTATCCCGGTATCCCAGGCCGGTGCGTCCGCCCACTTCAATAAAGGAGGAGAACCGGGAGAACAGGACGTTCACTTCGCTCTGGTACAGGTTCCAGATGTTCAGGGAGCGGTTCATGTTTTCATGGGGAACCGTCACCTGCAGGCCGCCCAGCTTGGCGTCCCAGAAGCTGCGCAGTTCCGCGAAGGCTTCATCCGTGCCCGCTTCGTCATAGCGCTTCCTGGCCTTTTCCGCAGCGTCGCCCTTGCCGGTGCCCAGGTAGAACAGCACCCGTGCTTCCTCGCCCGGCTTCAGGGTCAGCTTCTTCTGCAGCGCGCCGCAGGGATTGCCGCCCAGTTCATGGGAGGAGGTCAGCTTTCCGGTGCTCACGCCTGCCGGGTTCCGCTCCGTGCAGTAGTTGCCGATGAAGGCTTCCCGCACGCCGTCGTATCCGTCCGGCACAAAGTTGCCGGCGAAGAACTGCCAGGCGTTGGGCTCATAGTGGAGCTCGCAGAGCACCGCGTCGTTCTCGTAGTGGGAACCGGCGGCATACAGGCTCATCTGGAAGTTCTGGTTGTCCATGTCAATTTCATGGAAGGAAAACTCCACATAGCCGTATACGCTGAGGTTCCGTTCCCGGCTGGAATTGTTCCGGATCCGGACGTCAAAAATCTCTACCGGATCTTCCTTCCCGGCTTCCCGGGGAATAAACAGGAGCTGCTCCGCGCTGATGTCCTGGTAATCGCACTTGAAGCGGGAATAGCTCAGGCCGTGCCGCGCTTCATATTTCGCTTCGTCCAGCGGAAGGCCCGTGGGCTGCCAGCTCAGGGACCAGTACTTTCCGCTTTCATCATCACGCAGGTAGACATAGTGTCCCGGCCAGTCCATGGGGACGCCGTTGGGACGGAATCGGGTAATCCGGTGATGCTGCGGGCTGTCCAGCCAGCTGTATCCTCCGGCGTTATGGGATATCACGGTACCCATCCGCTGGGTACCTAGATAGTTTGTCATGGAAACAGGCACGTCGACCCGGTCAATCACGTACTCGCGTGCGGCGTCGTCAAAATATCCGTAACGCATATAGAACCTCCTGCGCTGTATTTTTCATTATAAGCATACCAAATCAAAAGCTCAAGAAGAAGGAACAGGTATGGCATTTTTTGTCTCGGATTGGCATTCTGCTGTCAACCCCTGTCAATGGCAGAAAATCCTGCGGCTTCCGATTATATATATACATACCGTCGTTCCCTGAATCCGTTATTTTTCAATCCTTTGGCCAACAGCGCAACCGGAGTCAAGATTTGACAATAGAGGATAATGACAGAAAATTGTCCTTTTTATAGAATTTAATCACCAGATAAGACAATGAAGGAGGATGAAAGCCCATGACAGCGCTTCAGGCAAAAGACAGGCGTCGCCTCGGGCTCCGCAGCTTCGCCGCCACGAAGAAGACCTTCTGGCTTACCACCATGATGCTGCCCGGCGCCGTCTGGCTACTTCTGATCCGCTACCTGCCCATGTTCGGCATTGTGATTGCCTTTAAGAACTACCGGGCATTCCGTCCCAACACATTCTGGAACAATATCGTCAAGAGTGAATGGGTTGGACTGAAGAACTTTGAGTTCCTGAAATCCCCGGATACGGGCATCATGATCCGCAACACCCTGGGTTACAACCTCCTGTGGATCCTTCTCGGCCTGGTCATTTCAGTAGCCTTCGCGGTCATGATGAGTGAACTGACCACGCGGTTCCTGGCCAAGACGTACCAGACCATGATGTTCTTCCCCTACTTCCTGTCCTGGGTCGTCGCCAGCTACTTCGTCCTGGCGTTCCTGGATCCCACAAGCGGCATGATCCCCTTCATGCAGAAAGCCGCCGGACAGAAAGTGACAAACTTCTATCACGATACCACCTGGTGGCCGTTGATCCTGACCATCTGTAACCTGTGGAAGAACCTGGGATACTCCTCCGTGCTGTACCTGGCCGCCATCACCGGCATCGACACCACCCAGTATGAAGCTGCGGCTGTTGACGGTGCCACCAAATGGCAGCAAATCTGGCACGTGACCCTTCCCGGCATCCGCCCCATGATCGTCATCCTGCTGATCATGAACGTCGGCAAGATCTTCAACGCGGACTTCGGCCTGTTCTACAACGTCCCCCAGAACTCCGGTTCTCTGTATCCGGTCACGCAGGTTGTGGATACCTACGTGTACAGGGCTTACGCCAACACCCATAACCTGGGCATGAGCTCAGCCGCCGGTTTCCTGCAGAGCTTTATCGGCCTGATCTGCATTATCGGTGCCAATTCCCTGGTTCGCAAAATTGACCCCGACAGTTCCCTGTTCTGATTATTGAGGAGGTTCGCCCGATGACAGCTGTTAGTCAATCTGCTAAGAAGAAGATTAAGGCAGGCTCCTTCTCCCTGAATCGCTTCGGCACGGGAACCCAGAGCGTCTTCCACCTGGTGCTGGCAGCATTCTCGCTGATGTGCATTATCCCCTTCATCTTCGTCATCATCATCGCTTTCTCTTCCGAGGAAAGCATTCGTCAGATCGGTTATTCCTTCGCTCCTCTTTCCTGGAGCACCCAAGCCTTCACCTACACCTTCCAGCTGGGGAATGCCCTCTGGAGAAGCTACTTTAACTCCTTCCTGATCACTGCGGTCGGTACACTCCTGAGCGTCTCCATTACAGTGCTGTACGCTTACCCGCTGTTCCGCAGGGACTACAGGTTTCGTAACTTCTTCAACTTCCTCAGCTTCTTCACGATGATCTTCGGAGGCGGTCTGGTACCCACCTTCGTTATCTGCAAGAGCGTTCTGGGGCTCAGCGACAACTACGCCGCCCTGATCGTCCCCATGCTCTTCAGTCCCTTCAATGTCATCATCATGCGGACCTTCCTCCAGACCACCGTCCCGACGGAGCTGATTGAAGCCGCCACCATCGATGGCAGCGGAGAATACTCCACTCTCCTGCGGATCGTACTCCCGGTCGTGAAGCCCGGCATTGCCACCATCGCCCTGCTGGTCTCCCTGGCCTACTGGAATGAATGGTTCCTGTCCCTGCTGTACCTGAACAAGAACATGGAAATCATGCCCCTGCAGTATCTGCTGATGCGGATGCAGCGCAACGCGGACTTCCTGGCCAAGAACTCCTCCATGCTGGGTGCGGATGCTGCCAAAGCCGCGGCACAGCTGCCCTCCCAGTCCCTGAAGATGGCCCTGGTCGTGTTCATCGTAGTCCCGATTGCCTGCGCTTACCCCTTCTTCCAGCGCTACGTGGTCGCTGGTTTGACCATTGGTTCGGTAAAAGGTTAATCGTAATTTAAGGGCACAGCCCTTAAAAATATAGAATATCAGCACCCGGGAAGGTGCTGAAAATAAGGAGGATGACCATGAAAAAGTTCCTGTCTCTCATTCTGACCCTGGCGCTGATCCTGTCCGTGTGCAGCTTTGCCGCCGCTGACGATCTGCCCACCATCACCATCATGTTCCATGGCAGCAACGTTTCCGACGACTCCGCCGTGCTCGAAAAAGTCAACGAGTACATCGCTGACAAAGTCGGCGCGAAACTGGAAGTCATCTGGGGCACCTGGGGCGACTTCGACGAGAAGGCCGTCAACGCCCTGACCTCCGGCGACAAGGATGTTGACATCGTCTTCACCTGCTCCTGGAGCTCTGACGAATACAACAGCTACGCCAAGAAGGGCTACTTCCTGAAGCTGGACGACCTGATCGAGCAGTACGGTGCCGATCTGAAGGCCGCCATTCCGGAAAGCCTGATGCAGGCCGCCACCATCGAAGGTGCTGAAGGCAAGGGCGTTTACGCCGTCAACGGCTTCAAAGACACCGCCACCCAGAACACCTGGGACGTGAACGTCACCCTGCTGACCGAACTGGGCTACACCGTAGACGATCTCATGGCCAAGGGATTCTTCGACTGGGACGAAATCTTCGCTAAGGCCAAGGAAGTCAAAGGCGACAGCTTCTATCCCTTCCTCGTGGAGCCCATGGTTGCCGAGCGTATGGTTACCAACTCCATCATCGTGGCTGGTGACGCCGGTTCCACCAACCTGCTGTCCCTGTACCTGAACCCCGAAGATGTGTCTGCTGACGGCGTCTACGGCAACAAGCTGGTCAACAAGTTCGGCACTCCCGAATACAAGGCCTTCGCTGAGAAGATGCATGCCTACTACGAAGCCGGCTACATCGATCCCGCCCTGTCCGTGGGTGAAACCTCCAACGATTGCCGCACCAACCACCAGAAGGACGCTTCCTACCTGATCGGCACCCAGTCCTACGCCTTCGGCTATGAATACTCTGCCGACGTGCTGGCCCGCGGCGCTGAAATCAAGTTCGTGCCCTGCACCGATCCTTATGTGGACACCACCGCTTCCCAGGGCGCCATGATGGCTATCAACTCCGCTTCCGAGCATCCGGAAGAAGCCTTCAAGTTCCTGGCCCTGCTGAACAGCGACCCGGTTCTCATGACCCTGATGAATTACGGTGTTGAAGGCATCCACTACACCCTGAACGACGAAGGCCTGGTCGTCTTCAATGACGAAGCCCGCGCCACCTACAGCCCCTGGACCAACGGCGTTGGCAACGTCACCATCCTGCCCGACACCGCTTCCGAAGGCAAGGGCTTCCGTAAGTCCTTCCAGGAATACTATGCCGGCGCTAAGGGCATTCCTTCCCTGGGCTTCGTGTTCGACAACAGCCCCGTTGAAAATGAAATGGCTGCCCTGGGCAACGTTGCTGCTCAGTACGCCCTGGCTCTGGACTGCGGCGCTGTCGATCCCGAGACTGAACTGCCCTCCTTCCTGGCCGCTCTGGATGCTGCCGGAATGGAAGCTTACCTGAATGAAGCCAATGCTCAGCTGGAAGCTTACCTCGCCAAGTAACCTCCATACTTTCCTTCGGAACCGCCGGATTTCCGGCGGTTCTCTTTTTATGTGAAAATCCCCTGTTCCGGGTCGGAACAGGGGATTCATGATATTCAGATGAGGCGTTATCCGAGGATAACTTCCACCGCGTGGGTCTTTCCGTCCGCGAAAGCCGGCAGCACATTGCCGCTGATTTCCTTCCCGTCCACGGTAACCTTCTTTACGCCGCGGCAGACATGGGACGGATTCTTGATCTCGATGTCGTAGATCGCTCCGCGGAAGCGGCGGCTGACCTTGTAGCCGTCCCAGGTGTGGGGCACACAGGGATCGATCTTCAGGCCGTCCCAATCAGGCTTGACGCCCAGGATGTAATTACTGATCACGTAGAAGTTCCAGGCCGCGGTACCGGTCAGCCAGCTGTTCTTGGCCTGGCCGAAGTTCTTCGCGTCCTTGCCTGCGATCATCTGGCTGTAAACATAGGGCTCCAGCTTGTGCAGGTCAGAGATCTCCTCGCGCCATGCAGGAGCAATCCGGCTGTACAGGTCGAAGGCCCGGTCGCCGTGGCCTACCACGGTCTCTGCCGCAATAATCCAGGGATTGTTGTGGCAGAAGATACCGGCGTTTTCTTTATATCCCGGCGGGTAGGAACTGACTTCGCCCAGCTCCAGGTGGTATTCCTTGTAGGCGGGCTGCAGCAGCACGATGCCGTGCTCTGTCTCCAGGATGTTGTGGACGCTTTCCAGCGCCTTTTCGGCCATGCCGTTCTCCACGCCGACCCCGGCCATCACGCAGTAGCCCTGGGATTCAATGAAGATCTTGCCGTCCTCGCATTCCTTGCTGCCGACCTTGTTGCCCATCGCGTCATAGGCGCGGACAAACCATTCGCCGTCCCAGCCGTCCTTCTCGATGGCGGCGGTCATGGCGTCAATATCCTTCTGGTAGGCATCCGCCTTGTCGTTGTTGCCCTTGCGGCGCTCAATCGCCACCAGTTCGGGTCCGATGGACACGAACATGCCGGCAATCAGCACGGATTCAGCCACCCGCTCATCCGGCGCGTTGGGATTGGAGAATGTCTGGAAGCTCTCGTCCGGCGTATCGGAATAGCAGTTCAGGTTCAGGCAGTCGTTCCAGTCCGCCCGGCCGATCAGCGGCAGGCCGTGCGGTCCGCGGTTGTTCACCACGTGCATGAAGCTGGCTTCCAGGTGCTCCAGCAGCGTGCCGCAGTCATCCGGATTGCAGTCATAGGGCGTTGCGGCATCCAGGATGCCGAAGTCGCCTGTTTCCTTAATGTAAGCCGCGGTACCGGCAATCAGCCACAGCGGGTCATCGTTGAAGCCGCCGCCGATGTCGTTGTTGCCCTTCTTGGTCAGGGGCTGATACTGATGGTAGCAGCCGCCGTCACGGAACTGGGTCGCGGCGATGTCCAGGATACGCTCCCGGGCACGTTCCGGAATCTGGTGCACAAAGCCCAGCAGGTCCTGGCTGGAATCGCGGAAGCCCATGCCGCGGCCGATACCGCTCTCAAACATGGAGGTGGACCGGCTCATGTTGAAGGTCACCATGCACTGATAAGGATTCCAGATGTTGACCATCCGGTTCAGCTTTTCCTCGGAGGAGGTCAGCGTGTAGGCGCTCAGCAGGTTGTCCCAGTGGGCCTTCAGCTGGGCAAAGGCCTTGTCAACCTGTTCATCGGAAGACAGGGCGGCCAGCATGGCCTTCGCGGGCTTCTTGTTGATGATGCCCTTCTTTTCCCATTTTTCTTCGACGGGCAGTTCCACATAGCCCAGCACGAAGTTGAATTTCTTTTCCTCACCCTTTTCCAGATGCACTTTGATCTGGTGGGCGGCCATGGGCTGCCAGCCGGAGGCAACGGAGTTGCCCATCTTGCCGGTCAGCACGGCCTGGGGATTTTCAAAGCCGTTGTACATGCCCAGGAAGGTTTCCATATCGGTATCGAAACCGTCAATGGGTGTATTCACCGCGTAGAAGGAATAGTGATTCCGGCGTTCGCGGTACTCGGTCTTGTGGTAGACAACGCCGTCTTCCACTTCCACTTCACCGGTGGAGAAGTTGCGCTGGAAGTTCAGCATGTCGTCCTGCGCGTTCCACAGGCAGAACTCCACGAAGCTGGTCAGGATCACGTCCTTGGCGGCGTCGCTTTCGTTCGTCAGGGTCACCTGGTGTACCTCGGCGTCGTAGCCCATGGGCACGAAGCTCTTCTGGGAGGCCTTCAGGCCGTTCTTTTTACCGGTGATGATGGTGTAGCCCATGCCGTGGCGGCAGGAATACTCATCCAGCTCGGTCTTGACGGGCTTCCATCCGGGGTTCCAGACGGTGCCGTTATCATTGATATAGAAATACCGGCCGCCGTTGTCGATCGGCATATTGTTGTACCGGTAGCGGGTAATCCGGCGCAGTCTTGCATCACGATAGAAGCAGTAGCCGCCGGCCGTATTGCTGATGATGCCGAAAAACTTCTCGCAGCCGAGATAGTTAATCCAGGGATACGGAGTCCGCGGCGTATCAATCACATACTCCCGCGCTTTGTCGTCAAAGTGGCCGTATTTCATGGAGCTTTTTCCTCCTGTATAATTGTCCGTCCGAAAACGGTCATTTTTAAGTATAGCACATTCACTTATCCTGTGTAAACGTTTCCTTTGTTTTCTCGAGGTACTCTTCGTAGTTGCACAGGTAGTCAGCAATCGTGCCATCCGGCTTAATCTCAATGATTCTGTCGGCTACTGTGGAGATAAACTGGTGGTCCTGGCTGGTGAAAATCACGTTGCCCGGGAAGTTGATCAGGCCGTTGTTCACCGCGGTGATGGATTCCAGGTCCAGGTGGTTGGTGGGCTGGTCCAGCATCAGGAAGTTCGCGCCGGAAAGCATCATACGGCTCAGCATGCAGCGCACTTTCTCACCGCCGGAGAGGACGTTCACAGGCTTGTACACGTCGTCTCCGCTGAACAGCATCCGGCCCAGGAAGCCGCGCATATAGGTTTCCAGCTGTTCCGGGGAATACTGGGCAAACCACTGCATCATGGTCAGGTCGCAGCCGTCAAAATACTTGCTGTTGTCCTTCGGGAAATAGCTGGTGGAGATGGTCACGCCCCACTTCACCGTACCGCTGTCCGGCTGGATTTCCTCCGCCAGGATGCGGAACAGCGCCGTCTGAGCCTGTTCGTTGCCCACCAGGGCGATCTTCTGGCCCTTGGTCACCAGGAAGGAAACGTCCTTCAGCAGCTGCACGCCGTCCTGCGTGTAGTTCAGGTCCGTCACCTGCAGGATGTCCTTGCCCGCTTCCCGGTCAGGGGTGAAAGCAACCCAGGGATAGCGGCGGCTGGAAGCCGGCATCTGTTCGATGGTCAGCTGATCCAGCAGCTTGCGGCGGCTGGTGGCCTGCTTGGCCTTGGACTTGTTGGAGGAGAACCGCTGGATGAAAGCCTGCAGTTCACGGATCTTATCCTCGCGGCGCTTCTTCTGGTCGTTCATCAGGGCCTGCATGATCTTGCTGGATTCGTACCAGAAGTCATAGTTGCCCACGTACAGCTTCACCTGGTTATAGTCGATATCCACAATGTGGGTACACACGTTGTTCAGGAACCACCGGTCATGGCTGACCACGATCAGGGTGCCGGGGAAATCCATCAGGAAATCTTCCAGCCAGGCCACGGAACGGTTGTCCAGGTTGTTGGTCGGTTCGTCCAGCAGCAGGATGTCCGGATTGCCGAACAGCGCCTGCGCCAGCAGCACCTTGAATTTATCGCCTGCCTGCAGCTCGGACATGAGCATCGTATGCTCTTCCGCCGGAATGCCCAGGCCGGTCAGCAGCGTGGCCGCGTCGCTTTCCGCGTTCCAGCCGTCCATCTCGGCAAATTCGCCTTCCAGCTCAGCCGCCTTTTCGCCGTCCGCTTCGCTGAAATCGGGCTTGGCATAGAGGGCGTCCTTTTCCTTCATGATGTCATACAGGCGCTGGTTGCCCATGATAACCGTATCCAGTACCGGATAGGCGTCATACATGAACTGGTCCTGCTTCAGGGTGCTCATGCGCTCTGTGGGCGGAATGGTCACAGAGCCGGTGGTGGGTTCCAGCTCACCGCTCAGGATCCGCAGGAAAGTGGATTTTCCCGCGCCGTTCGCACCGATGATACCGTAGCAGTTGCCCGGGAGGAACTTCAGGTCCGCGCCGGAAAAAAGCTTCTGTCCGCCGAATGTCAGTGATACATTGCTTACTGTAATCATATTCGTTCATTCTCCTATACTCATACTTCTGTCTTTGTTCTCATTTCCGTGCGGCTGAACTATATATCATTCTGAATTCTTAATTCTGAATTCTGAATTAATCATTCGCCTGCCAGGCGAATTAAGGCGTTCGCGTATATCTTCATGGCCAGCATCAGCCTGTCGATATCCTCGTATTCATCCGCCTGGTGTGCCAGGTCTTCCTCATCCGGGAACAACGCCCCGAAGGCAACGCCCTGCTTCAGCACCTTGGCGTAGGTTCCTCCGCCGGTGGACATGGGCTTTCCTTCCAGTCCCGTTTCTTCCTCATAGGCAGCCAGCAGGCTGGTCACCAGTTCACCCTCTGCCGGCACGTGGTGCGGCGGCTTCTGAACCGCTGCATTCACGTCAAAACCCTTGAGGCTGGCTGCGGCGGCTTCCTTCAGTTTTTCCTGGTCGGCAGTCACCGGGCAGCGCATGTCCAGCGTGCCATACCAGCTGTCGTTTTCCAGCTTCAGGATCCCCATATTGCAGGTCAGTTCTTCGGACACATCGTCCCTGCAGGCACATCCGAGGCTCTTTCCGTCATGCTCAGTGCCGACCGCGTCTGCCAGTACGGCAACCGGTCCTTCAGCGCCCAGCGCTTTCAGCAGCAGGAGCATCATACCGATGGCGTTCCGTTTTCCTTCCGGATAGGCGCTGTGTCCGGGAATACCGGTGGCGGTAATCCATACGCCCTTTCCGGTTACCACCGCCGTATAGGGCAGGCCCGTCTTTTCCGCGTATGCGCTGACTTTTTCAGCAATGTCCGCCCCGCCTTCAACCAGTGCCCTGCATTCGCCGGGAATGACGTTGATCCGGTCTCCGGTGGACAGTTCCAGGATTTTCAGGCCGGCTTTCGCTTCCGGAGCACGCAGTTCCAGGCAGAGCATGCCTTTCTCCGTGTTGATCAGCGGGAAGCTCGCGTCCGGGCTGAATCCCACATCCGGAATCTTTTCGTGCGCGCCGTAGTAGGCCATGTCTTCCCAGCCTTCTTCCTCGTCGCAGCCGAGGATCAGGCGAATGCCCTTCTTCAGCGGAATTCCCGCTTCCCTGATCGCCTTCATGGCAAACAGCGATGCCAGTGCCGGACCCTTGTCGTCGTTGGTTCCCCGGCCGTACATCCGGCCGTTCTCAATCAGAGCCTCAAACGGCGGTTTCGTCCATCCGTCCCCGACGGGCACCACATCCAGGTGACCCAGCACGGCAATCTTTTCCTCGGCGTCGCCCAACGTCACGTCACAGGCATAGCCGTCAAAATCCCGTACCTCAAAGCCCATCTCCCGGGCGTCCGCCATGGCGGTGTCCAGCATATTCCGGATTTCCCGTCCGAAAGGCGCGCCGGCTTCCGCTTTTCCCCGTACGGAGGGAATCCGTATCCAGCGCTGCAGTGTTTCCGTATAAGCGTCCCGATAGCTGTCAATCAGCTCATAAACTCTCTGTTCCATGGTTACTCCTTGTTTTATACGCAGCCTTTGACATATACAGAGGTTAACCTTTAATTCTGAATTCTTAATTCTGAATTCTGAATTAGTTTCCCCTCCTACCTCGTTAGAATGCGTTTCTCGGATCCTGGCTCTTCTTCTTTGGAGCGTCCGGATCGATATATTCAATCTCCAGCTTTTCAAAAGGCACCGACTCAAAAAAAGCGTCCGGCAGGAAACGGGTCATTCCGAATTCATCCCATTCCCGCTCGTTCTTATCCAGCCAGATCGGTTCCGGAAGATCCAGCTCGTGGCAGGCTTCCAGCAGTGCCCTGTGGGCGTCCGCCCGGGTACAGGGAACCGTAGTCTGCCGGTCCGTCCTGTGATGCCGGATCGTCTTTACCCAGAGTGCGGTAGCCATGCGGAGATCCTCCCAGTAATCAATGAATAATGCATATTGCAAAGCTGTTTTTCATCCTGAATCTTTATTCATTCAGGCTTTGGTTGATTATTTGTTATAATTCTGAATTCTTAATTCTGAATTCTGAATTACAACAAATTATTATCTCATGGATTCATATCGTATGGCAACCTTTATTTTTCCGCCCAGGCTCTCACCGCTTCTGCCGTGGCCCGGTTCATGCCGGGTACGCCGGCCAGCGTCTCAAGATCCGCCGCCTTAATGGCTTTCAGGCTGCCAAAGGCCTTCAGCAGGGCTTTCCGCCGCGCCGGACCCACGCCGGGAATATCCTCCAGCTGTGAATGAATGGAGGCTTTTCCGCGCAGCGCCCGGTGATGGATAATACCGAAACGGTGCGCCTCGTTCCGGACGCGCTGTACCAGTTGCAGTTCCGGGGTACGGTGATCCAGCAGGATCGGTTCCTCCGCGTCCGGCAGCCAGATTTCCTCCAGTCTCTCCGCCAGGCCGAACATGGCCGGCGGCTCAATGCCCAGGTCCAGGATCGCCTGCCTGGCAAACCGCAGCTGCTGCGGTCCGCCGTCGATGAGGATCAGGTCCGGCAGGTCTGTAAACTTGCCCTGTTCCGTTCCTTCCTCTTCCTCCCGGGCCGCATGGGCATACCGGCGGCTCAGCGTCTCATACAGGGACGCAAAATCATTGGCTCCTTCCACGGTCTTGATCCGGAAGTGCCTGTATTCCTTTTTCGCCGGTTCACCGTCAATGAATACCACCATGGCCGCCACGCTCTGCACGCCCTGGGTATTCGATATATCGTAGCCTTCAATCCGCCGGGGATACCGGTCCATTCCCAGGATTTTGCCCAGGTTCTTCGCCGCCTCCACCGTCCGTTCCTCGTGGATGGTCCGGCGGGCATTCCGCTTCATCAGGGCGTCCCGGGCATTCTTTTCCGCCAGCAGCACCAGTTCATGCTTTTCTCCCCGCTGCGGCGTGGCAACGGTAACCGCGGATCCTTTCTTTTCCCGCAGCCAGAGTTCCAGCTGCTCCGCTGCCCCTTCCGGCAGCGTCTGGCACAGCACGTTCCGGGGAATCAGGCCTGCCTGCTCATAATACTGGGTCAGGAAGGACGCGATCACTTCTCCCGGTTCCTCCCCGCCTTCCCTTGGCAGCGCAAAATGATCGCCGCCCACCATCCGGCCTCCCCGGACGTACAGGATCTGGATCATCGCGTCCAGTCCGTCCTGGGCCAGGGCGATCAGGTCCTGTTCGCTCCGGTCTGTCCGCAGGGCGATCTGGCGTTCCATCAGCCCCTGCACGTCCCGGATTTTATCCCGGATAGCCGCTGCCTTTTCAAACCGCAGTGCGGCGGCAGCTTCCTCCATATCCTTCCTCAGTTTTTTCAGCACGCCGTCATAGTCCCCGCCCAGGAAACTCAGCACACCCTCCATCATCTCCCGATAGGCTTCCTCCTTGCACTTTCCGGCACAGGGCGCAAGGCACCGACCGATGTCGTAGTTCATGCAGGAACGTTTGGGGCTCTTCGGCGGCAGGACCTGCTTGCAGGAACGGATGGGAAACACATCCCGCACCGCTTCGATCACCTGGCGCACCGCGTTGGCGCCGATGTACGGTCCGAAATACTTGGCTCCGTCCTTTTCCATTTTCCGGCACAGTTCCAGCCGCGGGAAGGGCTGGCGCATGTCCACCTTCAGATAGGGATAATGCTTGTCATCCTTCAGCAGGATGTTGTAATACGGTTTGTGCCGTTTGATCAGGTTGCATTCCAGGATCAGCGCTTCCAGGTTCGTCTCGCACAGCAATATATCAAAATCGTCTATGTGGGCGATCATCGCCGCCACCTTGGGCGTATGCGCCGTATCCCGGAAATAGCTCCTCACCCGGTTTTTCAGGTTAACGGCCTTGCCGACGTAAATAATCTCACCCGAGGCGTCCTTCATCAGATAGCAGCCTGGGGAATCCGGCAGCATCCGGATCTTTTCCTCCAGTTTTTCTCCCCAGTTGATCACTGTCTTTTCCCCTTCCCCGAATGAAAAGAAGCGGGATTCCCGCTTCTGCTCTTGGTTATTCCAGATTGCCTACGATCTCCTGCAGTTCAGACAGTGCTGTCTGGAGAGCGGTTGCGTTTTCTCCCGTAGCCATTCCTGTTGAAAGCACTCCCAGGAAACGGTCTACTTCATTCAGCAGGCTCTGCAGTTTTGCGTCTTCCACAAATGGATGTCCGTTCTCAGTGTTGCTCAGGTTGTTGATTACCCGCATGGCATGGACGTTGCACCGTACGCGTGCAAGGATCTGTGCGGAATCCGCGCCGGCTGTCCGGCTCAGTGAGGCTGTATCCGCATAAGCTTCCTTGCATTCCTTCTGCATCTGGGAAATATAAAGCTTATGGGTGTTGTTCTTACCCTGCAGCATGGGAATGCTGAGCACCAGCAGTGCCACCACCGCCGCCAGCAGCAGCAGGATAATGATGTTTCTGATTCGGTTCCTGTTCATTTGTGAGAGAGACATATTGCCGTCTCCCACCTGGGAATAACGTCTGTACACGGCTTTCCCTCCTTTACCCACATATTCTATCACAAGGGCATATTTCCGTAAAGGGACAGCCACCCGCGCCCCCACCTGGGGCGTCTGGAAACGGTTTTCCGGCTCCGGACCGCAGGCAAAAAGAAAAACCCGCACCCAGTTTGCACCGGTGCGGGTTTCGGTTGCTCAGCCCTGTTTCTGCTTGTGCTTGGGATTCTCGCAAATGACCATAACGCGGCCCTTGCGCTTGATGATCTTGCACTTTTCGCAGATCGGCTTTACAGACGGACGAACTTTCATCGTTATACCCTCCTCTTTCAGGATCAGTTCTTGCTGCGCCAGGTGATCCGGCCTCTGGTCAGATCATAGGGCGATAGTTCAATCGTTACTTTGTCACCGGGATAGATCCGGATGAAATTCATCCTCATCTTGCCGGAGATATGCGCCAGGATCTGGTGGCCGTTCTGAAGCTCCACCTGGAACATGGCGTTGGGCAAAGCTTCAATCACTTTGCCTTCCATTTCGATTACGTCGCTCTTGGACAAACTCAGTCCCCCTCTCGCAGCGAGCGTTTATCGGCAAAACCGTTGTCTTCCAGCGCTCTTCTCAGATCGCTGTTCTGCAGCGCTCCGCCTTCCGGCCGCAAAGCCTTCAGGTTCAGCAGCACCGGTTTTGCGCGCAGATGTTTCGTCTTTTTCTTCTTCGGGTTTTCCAGCTTGTGATGGCTGCCGTCGGCGATCATGACGATGCCTTCGGACACATTCTCCAGGATCAGGAAGCAAAGTCCCTTATCCCTTCCCTGTGTGCTTTCCACCACTCTGCCAGGCTCAAAGCTGAAAGGTTCTTTCATCCTTATTCCTCCCAGGTAAATCCGGGAAGGGTCAGGAGTTCCGGAAGCCCTTCTTCGTTGATGGCAAGTGTGTGCTCATAATGAGCAGTCAGGCTGTGATCCACGGTTCTTGCGCACCAGCCGTCATCGTCAACAGACAGATGCCAGTCTCCGGCGGCAATCATGGGTTCGACTGCCAGGACCATGCCCTTGCGCAGTCTCATTCCCCTGCCGGGTTCACCGAAATTGTACACGGCGGGATCTTCATGCATCTCCCTGCCGATACCGTGGCCCGTAAACTCGCGAATCGGGGCAAACCCGTTCGCTTCGGCCAGGCTCTGGACTGCATAGCCCACGTCGCCCAGCCGGTTTCCGGCCACACACTGCCTGGCGGCTTTCCAGAAACATTCCTCGGTTACCCGGATCAGTTTCTCCGCCTCTTCGCTGATGGTTCCGACGCCCGCTGTAAAAGCGGAGTCAGCCTGCCAGCCGTCGAGGAGCAGCGTGCAGTCCACTGAAATGATGTCTCCATCCTTCAGGATCCTGCGGTCGCTGGGAATGCCGTGCACCACCTCATCGTTGATGCTCGCGCAGATGCTGCAGGGATAGCCCTCATAGTGAAGGGAAGAAGGAATCGCGCGGTGTTTCCGGATCAGCTTTTCAGCCAGGATATCCAGTTCCGCGGTGGATACGCCGGGCTTGATGGCCAGGCGTACCTCATCCTCTACCTCACGGAGGATCTTCCCTGCTTCACGCATCTTTGCGATCTGGCTCGAATTTTTCAGGCTGATCATGCTTTCGCTCCAAGGGCGTTCATGATCGCCGTGAATATACCGTCAATGCCCTGATCCCCGGGGATCGTTTTCAGCAGGCCCTTCTGTCCGTAGTATCCGATCAGGGGCGCTGTCTGGGCATGATATACCTGCAGCCGGTTCAGCACGGTCTCTGCTTTGTCGTCATCCCGCTGAATCAGTTCCTCACCGCACTTGTCGCAGGTGGTCTTGCCGTTCAGCATACTGACGTGGTAGGTAGCGCCGCACTTGAGACAGACGCGGCGTCCGCTCAGTCTGTCTACCAGCACCTGGTCGTCCACTGCCAGCTCAATAACGCTGTCGATGGTAGCGAAGGTGCTCAGGGCTTCCGCCTGCGGTACGGTACGGGGGAACCCGTCCAGGATATAACCGCCTTTGCAGTCATCCATGGCCAGGCGTTCCTTCACGATGTCGATGATGACTTCGTCCGGAACCAGCTTGCCGGCGTCGATAAAGCTCTTCGCCTTCAGTCCTGTCTCAGTACCGTCCTTGATCGCCCGGCGGAGAATGTCTCCGGTGGAGATCTGCGGAATTTTCAGCGCGTCGCAGATGCGCTGCGCCTGTGTTCCCTTACCGGCCCCTGGAGGCCCTAAGAAGATAATGTTCATAATGACACTCCATCATTCTAATGAATAAATTCATTATTCATTCGGTTTCAGCAAGCCTTCGGCTTACATGAATCCGTCCATGTCCATGTCGATGCCGCGGACACTCATTTCACCCTGGATGGTGCGGACGGTCTCAAGGGACACGCTCACAGCGATCAGGATGGAGCTGGCAGCGAACGGAATGCTGTTCGCGCTCACACCAGCCAGTGTGATCAGCAGCGTAGGCACAGCGGCCAGGATGGCCAGGAAGAATGCTGCGAACAGGTTCAGACGGCTGACAATGTTCTGCAGGTACTGCCGGATGTTCTTGCCCCGCTGTCCGGGAATCACGGCGCCCTGCTGCTGCAGCTGTTCAGCCTGCTGCTTGGGATCAAAGCTGATGGAAGAATAGAAGAAAGTAAAAGCGATGATCAGCAGACCGGAAACGATCATGTATCCGATCTTGCCCTGATTCATGTTTGCTTCCCACCACTGTGTGAACCAACCCTGCTTATTGGGGTCGATCAGCTGAGCGATCGTTCCCGGGAAAGCCAGGAAGGAATAAGCGAAGATCAGGGGCAGCACGCCGACAGAGACCACTTTCAGGCTCATGTGGGTGTTCTGTCCGCCGTATACGCGGCGGCCCTTCACCTGCTTGGCGATCTGCAGGGGAATCCTGCGCTCGCCCAGTTCCACAAAGGTCACAACAACGGTCATCAGGATGCAGGTGACCACGACGATGATGAGGGTCAGCCAGCCGGAAGTGGTGGCATTTCCGCTCGCCATGGTGAATCCGCTGACAATACCGTTGAACAGGTTGGAGATGATACCGGCGAAGATCAGCAGGCTGATGCCGTTGCCGATTCCCTTCTCGGTAATCCGCTCACCAATCCACATAGCCAGGGCGGTACCGCCGGCCATGCTCACACCGACCAGGACGTAGTTGATCCAGCCAGCCTTGATGAAGCCCAGGCCGCGGACAAGTCCGATAGCCTGCAGGGCAGCCAGGCCGATGGTTACGTACCGGGTAATCCGGTTGATCTTCTGACGGCCGTCCTCTTCCTTGCTCAGGCGTTCCAGAGCAGGAATAGCGATGGTCAGCAGCTGCATAATAATGCTGGCGTTGATGTAGGGAGTAATACCCATGGCCATCAGCGTCATTTTCTCGAAAGCATTACCGGTCATCATGTTGACCAGTCCCAGCAGATTCGTGTTAGACATGCCGGCGGAGTTAAAAACCTTCACAGCATCCACACCAGGTGCCGGGATAACACCGACGAGACGGTAAACCAGCAGCATCAGGAACGTGTAGATGATCTTCTTGCGAAGCTCACCAATCTTCCACATCTTACGAATGCTTTCGATCATTTTAAATCACCTCGGCCTTTCCGCCGACGGCTTCGATCTTTTCCTTGGCGGTAGCGGAGAACTTGGCCGCTTTCACGGTCAGCTTCTTCGTCAGTTCGCCTACGCCGAGAATCTTCACACCGGCCAGTTCCTTGCGGATGATCTTCTTCTCGAGCAGAGCGGCGGCATCCACCACAGCACCGTCTTCAAAGACTTCCAGGCGTTCAACATTCACGGTAGCGTAATCGGTGCCGAATACGTTGGTAAATCCACGCTTAGGCACACGGCGGTACAGAGGCATCTGGCCGCCTTCAAATCCGGGCCGCTTGCCGCCGCCGCTGCGGGCTTTGGCACCCTTGTGACCTTTACCGGAGGTCTTGCCCAGGCCGGATCCGGCGCCGCGGCCCAGCCGCTTCTGAGCGGAAGTGGACCCTTCGGCGGGACGCAGTTCATGCAGTTTCATAGGGGTTCAACCTCCTTTATTCGTCAACTTCCTCAACCTTCACCATGTGCTTCACGGCGAAGATCTGGCCCCGGATAGCGGGGTTATCAGGCTGGGTCACGGTCTGGCCGACTTTACGCAGGCCCAGAGCGGCGACGGTCGCCTTATGCTTGGGCAGGCTGGCGATCGGAGACTTCACCAGGGTAATCTTCAGTTTCATCTCTTCTGCCTCCTTATCCCAGGATCTCTTCCACGGTCTTGCCGCGCATCTTGGCAACCTGCTCGGCGCTGCGCACCTGCTTCAGGGCTTCGATGGTAGCTTTAACCATGTTGATCGGGTTGTTGGTTCCGAAACTCTTGGTCCGGATATCCTTGATGCCGGCCATTTCCAGCACGGCACGGGCAGCGCCGCCCGCGATCACACCGGTACCTTCGGGAGCGGGGATCAGCACGGACTTCGCGGTGGAATAATATCCGGTCATTTCATGGGGAATCGTGGTGCCGTCCAGCGGCACGTTCACCAGGTGCTTTTTAGCGTCTTCATTGGCCTTGCGGATAGCTTCCGGAATTTCGGCAGCCTTACCCATGCCGGCACCGACGCGGCCATTCTCGTCGCCAACGACCACCAGAGCGCTGAACCGCATGTTGCGGCCGCCCTTAACAGTCTTGCTGACGCGGTTGACGGCTACCAGGCGCTCTTTGAATTCGCTGACCTGTTCTGTGCGTTGCATTTGCGTCGTCCTCCTTATCAGAATTCAAGTCCGGCTTCCCGTGCGCCGTCAGCCACAGCGGCGACGCGCCCGGTGTACATGTACCCTCCGCGGTCAAAGACCACGGTCTTGATGCCGGCTTCGACGGCGCGCTCCGCGATGAGCTTGCCCACGAGTTTGGCGGCACCCTTCTTGTCCACTTCGTCCAGCTGGCCCTTCAGTGCGGGATCCATGGTGCTGGCGCTCACCAGGGTGATGCCCTTGGTGTCGTCAATGATCTGAGCCTGAATGTGCTTGTTGGAGCGATATACGGAAAGACGCGGGGCTTCGGGGGTGCCGCTGATCTTTTTCCGTACCCGTGCGTGACGGATCACGCGAATTTCATTACGGTCACGTTTCTTAAACATCTGCAGTCACTCCCTCTCTTACTTACCGGTCTTGCCTTCCTTACGACGGATGTGCTCATTCTGGTACTTAATGCCCTTGCCCAGATAGGGTTCAGGCTTCCGAATGGCGCGGATGTCCGCCGCGAGGTTGCCAACCTGCTGTTTGTTGCTTCCCTTAACCACGATGGTGGTCTGGTTGGGAGTTTCGAAGGTGATTCCTTCGGGAGCTTCAAGAACCACGGGGTGGCTGAAGCCGATGTTGATGGTCAGGGTCTTGCCTTCCGCGGCAGCGCGGTAACCGGTACCAACCATCTCCAGGGTCTTGGCGAAACCTTCGGTCACGCCGACGACCATATTGTTTACCAGCGCCCGGTACAGACCATGCATGGCCTTGTGGGGCTTGGAATCAGTGGGGCGTTCCAGGGTCAGGACATTGCCTTCCTGTTTGATGGTGATGTCGGGATTAACCTGCTGGCTCAGGGTGCCCTTGGGGCCCTTCACTGTCACCAGGTTGTTCTCGTCCACCATCACCGTCACGCCCGCGGGTACTGTGATCGGAAGTTTTCCGATTCGAGACATTTTGTCATTCCTCCTCTGCGGTCAGTAACACGAATGTTTTTTGCCTTTCGGCAAATTTCTACCCGTTACGACTTTATGCGTGAACGGTGATTACCAGATGTACGCCAGCACTTCGCCGCCGATGGCAGCCTTCCGTGCTTCCTTGTCGGTCATCAGTCCCTTGCTGGTGCTGATGATGGCGATGCCCAGGCCGCCGAGAACCTTCGGCAGCTCTTCGCTGCGGGCATAAACCCGCAGACCGGGCTTGGAGATGCGCTTCAGACCCGCGATAACAGGGGTCTGCTTGCCGTTCAGATATTTCAGGGTGATTTTGATCTCGCCCTGGAGTCCGTCATCAATAAAGTCAACCGCCTTGACGTATCCCTCGTTCAGAAGGATCTTCGCGATCGCCTTCTTGGTATTGCTGGCGGGCATGGTCACGGCGTCGTGCCGGGCCACCTGTCCGTTGCGGATGCGGGTGAGCATATCGGCGATGGGATCGTTAATAACCATTTCCTGTCTCCTCCTTTCGCTTACCAGCTGGCCTTGCGGACACCCGGAATCTGTCCCTTATAGGCCAGTTCCCGGAAGCAGATGCGGCATACGCCATACTTGCGCAGCACGCTGTGGGGTCTGCCACAGATGCGGCAACGGGTGTAGGCGCGGGTTGAGAATTTGGCCGGCCTCTGCTGCTTGAGTTTCATGCTCAGTTTTGCCATTATTCTGTCCTCCTCCTCATTACGCCTCGAAGGGCATGCCCAGAAGCCTCAGCAGCTCCTTGCACTCTTCGTCCGTCTTCGCGGTCGTTACGAACACGATTTCCATACCGCGGATCTTCTCCACCTTATCGTATTCGATTTCGGGGAACAGCAGCTGTTCACGGATGCCCAGGCTGTAGTTGCCGCGGCCGTCGAAAGCCTTGGCGCTCACGCCGCGGAAGTCGCGGACGCGGGGCAGGGCAACGCTGACCAGCTTATCCATGAACTCTTCCATCCGGGCACCGCGCAGGGTGACCTTGGCGCCAACGTTCATGCCCTCACGGACTTTGAAGTTAGCGATGGACTTCTTGGCCTTGGTGACCAGGGGCTTCTGACCGGCGATAGCGGTCAGTTCGTTAACAGCCATTTCCATGGCCTTCGCATTATCCTTGCAATCGCCCAGACCCATGTTGATGACGATCTTGGCGAGCTTCGGAACCTGCATGGCGTTCTTGTAGCCGAACTTTTCCTCCAGGGCAGGAATCGCCTCGGCCAGATATTTTTCCTTGATTCTGGTTGCCATTTGGCTCTTCCTCCTTATCAGTCGATTTCGGCGCCGCACTTCTTGCAGACGCGGATCAGTTTGCGGTGGCTCTTGCCGTTTTCATCAGTGACCTTTTCGGCCTTGTTGTTGACACGGGTGGGCTTGCCGCACTTGGGGCAAACCAGCATAACGTTGCTGGCGTCGATGGGCATTTCCTTGTGGATGATGCCACCGGGGGTCATGGCGTTGCGGGCCTTCTGATGCTTGGTGACAACATTCACGCCTTCAACCGTCACACGGTTCAGCTTCGGGAAAGCAGCGGAGATCTTACCCTTCTTGCCCTTGTCCTTGCCGCTGATAACGATCACGGTATCTTTACTCTTTACATGCATTACCGTTCTGCCTCCTTACAGTACTTCGGGAGCCAGAGAGACGATCTTCATGAAATCCTTCTCACGCAGCTCGCGAGCCACGGGCCCAAAGATACGGGTTCCGCGGGGCATATTCTGGTCGTTGATGATGACGGCGGCGTTGTCGTCAAACTTGATGTAGCTGCCGTCAGGACGGCGCTTGTTCTTGCGCATACGGACGATAACGGCCTTGACGACCTCGCCCTTCTTCACGGTGCCGCCGGGGGTTGCAGTCTTGACGCTGGCCACGATGACATCACCGATGCTGCCGTCACGCCGGAAAGAACCGCCCAGAACACGGATGCACATGATTTCCTTGGCGCCGGAATTATCGGCTACCTTAAGCCGGGTTTGCGGCTGAATCATAGCGGTTTCCTCCTTAAATTACTTAGCTTTCTCGATGATCTCAACGAGACGCCAACGCTTGTCCTTGCTCAGCGGACGGGTTTCCATCACTTTGATGGTATCTCCGATGCCGCATTCATTATTTTCATCATGAACCTTCAGCTTGCTGGTCTTGTTCATGATTTTTCCGTACAGGGGATGACGGACGCGGGTCTTGATCTGGATGACACAGGTCTTGTCCATCTTGTCGCTGACCACAACGCCGATCCTTGTTTTACGAAGTCCTCTTTCTTCCATTGTTCCAGCTGCCTCCTTTCTCAGGCTTCATCCTTCTGCCGAAGGATCGTCTTACACCGTGCGATATCGCGCTTCAGTTGGCTGATCTGCATGGTGTTCTGCAGCTGGCCCGTCGCGAGCTGGAAGCGAAGGCCAAACAGTTCGCTCTTCAGTTCCTTAACCTTCTGCTCGAGCTGTTCCTTGCTCATGGCATTCAATTCATTCGCCTTCATGCTTCTTCACCACCCGCTTCTTTGGCTGTCACTTCTGCGGCTGCCTTAGCGGCTTCGGTTGCCTTGGTGATCAGCTTGGTCTTCAGAGGTAGCTTGTGGCTGGCCAGACGGAGCGCTTCACGGGCGACTTCTTCGGAGACGCCGGCGATTTCAAACAGCACTCTGCCGGGCTTAACCACGGCTACCCAGTACTCAGGAGCGCCTTTACCGGAACCCATGCGGGTCTCGGCGGGCTTGGCCGTTACCGGTTTGTCGGGGAAAATCTTGATCCATACCTGACCGCCACGCTTGGTGTAACGGGTCAGGGCGATACGGGCCGCCTCGATCTGCTGGCTGGTAACCCAGTGCGGTTCGGTGGCCTGCAGTCCGAATTCGCCGTAAGCCAGGGTGTTGCCCCGCTGGGCTTTACCCTTCATGCGGCCGCGGAACTGCTTGCGGTGTTTAACTCTCTTGGGCATTAACATGGCTTACTTTCCCTCCTTCCCGGCAGGGGCTTTCTTGGCCCGGGGCAGGATCTGGCCCTTGTAGATCCAGACCTTAACGCCCAGACGGCCGTAAGTGGTCTTAGCTTCGGAGAAGCCGTAGTCGATGTTCGCGCGCAGGGTCTGCAGCGGAATAGATCCGTCATGATAGTGCTCGCTGCGGGCGATATCGGCGCCGCCCAGACGTCCGCTGACAGCAGTCTTGATACCCTTGACTCCCGGGATCTTCATGCTGCGGCCCATGGCCTGCTTCAGAGCACGGCGGAAGCTGATGCGCTTCTCGAGCTGCTGGGCGATGTTCTCAGCAACCAGCTGAGCATCGGCGTCGGGCTGCTTGATCTCCATCACGTTGATGTGGCAGGGACGGCCCAGGAACTCGGTGATGTTCTTCTTGAGCTCTTCGATGCCGGCGCCGCCGCGGCCGATAATCATGCCGGGCTTGGCAGTGAAGATGTTCACTGTCATGGTCTGCGCCGTACGTTCGATATCAATGTGGCTGATACCGGTGGAGTAGTACTTTTCTTTCAGCATCTTGCGAAGCTTGAAATCTTCCACCAGATTGTTGGCAAAATCCTTCTTCCCGGCGTACCAGCGGGTGCTCCAGTCATAGATGACTCCGACCCGTGCACCGTGGGGATTTACTTTCTGACCCATGTCTTTTCCTCCTTCGCCTTACTTCTGGTCCAGCACCACGCTGATGTGGCTGGTGCGCTTGAGCATCGGTGACGCGCTGCCGCGGCTGCGGGCAACGTAGCGCTTCAGCGTAGGACCGGGATTGGCATACACTTCGGCGACGTAGAGGTTGTCACGGTTCAGTTCCTGGTTGTTCACCGCGTTGGCGATGGCGCTGTTCAGAACCTTCAGGACCACGGGGCTCGCGGCCTTGGGGGTGAACTGCAGGATCGCTGCGGCTTCATCCACGCTCTTCCCGCGGATCAGATCGATCACGATCTTCACCTTCCGAGGAGAGATGCGAATGTACTTGGCATGAGCCTGGGGACGCTTGTCGGCGTTCGCCTTACGGGCCGCTGCCTTTTCTTTCGAACGGGTAGCCATTTCGTTTTTCCTCCTCTTTCAATTACTTCCGCGCGCTGTTCTTGTCCCCGGCGTGGCCGCGGAAGGTGCGGGTGGGGGCGAACTCGCCCAGCTTATGACCGACCATGTCCTCTGTTACATAAACCGGAACATGCTTCCGGCCGTCATGCACAGCAACGGTATGGCCCACAAAGTCCGGGAAGATCGTGCTGGAACGGCTCCAGGTCTTCACGACCGCTTTTTTGCCGCTCGCATTCATCTCGGTGATGCGCTTCATCAGCGCGGGCTCTACATAAGGGCCCTTCTTTACGGAACGACTCATATCTTTCAGGTGCCTCCTTTACTTCGAGCTTGCGCGCTTGACGATCATCTTGTTGGAATACTTCTTGTGCTTCCTGGTCTTCAGACCCAGAGCGGGCTTACCCCAGGGAGTAACAGGAGCCGGCATACCAACGGGGCTCTTGCCCTCGCCGCCGCCGTGCGGGTGATCGCAGGGGTTCATAACCACACCGCGGACGGTGGGCCGGATACCCATGTGGCGAACGCGGCCGGCTTTACCCAGGCGTACGTTCTCGTGATCGGTGTTACCCACGGTACCGATGGTGGCCTTGGCGTTCAGCGGAAGCTTCCGCATTTCGCCGCTGGGCAGGCGGACCTGAGCGAAACCATTTTCCTTAGCCATCAGCTGGGCGCTCATGCCGGCACTGCGTACCAGCTGGCCGCCGCGGCCGGGCTTCAGCTCCAGGTTGTGGATCAGGGTACCAACGGGGATGTTGCTGATCGGCAGGGCGTTACCGGGCTTGATGTCCGCGCTGTCGCTGCTGATCACGGTGTCCCCGACCTTCAGGCCCAGAGGAGCCAGGATGTAGCGCTTCTCGCCGTCTACATAGTTCAGCAGGGCGATGAAGGCGCTGCGGTTCGGGTCGTACTCGATCGCGCTGACCTTGGCGGGGATATCCACCTTGTCGCGCTTGAAGTCGATGATGCGGTATTTCCGCTTGTTGCCGCCGCCCTGATGACGGACGGTGATCTTGCCCTGCTTGTTCCGGCCGCTGTTCTTCTTCAGAACCTCGGTCAGGCTCTTCTCGGGCGCTTTCTTGGTGACCTCTTCAAAGGTCAGAACCGACATATGCCGCCGGGCGGGCGAAGTCGGCTTGTAAACTCGGATAGCCATTTCTTTCGTTCCTCCCTTGCGTTACTGTGCCATGCCTTCGAAGAACTTGATGGGCTTGGAGTCCTTCTTCAGAATCACATAGGCCTTTTTGGTTTCGGGGGTCATGCCCTGGGTGCGGCCCTGGCGCTTCATCTTACCGATGGTGCGCAGGGTGTTAACCTTGGCAACTTTCACGCCGTCTTCCGCGAACACGGTTTCAATGGCGTTCTTGATCTCGGCCTTGTTGGCCTTGATGTCGACTTCGAAAACGTAGCGCTTCTCGTCGATTCCTTCGTAAGCCTTTTCCGTCAGGATCGGCCGCTTGATGATGTCATGGGGGTTCTTCATGCGTACACCTCCTCGACGCTTTCCTTGGCCGCAACGGTCATAACCAGCTTGTCGGCGTTCAGGATGTCGTAAACGTTCAGAGTGTTCACGTAGCTGACCTTCGCCTGGGGCAGGTTCGCGGTCGCGCGGATGATGCTCTCTTCACGCTCGGGCAGGATCACCAGGGCCTTCTTTTCAGCCTGCAGCTTCTTCAGCGTTTCGGCCATCAGCTTGGTCTTGGCATCCTTCAGCTCCAGCTTGTCAACAACGATGATCTCGCCAGCGTTCAGCTTGGTGGTCATGGCGCTCTTGAAAGCCAGGCGGCGAACCTTTTTGTTCACGGCCAGATCGTAATCACGGGGCTTGGGGGCGAACACGACACCGCCGTGCTTGAACTGGGGTGCGCGGTTGCCATGGTGGCGGGCGTTACCGGTGCCCTTCTGGCGGTAGATCTTCCGGCCGCCTCCGCGGACTTCGCCGCGGGTCAGGGAGCTCTGTGTTCCCTGGCGCTGTGCTGCCAGGTAGGAGCGGACCATCAGGTGCATCGCTGCTTCGTTGATCGGAGCCGCGAAGATCTCGTCGCTCAGCTCAACTTCGCCGATGGTCTTTCCTTCCATATTATAAAGTGCGGTTTTTGCCATTGTCTCTTCCTCCTTGCTCAGCTTCAGGCCTTGCAGGTGTCACGGATAATCAGCAGACCTTCGTTGGGGCCGGGCACAGCGCCCTTGACCAGCAGCAGGTTGCGTTCCGCGTCCACCTGGACGACTTCCAGGTTCTGCACCGTGACCTTATCCACACCGTAGTGGCCGGCCATGTGCTTGTTCTTGAATACCCGGCTGGGGTCGGAGTTCGCGCTCATGGAACCCACGCCGCGGTGATACTTGGAGCCGTGAGCCATGGGGCCGGTGTGCTGGTTCCACCGCTGGATGGGACCGGTGTATCCGTGACCCTTGCTGGTTCCGGTGATGTCGATCTTGTCGCCCTGGGCGAACTGGTCGCACTTCAGAACGTCGCCGACTTTGTAGCTGCTGCAGTCTTCAAACCGGAATTCACGCAGGGTGCGCTTGGCCTCCACGCCGGCCTTCTTGAAGTGGCCGATTTCAGGCTTGGTGAGCAGTTTCTTGGCGCGGTTCTCGGTCAGGTCGCCGAAACCGACCTGTACGGCATCGTAGCCGTCGCTTTCGATGTTCTTGGTCTGCACCACTGTGCAGGGGCCCGCTTCAATCACGGTGACCGGTACGAGACGGCCGTCTTCAGTGAAGACCTGCGTCATGCCGATCTTTTTGCCCACGATCGCTTTCTTCATATTAATCGCTCCTCCTGCCTCACAGTTTCATTTCGATTTCGACACCAGCAGGAAGATCGAGCTTCATCATGGCGTCCACCGTCTTGGGATTCGGATTGTTGATGTCGATCAACCGCTTATGGGTGCGGCGTTCGAACTGTTCGCGGCTGTCCTTGTACTTATGGACGGCGCGAAGGATAGTGACGATCTCCCTTTCCGTGGGGAGCGGGATGGGGCCGGAGACACGAGCGCCGGTACGCTTTGCGGTTTCAACGATCCGCTCCGCGCTCTGGTCGATCAGTTTGTGCTCGTAGCTCTTCAGCTTGATACGGATTTTCTGGTTGGCCATTCCTGTTAACCTCCTCAATTCGTTCTCGTTTGCGTTCTCCGGGATCCACTGCAGGTGCAGATCCTCTCTGACGCCTTCGAGTCCGTCGCCCGATTAGCGGGCTGGTCCGTGATAATTACCCGTCTGGCCGGACGGCAACTTACCACTTCATCCCTAAACAGACAACAGGAGAATTATATATGAGTTCTGATTTTTTTTCAAGAGGTAAAAAGCAGTTTTTTGAAATTTTTTTTGAACTTTTTTACTTTTTCGATTTCCTGTAAACGACGGTTTTACGTGCTTTACGTCATTCCAATGTGAACACTGTTACTGGTGTGTCCCTATTTTTCGCCTATTCTCCCTTTTCCTGGTCTCAAAAAAATATTTTTCAATTTTACAACATAATCTTTCTTTATTTATCAATGCTTTCGTCCGATATTTATATACACCCCATCATGTGTGTCTATTTACAGTCCCCCTGAAACATACAAATCGCCCGGAACCTTTCGGTTCCGGGCGTCATATACTGTATCTTGTATTACAGACTGCTCTCAAGCGCATCATATTGTTCATACAGGCGCTCAATCTCATCCTTCAGGGCGTTATACCGCCGGGTGGTTTCGGCTGCCTTGTCCGGATCTTTCCAGATCTCCGGATCCGCCAGTTCCGCCTCCATCTCTCCGGCTTCCTTCTCCGCGCGGGCAATCGCCTGCTCCGCCGCCTTCAGCGCTTCCTTCTGTTCCCGGAGTTTCCTTTCTTCTTCCCGGCTCCTGCGCTTTTCCTTGTCCATCGCTGTCCGGGTCTGCTGCGGAGCACTGCCGTCCGGTTCCTGGTCACGGCTGACCTTCAGCGCGTAGCTGTCATAGTTGCCCAGGTACTCCTTGATCTCGTTTCCATCCAGTACCCAGACCTTTTCAGCAAAGCGGTTGATAAAGTAACGGTCATGGCTGACCGAGATAATCGTCCCCGGGAAATCGCTCAGCGCGTTCTCCAGCACTTCGCGGCTGTCCATGTCCAGGTGGTTGGTCGGTTCGTCCAGCAGCAGCACATTATCCTTCCGCAGCATCAGCTCCGTCAGGGCCACCCGGCCCTTCTCGCCGCCGCTCAGGGTACTGACCGGCTCAAAAACCTCATCCCCGGTAAACAGGAACAGGCCCAGCGCTCCCCGCACCTCATACTGTTCCATTCTCGGGAACCGGTCCCATACCTCATCCAGCACGGTTTTGTTCTCATGCAGCTCCGACTGGTGCTGGTCGTAGTATCCCAGATCCACGCCTGTTCCCCAGCGGATTACACCTGCGTCCGGCTTTTCCACGCCGATCAGGCATTTAAGCAGCGTACTCTTGCCTGTGCCGTTGTCACCGATCAGGGCAATCCGGTCTCCGGCGCGGACGTGCATCTTCAGATCCCTGAACAGGATCCGGTCCCCGTAGCCCTTACTCAGGCCTTCGGTCATCAGCACGTCGTCACCCGTACGCCGCCGGGTTTCAAACCGGAACCGGATTGTGCTTTCATCTTCAGGCTTCTCCAGCCGTTCAACCATATCCAGCCGTTTCTGCTTGCTGTTGGCAATCCGTATGCTCTTCTCCTTATTGAACCGGCGGTACATGGCGATAATGGCTTCCTGCCGGGCGATTTCCTTCTGTTGCAGCTTCCAGGCCCGCATCCGGTTTTCGTACACAGCCGTCCGCTTTTCCAGGTATTCGGTATAGTTTCCGCTGTATGTCTCTACATTGCCCAGCAGCAGCTCCGCCATCCGGCCGCACACCCGGTCCAGGAAATACCGGTCGTGGCTGATGACAAGCACAGCGCCGTGGAAAGCAGCCAGGTACTCTTCCAGCCAGGCAATGCTCTTCAGGTCAAGGTGGTTGGTCGGTTCGTCCAGCAGCAGCAGATCCGGTTCCGTCAGCAGCATCCGTCCCAGGCACAGCCTGGTGCGCTCGCCGCCGGACAGCAGTCCTGTCTTCATATCCTGGAACTCCCGGAGCTCCAGACCGGCCAGCACACCCTGCACAGAAGACCGCCATCCGTAGCCGTTACTCCGTTCAAACTCCCGGGTCAGCGTGTCATATTTCCCGCCCAGGATCCGCAGTGCTTCCGGATCAGACCCGGATTCAGCCATTTCCTGCTCCAGGGACCGCAGTTCCGCTTCCATACGCCGCTGGGGTTCAAAGACGCTCTCCAGCGTTTCCAGCACCGTCTCCTCCCCGGTCAGCTCGCCCTGCTGGGCCAGATAACCGATCCGGAGCCCTTTCTGCATGCTCACGGTGCCGCTGTCGGCAGTTTCCAGTCCGGCAATGATCTTCATGATGGTACTTTTGCCGCTGCCGTTGACTCCAACCAGGCCCATCCGTTCCCCGTCCTGAAGGGTAAAGGAAACAGACTTCAGCACCTCATGGGTGCCGAAGCTCTTCTTTACGTCCTGAAGGGCCAGTATAATCATAACCTTATGTTCTCTCTTTCAGTATATAGACGCTGCCGACCTCGTCCCGCAGCGCTACCTCCATCCGGATGTCCTCCCCCGGCCGGATGCCTTCCCGGGCCAGTGCGTCAGAGGATACTTTCCGGGCCAGCGTGGGCGTATTGTTCTCTCCGCTCAGGTGGCCGAGGATCACATTGCCCGTCCCGGCATTGATCAGCCGCAGCAGCGCTGATGAGCATGCTTCGTTGCTCAGGTGGCCGTGATCCCCCAGGATCCGTGCCTTCAGCGCCGCGTTATACCGCGGGTTGGCCCGCAGCATATCCGGGTCGTGATTGCTTTCCAGCAGCACCAGCGTGCTGCCCGCCACATTGGCGTACACATCTTCCGAAAAATAGCCCAGGTCCGTCGCTGTGGAAACGCTCAGGTTTCCGCCGTACAGCCTGAAGCCTACCGGATCCGCCGCGTCATGCGGAATGGAAAAGGGTACCACGCCGATATCGCCGAGCCAGAAATCCTTTCCGGCTTCGATCTCCCGCATGCATTCCTGCGGAATCTTTCCCAGTTTGCCCCGCATCGCCCACCAGGTCTCCCTCGTGGCATACAGCGGCAGGTTATATTTCCGCGCCAGCACGCCCGCGCCGGAAATGTGGTCGCTGTGTTCATGGGTAATCAGTACCCCGCTGATGCTCCGTATATCCGCGCCGATGGAAGCCAGTGCGTCCTCGATCGTCTTCCCGGACTTCCCCGCGTCAATCAGCAGCCTTGTGTTCCCGTACTGGCAGAACAGCGCGTTTCCGCTTGATCCGGAGTACAGGGGGCAGAAAAACATGTCCACCTGGTCTTATCCCCGTTTCTCGTCAATCTCTGAATTCACAATTCAGAATTCATAATTCATAATGATTGTATGCTTTTCCCTGCCGCAATTCCATGTCACATACTGCCAGCTTTCCTTATTTCAGGAAGTAAAAGCCAGGTTGACAATTCAAAATTATGAATTGTGAATTATGAATTATGAATTGTTGTGAAGTATTTGGATCAGAGATCCAAATGCTTCGCAACCCGTTCCGCTTCCGGTGGCGGCATCATATAGTCCGGTCCGAAGAGCACGGTCAGCACCTCGTCATACTTCTTCGGAATCAGGCACTCCACGTCCTCAAAGGGCGCCGTGATTTTTTCGGCAAACTGTTCCGGATGCCACACATGCGTCATCAGCTCAAACGCGCCATTGGACATGTGCAGGTCGTTCCCGCTCCTGATCCGGGTGGACACCTTGTCGTACCGCTTTGCTTTCCAGGCATAGCTGAAGGGCATGCCCAGCAGGTGGGTCGCCTTCAGCAGGATCCGGTTCTTCAGGTTGAACCGGCTGTAATCCACGTTCTTTTTCATCATGCCCTGCAGCAGGTGCAGGTGCAGCAGATGCAGTTTCCTCTGCCAGCCTTCCGGCGGCAGCGGATCCAGGATAAAGAAGTCCGTAAAGGCGGCCGCCTTCTCCGGATCCCGGTTCATCACCCGGGGTGTCCAGGTGTCCAGGTAGGTCAGCTCAAACCGGCTGTCACATTCTTTGGGATAAATCTGACGGAATTTGGTGAATTCCTCCCGGGTCATCAGCAGGTCCACGTCGTCATCCCAGGGAATGAACCCCTTGTGGCGCACCGCGCCCAGCAGCGTTCCGCACATCAGGTTGTACTCAATCCCGTGCCTGTCACAGATCGCCTTGATGTCCCGCAGCTGGCAGAGCAGCTCCTCGTGGATCTCGTCCAGCGTCAGTTCCCTTTTCATCTTCGCGCCTCACTCTTCCAGGAAAGCTTCCGCCTTGTCGGCAATGGCTTTCCCGTCCATCCCGTATATCTCTCTCAGGTACTGCCGGTCTCCCACCACGGTGGTAAAGCAGTCGTTCAGTCCGATCCGCTTCACCCGGCATCCGGTTCCCTCTTCCGCAGCCAGTTCGCAGACCGCGCTGCCGAAGCCGCCGATGATCGTATGCTCTTCCACGGTGATAATCCGCCGGAAGTTTGCCAGCAGTTCCTTCACCGTGTCAGTGTCCAGGGGCTTCAGGCAGGGGAAGCTCACCACCCGCGCGCTGATGCCTTTCTCCGCCAGCCGCTCCGCCGCGTCCATCGCCTGGGTCAGGATGCCGCCGCAGCTCAGGATGGCTATATCCTTGCCGCCCCGCAGCGTAATGGCCTTGGGAAAGGACCAGCCCTTCACCGGGCCTTCATGCACTTTCGGTTCATTGCCCCGGCCCAGCCGCAGATAGCATGTGCCCTTCCGCCAGATCATGTCGTGGGTCACAGCCTCGGTCTCCGCGGGATCGCCGGGCGTATAGCAGATCATTTCCGGAATCGCGCGCATCACGGACATATCTTCCGTCGCGTGATGGCTCATGCCCAGGCTTCCATATACGAAGCCGCCGCCCACGCATACGATCTTCACGTCCGCCTTGTGGTACACGCAGTCGTTCCGGATCTGTTCCAGCGGACGGAGCACCGGAAAGTTGCCGATGGAATAAACCAGCACGGTCCTGCCCGTGGTCGCCAGGCCGGCAGCCATGCTGACCATGCCCTGTTCCGCGATGCCGGCGTTAATCAGCCGGTCCGGAAAGCGCCTGTGGATCTGCCGGAGCACGCCAAAGCCCAGGTCGCCCGTAATCAGGACGATCCGCTCGTTCTGCTCCATCTCCTCCTCAAGGACCCGCGCAAACGCGTCTCTCACGGTCTGATTGCCTCCAGTTCCTTCAGTGCTGCGTCATATTCCTCGCCCTGGGGCGTCCGGTAATGCCACAGGATGTTGTTCTCCATAAAGGAGATCCCTTTGCCCTTCACGGTATGGGCCAGGATCACCGACGGTTTCCGGCTGCCGGCGTTTTCCTTTGCCCACTCAAAAGCCTTCAGCAGGGCTTCTGTATCATGGCCGTCCACGCTGATCGCGTTCCAGCCGAAATCCTTCCATTTCTGCTCAAAGGGTTCCAGCCGCAGGGTCTCATCCACCGTGGCCAGGCTCTGCATATGGTTGTAGTCAACCACGGCAATCAGCCGGTCCAGCTTGTACTGGGCCGCCTGCAGCGCGGCTTCCCATACGGATCCCTCGTCGCACTCGCCGTCTCCCAGCACCACATAGGTCCGCCACTGGGCGCCGTCCATCTTTGCGCCCAGCGCCATGCCGGTCCCTATGCCCAGGCCATGTCCCAGGGAACCGGTGGAAACCTCCACTCCCGGCACGCCCTTATGGCTCACATGACCGGACAGGATCGATCCGTTGGCGTAATGTGTCTTCAGCTGTTCAACAGGAAAAAAGCCGGTCTCCGCCAGTGCGGCGTATACCGCGCTGCCCGCGTGACCCTTGCTCAGAATCAGGCGGTCCCGGTCCGGCTTCTTCGGTTCCTTCGGATCCACATTCAGCACGCGGGCATAAAGCACCGCGATAATCTCCGCGACACTGAGTACGCTGCCGATATGGCTGCCCCGGCTCAGGTGGGTCATTTCCAGACCGTTCCTGCGAATCAGCCAGGCCAGCGTTTTCGGATCCCGGACGTCCGGTTCCCCTTCAAACCCGCTGTGCACCAGCGCCTCGTAGCTTTCCATGCCGTCTCCTTCTTAATTCATAATTCATAATTCATAATTGATAGTGTTTCCTTCAAATCAGGAATGTTACTGCATCGATACACTCCATGCAGGAGGATCGCCGACTTTGGTTCCACCATTCATAATTGTGAATTATGAATTATGAATTGTGAATTTACTTATTCTCTTTCCTCATATCATCCGCTTTTTTGAACACGCCCTTGATCGTCTCCAGGAACAGTCCCGCGTCCAGCGCAAAGCTCTGGCTCCTGGCGTATTCCACCCGCAGGCGGTTCTTCTCCGGCAGGATCAGCCGTTCAAAGTTGGCTACCGGATCTTCCTCGCCCACGATCTCATCCTGGGCAATATACACGATGCTGCTCCGGTCCGTGATGCCCGGCCGCACCCACATGATGCACTGCTGTTCCTCCGTATACTGCTCTGTGTACAGCAGCAGTTCTGGCCGCGGGCCGACAAAGCTCATGTCACCCTTGATAATGTTGAACAGCTGGGGCAGCTCGTCCAGCTTCAGCCGCCGCATCACCCGGCCTGCCCGGGTCACCCGGTCGTCGTTCTTGGCGGTGCAGCCGCCGGTCTTGTCAGCGTCCACCACCATGCTGCGGAACTTGAAAATACGGAAGGGCTGGTTATGATAACCGCCCCGTACCGCCCGGTAGAAAACCGGGCCTTCCGAATCCAGCTTGACCCAGATGGCCAGCGGAATCATCACAATCAATCCGGGAATCAGCAGGATCAGTGCCAGCAGCAGATCCAGGATCCGCTTGACTACCTTGCTGTAAAAGGGATGTGACAGCGGTCCGTCCCAGTACGGCTCCTTCGGCAGCTCGTTCTTTCCCATGCCTTCTCCTTAAAAGGTTAAAGTAGTAGAAAAACTCCTATCCGCAACCTCAATCGTCGCACTGCTCCCTTGGAGCGGTCGCATTGCTCGTTTCGGTTGACTCACTCGCCTCGTCTTCGCCTACGGCGAATGACCCACTGGGTCACCTCTCGGATCGTTCCCCTCCTACTTCCTACTTCCTACTTCCTACCTCTTACTCCCCGATCTTATCGAGGATGTCATTCAGCCTCTCCAGCTCTTCCCGGCTGCTGTACTGCAGCACAATCCGTCCCTTGGAGATGCTGCCCGTCAGGGTGCTCTTCAGTCCGGTCCGGCGCAGGATCTTTTCCTGCAGTTCGTTCAGTTCCGCAGGCAGGCGCTTCGGTGCGGCTTTCTTCTTGGGCTTGGCGCCCAGGGCCTTCACCAGCTGCTCCATCTGGCGCACGTTCAGGCCTTCGTCCACTGCTTTATGGGCAAGGCGCAGCTGTTCCGCGCTGCTGTTCACACCGGCAAGCACCCGGGCATGGCCGGCGGTCAGCAGGCCGTCCTTCACCATCTCGGTCACTTCGTCCGGCAGTTGCAGCAGGCGCAGCATGTTGGCCACCGCCGGACGGCTCTTGCCCAGGCGGAAGCTGACCTTCTCCTGCGTATAGCCGCACTGGTCCATCAGGGCACGGATGCCCTTCGCGGCTTCGATGGGGTTCAGGTCCTCGCGCTGCAGGTTCTCAATCAGCGCGATTTCACGCTGCCGGATCACGTCAATATCCTTGACGATGCAGGGCAGCGTCTCCAGTCCGGCTTCACGGCCCGCGCGGTAGCGGCGTTCACCGGCAATGATCATATAGCGGCCGCCCCCCGCGGGAGCAACCAGCAAGGGCTGCAATACACCCTGTTCCCGGATGCTGTCCGCCAGCTGGCTGATGCTTTCCGGGCTGAAGGTGCGCCGGGGCTGATCCGGGTTCGGATCCAGTTCGCCCACGGGGATTTCCTGGATACTGGTTCCCCAGTCTTCGGCTCCCGCGAACAGGGAGTCCAGTCCCCTTCCGAGGCCGTGCGTCTTCTTCGGCATAACTGCAGTCTCCTATTGCTTACTTCTTTTTCTTGTTGCGGGACAGGACTTCCTTGGCCAGGGATTCATAGGCCAGGGCGCCGCTGCTCCGCGGGTCGTAAATGCAGATCGGTTCTCCGTGGCTGGGCGCTTCACCCAGGCGGACGTTCCGCGGAATCGTGGTCGCGAACACCGCCTTCTTGAAGTGCTTCTTGACCTGGTCCACCACCTGCAGGCCCAGGTTCGTCCGGCCGTCCAGCATGGTCAGCAGGATGCCCTCGATCTCCAGCCGGGGATTGAAGGTGTGTTTCACCCGGTTCACGGTGTTCATCAGGCTGGTCACGCCCTCCAGCGCGTAGTACTCACACTGGATCGGCACCAGCACGCTGTCTGCTGCTGCCATGGCGTTCAGCGTCAGCAGGCTCAGGCTCGGCGGGCAGTCCACGAAAATGAAATCATAATCGTCCCGCACCACGCCCAGCAGCTTCTTCAGGAAAAACTCCCGGTCCTTTACGCTGACCAGTTCCACTTCGGCGCCTGCCAGGCGGATGTCCGATCCGATCAGCTTCAGCTTTTTGATATCCGTGTCCTGAATGCAGTTTTTCAGATCCGCGCGGCCCATCAGCGCGTCGTAAACCGAGCTGCGCTCGTTCACGCTCCTGCCGAAGCCGCTGGTTGTGTTCCCCTGGGGATCCAGGTCTACCATCAGGACCTTTTTGCCTGCCTGCGCAATGGCCGCGGACAGGTTCACGGCTGTGGTTGTTTTACCCACGCCGCCCTTCTGGTTCGCAATTGCGATAATCTTCGCCATATTCTGCCTTTCATAACATGCTCCGGACAGCGGTTTACGCTTCCGGAGCTTCTCCGTTTTCAATCCTCGCGATCATGTCGATGCGCCGCTGATGGCGGCCGCCCTCAAACTCGGCGGTCAGCCAGTGCTTCGCGATCATCTTCGCCAGCTCTGTGCCCACCACCCGGGCACCCATGGTCAGGATGTTGCTGTTGTTGTGCCGTTTGCTCAGTTCTGCGCTGTACACGTCGCTGCAGGTGCAGACGCGGATGCCCTTCACCTTGCCGGCGGCGATGCCGATGCCGATACCGGTGCCGCAGATCAGGATACCCCGGTCGCATTCGCCGTCCGCAACGGCTTTTGCAGCCTTGTATCCGTATACCGGGTAGTCGTCGTCCCGGTTATTCGCATCATAATTGCCGTAGTCTTTCCAGGCGAGTCCCATCTCGTCCAGCATCTTCATCAGTTCCTGTTTCAGGGCCACTCCGGTATGGTCACAAGCCAGTGCAATCATGACGTATACGCTCCCGTTTCCTTATAATATTCCTTCGCATAGGAATCTATGCTATAATACATCATCATGCGCTGAATTTCAAGGAGGCGGGAAGATCAATGCCCCTGCATCACTGCGAGCTTTGTCACATCGATCTGGACCGGATTACTGTCCGCCGCGGCGGCCAGACCCTGCTCCAGGATGTGTCCATGCACATCCACTGCGGACAGCTCACCGTACTCATCGGCCAGAACGGTGCCGGTAAAACCACACTGATCCGCGCCCTGCTGGGAGAGCTTCCCCACACAGGCCTGATTCATCATGTGGACGGCCGCGGGCTGGATATTCCTCACCTGCGGACCGGCTATGTACCGCAGCATCTGCAGTTTGACCGGGAAATGCCCCTCACAGTCCGGGATTTCATGGCCGCCTCTCTTTCAAAGCGTCCGGTCTGGACCGGCGTCGGCAAAAAGACTCGTGCGCTGGTGGATGAAGCCCTTGCCGCCGTCAATGCCGGCGATCTGGCGGACCGGCCTCTGGGCCGCTGTTCCGGCGGTGAACTGCAGCGCGTTCTCCTGGCCCTGGCCATGAATCCCGCGCCGGACCTGCTGGTGCTGGATGAACCGGTCAGCGGCATCGACCGCAACGGCCTGAAAATGTTCCTGGATACGCTTCTGGATCTGAAGCAGACCCATCACATGGCCATCCTGCTGGTCAGTCACGACCTGCGCTTTGTCCGGGAATACGCCGACCATGTGGTCCTGCTGGACAAATCAGTCCTTGCCCAGGGCTCCGCTGAGAGCGTTTTCTCCTCTCCGGAGTTTTCTGCCGTATTCGGCTACAGCGGTGAAGAAGAGGAGGCGGAATGATGGATACGATCTACAGCATCCTCGGTGCAATCCTCCCGCTGGAGGCTTATCAGTACTCTTTCATGAAAAACGCCTTCCTGGCGATCCTGCTGCTGACCCCGCTCCTGGGCCTGCTGGGCACCATGGCGGTCAATCACCAGATGGCTTTCTTCTCAGACGCGCTGGGCCATTCCGCCCTCACCGGTATCGGCCTGGGCATCATCCTCGGCTTGCGGAACGATCTGGTTGCCATGCTGGTTTTCGGAATCATCTGGGCCATCCTGATCTGCGTCATCAAGCAGTCCGGCTCTGCTTCCACCGATACCGTCATTTCCGTATTCTCCTCCACCTCCGTGGCTGCGGGTCTGCTGATCCTCGCCCGGGGCGGAAAGTTTGCGAAGTATTCCTCCCTGCTGATCGGCGACGTACTGGCCGTCACCCCCTCCGACCTGCTCTGGCTGCTCCTGGCCCTCATCGGCACGCTGGTCCTGTGGGCCCTGCTGTATAACTCCCTGCTGCTTACCAGCGTGGACAGCTTCCTGGCCCGCAGCCGCGGCATCAAAACCCGCCTGGTGGAATGCGCCTTTGTGGTCATGGTCGCTGTCGCGGTCATGCTTTCCATCCGCTGGGTCGGCGTTATGCTGATCAACGCCCTGCTGATCCTGCCGGCCGCCGCAGGCCGCAACCTCGCCCGGTCCTCCCGCCAGCATGCGGTCTGGTCCGTGGTCCTGGCCCTCTTCAGCGGCCTCCTCGGCCTGACCCTTTCCTATTATCTGGATACCAGTGCCGGCGCGTCCATCGTGCTGGTTTCCGCCCTGTGCTATGCCGTTTCCCTGGCTGTCAGGGGCATCCGGAAATAAAGCACATAAACAATTGTCCTGTACGGAGACCTGTCCGGTCTCCGTTTTTTGTTGAAAAGAATCGCCAATCCGGCTACAATAGAGACTCATTCCTGACCTTTGGAGGGTATTCATGCTGCTGTTTTTCGATATCGACGGAACCCTGTTTGACGACAGCCGGAAGCTGCCGGCCTCCGTCCTGCCATCCCTGGAAAAAGCGCATGAGAACGGTCATCTCATCTTCATCAATACCGGCCGGACCCTCTGCAACCTGGATCACCGCCTGGACGGTTTCCCGGTGGACGGCTGGATCATGGGCTGCGGCACCCGGATTGTCTTCCGGGGTGAAACGCTGCAGAGCATGGAATATGACCCAGCCCGGACCCGGCGTCTCCGTCAGGTTTTTCTTTCCCTGGAAATGCCGGTTGTCTATGAATGCGATACCGCCATGTATTTCGATCCCCTGGCCCCGGCCCATCCCGCCATCCCCATTTTCCGGGACTATGCCCGGAAGAACGGAATAGACCGGGACATCACTGAAACGGATCCGGAATTCAGGGCAGTTAAAATGTTCTGTTTTTCCGACACCCGCGGCCCGATCGACCGACTCGAGGAAGCAACTGCCGCCATCGGCCTGCCGTTTACCGCCATCGACCGTGGTAAGGGAGGCTGGGAAGTGATCCCCGCCGCCTATTCCAAAGGAACCGGCATTGACGTCATCCGGCAGAAGCTGAACGTCGCTTTCGAAGACTGCTATGCCTTCGGCGACAGCCGGAATGATATGACCATGTTTGAGCATGTGGGCCACAGCATCGCCATGGGCAATGCCCCGGAGGATGTGAAGGCTGCCTGCTCCTGGACCACCGCCCGTCCGGAGGATGACGGTATAAAAAAAGCCATGATCCATTTCGGGATCATAGCGGATGAATAATATGCTTTTATTGGATTCCCAGCTCTTCCTTCAGCTTGCTGACCCGGGCCGCTTCATGCGGTGCAGGAGCAACCAGCGGCATAATCAGGAAGTGCTGCAGCGCGTCTGCATCCTTCAGCACCTCGTCAAAGGGTGAATCAACCTCGTCTTTATCGCTGTGACGGTAAATCGCATGCGAAATCATATCAATCTCTTCTTCTGAAAACAGATTCAGCTCCTGCAGGATCTTCCTTGCCGCAGCAGCACCCTGATGGGCATGATCCTTCCTGTTTCCTGTCTGGTAGGCATAGATGTCGTGCAGCAGGCCGGCAATCGCGGCCAGCTCCACGTTCTGCTGCCGTTTCATTGCCAGCAGCGCGCAGGTCTGTGAAACGCTGTACAGATGCACATAGCCGAATTTGATATCAATTTCTTTTGTTTGTGCCGCTACGATTTTGTCCACGCAGGCCTGGACCGCTCCGATTCTTTCCATTTTTAATGATCATCCTCTGTTTATTCAGGTTTTACTGCCCTGGCCAGGAAATTGAGTTCTGTAATATCCTCGCCCTGGCACTCCAGATATCCGTTCAGCACAAAACCGCATCGGATCATGCCGCCCAGGTATTCCTCCATGGTGTGCCCGTACTCGATCCACTCGGAATCATCGTACTCCCGGGTACAGCAGGGCACCCGGTGAACCGTCTTGTAATAGCCGCCCTGCTCATTCTCCACCCAGTCACACATATAGTTGATGGGAGCCGGCGCCATGATCATCAGCTCCCCGCCTTTAGCCAGCACCCGGAAGCATTCCCGGAACACCACGCTGACGTCCGGGATATACATCAGGGACGGCGGGTTGAAGATCAGGTCAAAGGATTCATCCGCAAACCGGGACAGGTCGCATATGTTGCCTTTCACGATCTCAATGTCCAGTCTCTCCCGTTCCGCGATTGCCCGGTCCTTCTCCAGCATCCCGCCGGAGAGATCAATCACCGTTACCTTTGCCCCAGCGCAGGCAAAGAGCGGCGCCTGCAGCCCGCCGGCACCCGCCAGGCACAGCACCCGTTTCCCTTTGATATCACGCAGCCATTCTGCCGGCACTTCCCCGTTCCAGAAGCGCAGATGCAGTTCCCCTTTTCGGGCCGCTTCCAGCTCTTCCTTTGTGGCGGATGCCGTCCAGTCCGCGTTGCCCAGGACCAGGTTGTCTATGTTCTTTTCCACCTGTTCAAATACATTGTCCACTGTTTTACCTCATGTTTGCTTTACCAGCGCTTCATGTTCTTCTCAAACTTTTCTGTATATGCAGCTTTCAGTTCTTCCGGCGTAATGCCGTAGCAAAGCATCACGTCATTGTAATACATCAGCACGTCCGCCATCTCTTCCACAAGATCCTTCCGCAGTTCAGGATCCTGCGCCGCTTTTGTGCCGCCGTTTTTCTTGACGATGTCGATGACTTCGCCGGTCTCCCCGATCATCCAGAGCAGCTTGTTCTTCCCGGTCTCCGGTCCGATCGGTTCCCATTTGCCTTTGTACTGTTCCTGCAGCTGCTTTTGCATCTCCTGCATTTCCTGGATACTGAAATCTGTCATGAATCTGTTCCTCTTTTCCGGCCGCCGGGGCGGCACCGTCTCAGTTCCTCCGCCGGTCCTTCCCGGTGCTTTCATAATACTGTGCTTTCTCCGCGTACATCATGGCGTCTGATTCCCGGAGCAGCGCGTCTATATCCTTCGTTCCTTCGCTGATATAGCTGAAGCCGACAGCGCAGCTGTAGGGCGTTTCCGCCACATTGGCCCGGATGCGTTCAATCAGCTGGAGCACCTCGTCCCGCGTGCATTTCCTGCAGACGATAATGAACTCGTCGCCACCCACCCGGTATCCGGCCTGCCTGCGTTTCAGCGCACGCATAAAACAAATCGCCAGGGTGATCAGCGCATCGTCACCGGCCGCGTGGCCGTCGGTATCATTGATGGTTTTCAGTCCGTTCATGTCCAGCGAGACCAGGGCGCTGATATCTTCCGGATTGTTGTATATATCCGCGTAATAGGCCGAACGGTTGAGCATGCCTGTCATCAGGTCCTTCCGGGTTACCTGGAGAACGGAAAACACATAGTATGTGAAAAGGGCAATAGCGATGGTTGCGCAGAAAATCTGGGAGTAGGCACTGCCGAACACAAACGGCAGGAACAGTCCCAGTGCGAACGCAAAGCAGAGGAAGCCGATCGGGGAAAGTTCTATCAGTTTCTTATTGCTGCGGGTATACAGAATGTAGATCAGGAAGACGCAGTACGCCCCCGCCATGATGTAGGGCAGCAGTCCGAGCGGTCCGCGGCGGAATACATTGTCGCTGTCAATCCGGAAAACAATCCCGGTAAAGATGGAAATGAAATTGATAACTCCATGCAGGGCTGCGGGAATAAAAATATACCTGTGCAGTTCCTTGTTCATCGTATAAAGCACCTGCGCGATGATAATCGGCGTGGCACTGTACCGGAGGGCCATCAGCACAACCCGCAGCTCCCGGTTCAACCCCCGGTCAGCCAGGTAAAACTCCACATACACGACAATGGAGAGAAGGAAGATTTCACCGATCAGCAGATACATTCGTTTGATGCTTCTGGGTGCCAGCGAAACCGTCATTTTCAGGGCAACCGCATACGCAAACAGAATAAGGATCAAAACCCAATTCTGCAATAAGTACTCTTTAAACATGCGGATGCCTCTTTCTGTTCTGTGTACAGTCGTGTCTGCTGTCAGATTTCTTCAATGATAGAGTTTCCCGCCTCGCCCGTCGTCCATTGCCACTTTTCATAAAACCGCAGCCTGCCGTTTTCCTCCTGCGGTTCAGAGTCACAGGATCCGGCCTTCAGTTCCCCGGCTGTATTGATGTGCTGATAGGTAAAATGCAGGCATTGCTTCTCAGCCATGGTTCCCACAAGGAACCCTTTCACGACGCTTCCGCCGGAATACTCCGCCCAGATCACGTTCCCTTTCTGGTGATAGCAGAAGATCGTCTGATCGGAAACCTCTCCGGATTCAGAGTTCTCTACTGCGGTAAACAGCCGGCCGTCCACGGAGAACGGTTCCTCCCTGTCATCAAACAGGGTTCTGCCCTTCTCGTAGGCTTCTGCCAGGTTCTGTTCCCAGTTTTGCTCCCGCTGTGCCAGTTCCCTGGTCATCCCGTCAAAAACCACAAACTCCTGCTTCCGGATCCGGTTGAAGAACCGGTCGCCGAACATCACTTTCTTCATGCTGTCCAGCAGGCCGAACTTTTCCAGCCGTTCCATCGTATTGCCCGCCGTGCACAGGATCAGCGCCTTGTCCAGTGTCTTCATCCGTTTCTCGCCGTAGGCAAAGCCGTAAGACCACACCCGGTCAATCCAGCCCACCAGCTTTGCCGGAGCCTCCGTCCAGAACACCGGATAGATCAGTACAATCGCATCCGCCGCATTGATCTTATCCTGCTCTGCCAGTACATCCTCCGCCAGGTCGTTTGTGTTTCTGTAATTGGCGTCCCGGAGGTATTCCTTTTCAGACATATCCGTCCTGAAATCCATGGCATACAGGTCAGACAGGATATATTCATTTCCCCCATCCGTGATTCCTTTGATAAACGCGTCCCGCACATGCCGGGTAAAGGAATCCTCCGACGGGTGGCAGTATACAATCAGTGCCTTCATTATTTCCCCTTTTCCATTTCCGGGTCTTCCCCGTTCTCAATCTTTTCGATCATATCGATCCGCCGCTGGTGGCGGCCGCCTTCAAACTCGGCATTCAGCCAGCTGCGGGCTATCATCTTCGCTTTTTCATTCCCCACAACCAGTGCACCCATGGTCAGGATATTGCTGTTGTTGTGGCGTTTGCTCATCTCCGCGCTGTACACGTCGCTGCAGGTGCATACCCGGATCCCCCTGACCTTGCACGCGACAATGCTGATCCCCATGCCCGTGCCGCACAGCAGGATTCCCCGGTCGCATTCGCCCGAAGCCACCGCCTGCGCGGCCTTGTATCCGTACACCGGATAATCGTCGCCCGGGTTGTTTGCGTCATAGGTGCCAAAGTCTTTCCAGGTGAGGCCCATCTCATCCAGCATCTTCATCAGTTCCTGTTTCAGTGCCACCCCATGATGGTCACAAGCCAGTGCAATCACGACGTATACACCTCCGTCTCAAAAACCCAGTGCCCGCAGCACCTTTACCGTAAAAAACTCATCAGCGTTTTTCATCGTTGGAATATGGATCAGCACCGCTCTTCCGCTGAACTTCCGGAGCAGATGCCAGTATGCTTCGTTGCACAGATAGGCCGTCGGCGTCTCAGAGACCTTTGCTTCCAGCCCGGCTTCCCGGAAGCCGTCCGTCATTCTTTCCAGATCCAGCCTTGACGAACACCTGATGCCGTCCTTCTCCGCTGTTCTTTCAATCCTCACCGTACCCGCCAGGTTCTTATCCACACCGAACAGTATGACGCTGTCATATGCCGCGTCAATGGCGTCAATATCCTTCTTCACCCCGCCGAAGGAATTGGTCAGCAGGCAATAATCCCGTCCCAGCGCTTTCACCAGCTCCCCGGACAGGTTATTCCTCCCTTTGAATCCGATCAGCAAAGTACAGTTCATGCGTTCATTCCTTTATCCTGTGTGCGGTAATAATCGTGTAGCTGTATGCGTTGACCGTAATCTCGCAGCCGTCGATCCGGATGTACCAGTTCTTTCCTCTCCGTTCTGCTTCAGCCCTGGAATCCTGAATCTTTTCCCTGCACCAGGCAACCACGTCCTGCTCCCCCAGTCCCAGGTTTCTCCTGATCCTCTCCACGCCCATCTCCGTTGTGTGAATACGCTCAAGATTCTCAATCAACACATTCATCATTAAACTGTCCTCACAGAATGGATTTGTCCAATTGGTATAACCAAAATAATTATGAATTGTGAATTATGAATTTATGTCCTGCCTGTCGGCGCAGTATTAATTCTGAATTCTTAATTCTGAATTAAGGATTCAGAAAGCTTCGCCTTCAGTTTCTCATACCTCTCAAACTTTTCCAGCTTGCGGAAATGTTCTTCCCTCGTCTGCTCATGCAGCAGGGAATAGTCCAGCTTCTCGTCACCGAACTGCTCACTGGTCAGGTCAAAAACGCAGTCGCCGACCACATTGAAACAGTGATAATTTCCGTCCCCCAGCGGCACGCCAAAGACCTTTCCGCCGAAAATATCCTGTGCCAGGAATGCGGTAATCGAGCACTGGCCCAGCGTCCGGTTTGCTTCGCTCCAGTCCGGCTGCATCCGGGGCGCGCAGGTTTCCCTGGCCCACACGTTCCACAGCGCTTCATACAGATCCCGGGGCGTCTCAATGCCCGGATACTCCCGGCTGACAGCCGGAACCAGTGCCTGTTCCCATCCATAGAATCCGTATTCCATATGGCCGCGTCCTTTCTGCGTCTTATTCGAATCATACCGCATGAGCTACCGGAAAAGCAAGTTTTTCCGGTGCGTAGTCTTTATCTGTCCCTTGGCAAAAAACAGCGCCGGACAGTTGAACTGTCCGGCGCCTTTGGGTATACCCATCTGTACGAAAACTCTGTTTTATAATTTGTCTTCCTCAAGCCTGTGTATTTTGCGTCTCAGGATGACGCCCTGGAGCAGCAGCAGGATCAGCAGCACGCCGCATGCGCCGCCCAGCGCAATCGTCAGCGGAGAAGTCTTCTCTTTTTTCTCCTTCTGTCCGCCTGCTTCCTGCTCTGTTTCTTTCGTAACCGGTTTTTCCACATTCAGGCTCAGCGGCAGTTCAAAGGACGCGGGGTTGCCGTCTTCATCCGTGCATTCCACCGTCAGTGTACCGGTAAAATCCCCTTCCGTTCCTTTTCCCGGCGTCAGGATAATCTGCGCCTGTTTGGTTTCTCCGGGCTGTATCGTACCCACCAGTGCGCTCTGCCTGTCGGTAATGCCCGGCATAGACACTGTGGCCAGCACGTTCACAACGTTTGCCCGGCCCATATTCATCAGCGGCACGCTCAGGGTTACGGAATCGCCTGCATAAACACTGCTGGCCATTTTTACCCCGCCCTGTTCCAGCCGGATGGTCTGGTGGATCGCCACGGTGTGATTACAGGTATAGGTGTTTTCCTGCCCTGCCGCGGTCCATGTCAGTTCTATTTTCAGGATATGCGGAACCACGGTGGCTTTCGCCAGTACGGTAACCGGATAGGTAGCCGCAAGGCTTTCGCCGGGTGCCAGGTTTCCAGCCTGCAGCGTTTCGGCGTCCCGGGGAAGGATATGTCCTTCTGCTTCGCTCATCTTCAGTTCTATGTTTTCCAGTTCCGTGGCTTTGCAGGGATTGCTCAGGGTCAGCTTCACTTCGCCGTTTTCACCCACATGCAGATCCGCTTCCACGCCGGTCACGTCGATCCGGGATTTTTCCAGCAGTTCCGTTCCGTTCCGGACCCGTACGGTCTGGAGAATATCCAGTTCCTGTTCCTGTCCCGCCCGGTTCCGTGCCGTGATATGGATTTCACAGGGATAATCCCCGTTTTTAGGCTCTGCCAGCATGGACAGCCCGAACCTTATTCCCCAGACGTGTTCTTCCTCTTCCACAGCTTCCACGGTCATATCCTGGCTCTTGAACGGAGAAATACTCGGGTTCTGCATCTTCAGTTCCGCCGTCACGCTTTCCGCTTCGCCTTCAACTCTCACAGGCACAATCAGGTTCCATCTTCCCCTTGAATCGCCCGCGGTATATCCCTGGGACCAGGATCTGTCCATCCCCCGGAGAACCGTGTTTTCATCAAGGGATATTGAAAAGGCAGGCTCTCCCAGGGCGGTCAGAACCGGTATAAGGAACAGAACGGTCAGCAAGGCCGCGTATAATCTGTTCTTTTTCATTTTATCTTTTACAGCTCCCTGATATTCTCAACAATCGGCTGGCGGGCCACGCCGGTCAGGCGGCCGCGGATGCCCGCGGTACAGGCCAGCGCCACGCATGCTGCCAGCACCGCCAGAATGGGAATCATGATCAGCGGATGGCTGGCCGTAAACAGTCTCAGTGCAGGAATCCCGCTCACCGCATAGAACAGCAGGCATGGGATCATGGCAACCCCCGCGCAGATCCATACCGGCAGCCGGTAACATCCGACCAGGGTGCGCAGGTCCGCGCCCACGGCGCGCAGGGTTCCGATCATCCGGGTATCAGAGCGGATCTGTCGGGCAACTCCCGTCACCTGCATGAATACAGATACCGCAAAGAACAGCAGGATCATACCCGTCAGGATCAGGATTTCACGCAGCTTTTTCGCCCGTCTCGCCCGGATAATCTCCAGCTCGTTTTCATAGCTCATTCCGCCCCGTGCGGCAATCGACTGGATCCGGTTTTTGACCAGTTCCTCTTCCTCCGGCGTCGGATCGGAAGTGCAGAAAACCTGTGTGGTGTCCGGATTCGGCAGTTTCAGTCCCATCGCCCGGGCGCCCTTTTCGGTTACGATCACGGTCACCCCGCTCATATAGGTACCGTTGATATGCATTCCTCCGCTCAGCACTGCGCCCACTTTCACTTCATTGCGGACAGGCGTCATGGACTGATACCAGTTTTTCCATTCTTCCCCGATTTCTATAGTGTCCATCGGGATATCGTCCACACGGTTCCCGGTCATTTCCAGCAGGCTCAGGTTCATACCCTTTTTGAAGTAGTCGTTCCGGATCACAATGTCCCATTCCTTCTCCCGGATTTCTCCCGGAAGGAGCCATGTCTCAATGTTGTATCCGCCGTTTTCCTGCTTCCTGACGCATAATTCAGGCGCGTAAACCAACACCTGTTCCCCGCTGTCCAGCTTTTCCAGGTCAATCGTTCCGTCAGTCACGTTCTCCTTCAGCAATTCAGCGTCCGGATCAGCCACCATGACGTTGACCGGTACAACTTTATCGGTAATGCCCAGCTGATCGCGGATCAGGTTCATCTGGTCCGCTCTCTTCACCATTTCAGCAGCGTCCCAGTTCTCATAGATCCGGCTTCTCGCGTCCGCCAGCTCCCCTTCGCTGTAAAACAGCCATTCAGAGGATGTTCCAAACGCTCCCAGGGGACTGAAGTTCTGTATGAGTGTATTCCCTTCTGCATCCTTGTCCTTCAGGGTCAGGGGCCTGAAGTATTCCGGAAGCTCTTCCATCAGCAGGTTTCCCCGGATAGATGTCGCGGACTGCACCCGGCTGATACCGCCGTAATCGGCGAGTCTCCTCAGTTCGGATCGGACATCCTCTTCCTCGCTTTCACACTGGGAAAATGAGTCCTCCGAATAAGCGTTTCCGAAAGAATACATGGAAAATGCCGGCCGTTCACCATCCTGGTTTTTAATCCCCAGCACCACTTCCCCCAGCAGCAGGGTGGAAAGCAGCGTCAGGGCGATCATCCCGGCCGTACCTGCCTGGCGCAGCGGGTGCAGCCGCACACGCCGTCCGGCAATCAGCCGGTCTGGCTTGAATTCTGTGTGATTCCTGATTTTCCCGGCACGGCGCAGCATGCCCGTATCCCGGAGCACGCCCATCGGCGTCTGGGCAGACGCGTGGTAAAGCGGCAGCCGGGAGGCAGCGAACACGCAAAGGCCGGATACGCCCAGAATCGGGATCAGCAGCCAGATATTCAGGTCAAAGGCCACCTGGTCGGGCGCCAGCCTGGAAATCACCCAGGCAGTCAGAATACCCAGGATCAGGCCGGCCGGAAGCGCGGTAGCCGTCAGCATCCAGGCTTCCGCTCCGTAGATCCGCCGGATCTGCCGGCGCGTGGATCCGATAGCCCGCAGCATGCCGATATCCTCTGTTTTCCGGCTCAGCAGGCTTTCCATTGCTGTGGCGATGCCGATGCAGGCGGACAGCATCAGGGCTGCGCCCAGCACAACCCACAGGGCAATCCGGCTGACAAAGTCCCTGGCCCGTCTCCAGCCCGAATCGTCAAACACGGCTTCACCGGTTTCCCGGCTTACGCCGAAGCTGCAGTCTCTCAGCTCGTACCGCAGCGGGCAGTTCCGCATCACCTGGTTAAAAGTGATCAGCGGCGCGTAGGTCAGCACGCGGTGAACCATAAGCATACCAATGTCATAGTGTTCCCCGGGGAATACCACCATGGACGGAAGGCGCATGCCTTCCTCCTCGCTGAAAACCACCCGGTTCAGGTATTCGCTCTGTTCGTTCAGGATGCCGACCAGCGTGAAGGTTTTCTCTTCTTCGTTACCGTAAATCGGCTTCATATTAAGCGTCAGCGTATCGCCGATCTTCGCCTTTTCCTGTCCCAGCTGGATCAGGGCGCTCATTTCCGCGGCAACTTCCCCGTTTTTTTCCGGGAAACGCCCTTCCGTCAGCGTCCTGTTGATCAGCTTTTCCGCTTCTTCGTCATAGTAGCCGCTGTAAATGCTGGTATCCTTTACTCCTGCGTCCACCGTCACATGGCCGATCCGCTGGAAGAAGCCGCAGCTGCGCAGCTGGTCGTCTGTCGGCCTTTCGCTGCCCAGCATAAACATATCCATCCAGCCGACCCGCTGAGCCATCTGCTCATCATGGCCCCGGACGGTTCCCCAGGCACACAGCCCCGTGGCGGTGACCAGGAAAACAGCCAGTAGAATGCCGGCAAAAAGGCTGACATAGGCTTTCCGGTTCACCCGGATATTTGCCCTGGCAACCTGGTTGATAGTCAGTTTTTTCATCCGACGGACCCCCTTCGGGTACCGTCAGAGGACTTGCGTCCGGTATAATCTCCGCCGTCAGAAGTGATCGGATGCGCACCTTCTCCGCTGTCTTCGGCGATTTTGCCATCCTCGAGGCGGATAATCCGGTCTGCCTGTTCGGCAACGCCCAGGTCATGCGTCACCAGGATCATCGTAATCCCCAGCTCGTTGCTGATCGTGCGCATCAGGGTCAGCACTTCCCGTCCGGTTTTCCCGTCCAGGTTACCGGTCGGCTCGTCAGCAAACAGGATGGAAGGTTTGTTGGCCAGCGCGCGGGCAATACAGATTCGCTGCTGCTGGCCGCCGCTGAGGGCTCCGGGCAGGTGGTTCAGCCGGTCCTCAACTCCCAGCATTTCTGTGAGCCGTTTCAGGTACTGTTCGTCCGGTTTCCGGTTGTCCAGCATCACCGGCAGCAGGATATTCTCCTGTCCTGTCAGCTCCCTCACCAGGTTGTATGCCTGGAACACAAAGCCGAACCGGCGCCTCCGCAGCACCGACAGCTGGTTGTCGTTATATTGAAACAGGTTGTTGTCCTGATACATCACTTTGCCGGATGTAGGCCTGTCCAGGCCGGACAGAAGGTGAAGCAGGGTGGATTTGCCGCTGCCGCTCTTTCCGGTGATGGCCGTAAAGGTGCCCTGCTCAAAAGAAAGGCTGATGCCATCCACGGCATGCACCTCACTGCTGCCGCTTCCGTAGGTTTTCCTCAGATCTTCACAACGAATCATTTCCATCGTTCATTCCTCCTCGGCAGCAAGAATAGCAAACCAACCTTACTTTCAAGTGACTTTCACCTTACGTTTTTGTAAGATTAATGGCCGCAGGCCGTCAGCCATTCATTCTTCATTTTTCATTTTTCATTTATTTATCATATCCAGCACCGGGATCGAGATCGTAAACTTCAGGCCCTTCTTCGCGTTCTGCGCAAGGATCTGCCCGTGGTGCCTGTAAATGATTTCCTTTACAATGGCCAGGCCCAGGCCGGCTCCTTTGCTGGACTGATTCTTGGCCCGGTAAAACCGGTCAAACAGATGGGGCAGGTCTTTCGGATCCGCTCCGCCGCCGTCATCTTCCAGGGTACAGTAAAAGAACCGGTCCGTCTGTTCCATAAAGATGCGGATGTGCCCGTTCTCGGCGGTATGCTCGCAGGCGTTTTTGATCAGGTTCCGGAAGGCTTCCGACAGCCACCTTTCGTCGCAGCGGATCACCGCCTCCCCCTCCACTGTCAGCGTCTTTTCTGGCCACAGGGAGCGCATCTGTTCCCAGTCCTTCAGGATCATCTGCCGGATATTGTGCTCTTCAAAAGTAAATTCATATCCGTCCGCGCAGAGCTTTTCCAGCCGCAGCAGGCTGCTGATCAGCGTTTCCATCCGCTCAATCTGGGCAATCTGCTGGTCGCAGTGGGCGCTGGAGTCCATTTCGCAATATAGGCGCAGGGAGGCCAGCGGCGTCTTCAGCTGGTGGGAAATATCCGCCGTCAGGGCGCTGGTGCGCCTTGCCTCCTGGCGGAATCGTTCCTCCGCCACATCAATGCGGTTCTGCATCTCCGTTGCGGCATTTTCCACCTGCGCGATGGTATCCTCCCGCAGGGAAAGCGGCAGGTTCCCGCCGATTCCCATCAGGTAGTCCTCCATATTTTCGGACAGCCTTTTCAGCCGCCTTGTCTCCCATATGCGGCGGCAGGCCAGTGCCGCCAGGATCAGCAGGAGGATTCCGCTGAGGATGTATCCGACCATTGATATCCCACTCCCCGTATGGTGTTGATGTGCTCTGCTCCGACCTTCTCCCGCAGCCGGCTCATATGGACCGACAGCGTATTGTCATCAATAAACTTTCCGCCGTCATCCCACAGAACCTCCAGCAGGCGTTCCCGCGGCACCACGGCCGAGTGATCCATCAGCATCGTCACAATCTTGAATTCCGTCAGCGTCAGCGGAAGTGCTTCCCCGTCCTTCAGCACCTGCATCCGGTCCCGGTCAACCACAAATCCGCCCCGGCTGACCGGCCGCGCTGCCTGGCTGCCGCGCAGCAGCACACGCACCCGGCTGAGCAGCTCCTGCATCCGGAAGGGCTTGGTCACATAGTCGTTGCCGCCGGAGTCCAGTCCCCGGACCACGTCAAACTCTTCGCCCCGGGCAGTCAGGAAAAGCACCGGTCGGGTTTCGCCGGCGTCCCGCCATTCCCGGCACAGGCTGACCCCGTCTCCGTCCGGCAGGCCCACATCCATAACGATCACCTGCACCGCGTCCGTCAGTTTTTCCCGGGCTTCCCGCAGGCAGCCGCAGGCAATCACTTCATACCCGTCCCGGCCGAACAGTTCAGTCAATCCCTCCCGGAGGGCTGTATCGTCTTCCACCAGCAGTATGGTATTCATCTTTCGTCATACCCCGTTTCCCTGTGCAGCCGCGTCTGTTTACTGCACAGCTATTAATTAATGATATCACGCGGCAGGATACTCCGGCAAGTTTTCCAAAAAACACGAAAAATACAATTTCGTTGACTTTCCGATTTTTTGGTGTTACACTTCATATGGTATTTAGCTGTGACCGACAATTCCATATTTAGTAAGGAGGGTTCTGTTATGACCGGTCTTCCGCTTATCATCGTGTTCATTGTCGCGATCGTTCTGATGATCCTTCTCATCTCCAAGCTGAAGGTTCATCCGTTCCTGGCGATCATGGGCATTTCGCTGCTGCTTGCCATTGTCGCCGGTATTCCGTTGAATGACGTTAAGAATGCCGATGGTATCGTGGAAAAGATAGGCATTCCCAATGTAATCGGTGAAGGCTTCGCTTCAACGTTCAAATCCATCGGTATTGTCATCATCCTCGGTGCCTTCATCGGTTCGGTGCTGGAAAAAACCGGCGCCGCCCTGAAGCTGGCAGACATGGTGATCAAGCTGGTGGGTGAAAAACACCCGCAGCTGGCCATCGAGCTGATGGGCTGGGTCGTTTCCATCCCCGTCTTCTGCGACAGCGGCTTCGTTATCCTGAACCCGATCCGCAAAGCCCTGGTCAAACGTACCGGCGTCTCCTCCGTGGCGATGACGGTCTGCCTCTCCTGCGGCCTGTATATCTCCCATGTGTTCATCCCGCCGACCCCCGGCCCCATCGCTGCGGCCCAGACCCTCGGCGTCGGTGAATCCCTGCTGCTGGTCATCGGCATCGGTATCCTCTGCTCTATCTGCCCGCTGATTGCCGGCTACTTCTACGCCAAGTTCATCGGCAAAAAGATCAAGAGCGCAGACGAAACCGGAGACAGCAGTGAAGTCGTCAAGTCCTATGAGGAACTCAAAGCAGAATTCGGCAAGCTGCCCGGCGGCATCAACGCCCTGGCTCCCCTGCTGGTTCCGATCCTGCTGATGGCCCTGTCCTCCATCTCCTCCATGGCTGGCTGGACCGGCCCCATTGCTGGTCTGCTGACTTTCCTGGGCACGCCCGTCATGGCTCTGGCCGTCGGCACCGTACTGGCTGTCATCCAGATCTTCACAGCCGGCAAGGGTAAAGACTTCTATAATATTACCAATGAAACCCTGAAGACTGTGGGACCGATCCTGTTCGTCACCGCGGCCGGCGGCGTTCTGGGCAAGGTGATTTCCTCCTCCGACATGGTCAATTTCATCAAGGCAAATGCCACCACCTTCCAGACCATCGGCATCTTCTTCCCCTTCCTGCTCTCCGCTATCCTCAAGAGCGCGCAGGGTTCCTCCACCGTTGCCATCACAACCACCGCGGGCATTGTGGCGCCGCTGCTGCCTGTGCTGGGGTTCGCCACTCCCGTGGAGATCGCCCTGGTGGTTATGGCCATCGGCGCAGGCGCCATGACCGTCTCCCATGCCAACGACAGCTACTTCTGGGTGGTTACCAACTTCGGTGAAATGCAGCCGGAAGAGGGGTATAAGACCCAGACAGCCATGACCCTGGTCATCGGCATTGCCGCCATCATTGAAATCTTCATCCTCAGCCTGATCTTCTGATTCGAAAAGATCATTCCACGCGCACCGTGCCCGCACGGTGCGCTTCTTTCCCCCGTAAGATAAGGAGGCTTCACATTGAACCGACAATTGCGTGAACACGCGGATCAGATCGTCCGCGAAGCCATTGCGGCCGTACAGCCGGACGCGGCGGTACAGCGTGCCCTGAAAAGCATGGAGTTTTCCGGCCGGGTGCTGCTGGTCGCCGCCGGCAAAGCTGCCTGGCAGATGGCAAAAGCCGCATCCGACTGTCTTGGTGACCGGATTGAAAACGGCGTGGTGGTCACCAAATACGATCATGTCATGGGTCCCATCGCAAACTTCACCTGCTTTGAAGCAGGGCACCCGGTGCCGGATGAAAACTCCTTCCGGGGCACCCAGGCTGCCCTGGATCTCGTGGCGGACCTGACGGAAAAGGATACCGTCCTCTTCCTGCTCTCCGGCGGCGGCAGCGCGCTGTTTGAAAAGCCCCTGGTCCCCGCGGAGGAGCTGCAGGATATCACCGGCCAGCTGCTGGCCTGCGGCGCGGATATTGTGGAGATCAACACCATCCGCAAACGCCTGTCCCAGGTCAAGGGCGGCCGTTTTGCCCAGCTCTGCTGGCCCGGCAAGGTGGAAGCCGTCGTCCTCTCGGATATTCTCGGGGATCCGCTGGACATGATTGCCTCCGGCCCTGCCTGTCCCGATTCCGCCACTGCCGAGGACGCCCAGCGTATCCGGCAGAAGTATAACCTGCGGATGTCGGACGCCGCGGAGCGCCTCCTGACCATCGAAACACCCAAGACACTGGATAACGTGCATACCCAGATCAACGGAAGTGTGCGGGAGCTGTGCGCGGCCGCCGCAGTCACCTGCCGGAACCTGGGCTATGAACCCGTCCTCCTGACCGATCAGCTTTGCTGCCAGGCCCGGGAAGCCGGGAGCTTCCTCGCTTCCATCCTGAAAACCCATGCCGGGGATCCCAAGGCAATGGCCTTCATTGCCGGCGGCGAGACAGTCGTAAAGCTCACCGGCCATGGTAAAGGCGGACGGAATCAGGAGATTGCCCTTTCCGCGGCGGCAGGCATTGCCGGGCTGGAGCGGGCAGCTGTCTTCTCTGTCGGCAGCGACGGTACCGATGGTCCCACGGATGCCGCCGGCGGCTATGCGGACGGCGATACCTGTGCGGAACTGCTGGCCCATGGCCTGTCCATTGATGCAGTATTGCAGGACAATGACGCCTATCACGCCCTGGAGAAAACCGGCGGCCTGATCATCACCGGCCCCACCGGTACCAACGTCAACGATGTGGCTGTCGCCCTCCTGGACTGACCGTCAAAACCCATGTGTCTGTTTTTGGCCAGATATGACATGTATTATCAAACCTGTACAATTTGTCCCTGAAATCGCCTGAATTTCGATTGTATTGCCATTTCTTTGTTGTATCATAGTTATACGGAAGGAGCCGTACAACTTCTTCCGGACATTCTGATCGCAAAGGAGTGAATACAATGAAGATCAGAAATAATGATGAACTGAAACTGTTTGAAGAAACACTCGACCGCTGCGACGCTTCCGTGCTGGTTGTCACTGCGCAGGGTGATCAATATGACCTGAAAGATCCTGCACAGCGTTACCTGGGTATCGCAGAAATGATTCGTGGCGAAGGCATCAACGAGCCCGAACTGTTCGCTTCCTCCTATAAGGATGAAATGAAACTCTTCAACTACCTGAATGCCGTAGCGTAATTCAGTTCAAACATTCAGCCCTCTCCGGGATCGTCGGAGAGGGCTGATTTTTATTCCCGAATGCCTTAATCGGAACACCATTTCCTCTGCATCATCATCCCGAAAAGTCAGTCAGTAACTAATCACGTTTGCCGCAGGCAAACATATCATGTTCGACGCAGTCGAACCTATCATATTCGCATTAAGGCGAATCTCCGAGGGCGGCCAGTGGCTGAAATTCCGTTGGAGGTGAGGTCAACCGAAACAAGCGAGCTGTCCAGTGGACAGTCGCGCCGATTGAGGTTGCGTATGATATATCATGTTGCGCAGCAACATATCATTCTTTTGCGAAGCAAAAAACAATATAATTACTTGAAAACTGCTTCCTTCAGAAGCAGTTTTTTCCGCCATTTTTAAGTTATTGAGGAGGCATCAGTGCTTCAGACTGATCTGTCGGCACTTTAGTGCCGGTAACAGATCGTCCATGCAGGCGTCAGCGCTTTAGCGCTGCTAACGCCGAGCCATCCACTGCTAATGCCTATCCGCAAGCTCAATGGTCGTGACTCCCCACTGGGGAGCTCACTCCCTTTCGCTTGACCTCAGCTCTGACAAAATATCTGCCACTGGCAGTTGTCAGAGCTTCGCCCATGCTACAGCCGTCCATTTCTGCGAGTCTATGACGATGCAGAAATGGAATACGGCGATCGCAAAGTCTTAAGTATTAATTATTCATTATTTTCTCGGCCTCGAGCGCTGCCCATGCCGGCCTGAAGCCGCTCTTCATCCCGTTCCGGATAGACCGCACGTTGGACCAGGCCGCAGCATACAGCGGGATTTTCCCATGTTCAAAGATCGCCCGTGCCAGCCTGTTGGTCAGCGCGGATGCCACGCCTTTGCGCCGGTATTCCGGCAGCACGTCAATCCCGATCTGCCACATCTCCACGCAGTCATCGGAACATCCCGCCAGGCCGATCAGCTTGTCCCTGTCATAAGCGCCGTAACCCAGCATGTCCAGGTGCTTCTTCGCCGGACTGCTCAGCGCGTTACTCCATTCCGGCACATACAAATCCGTGAAATCCTCCGGATGCATTTCCCGCATCTCATAGGGACAGGTCAGTTCCGCACTGAAAACCGCGTCCGGGTCCGGCAGGTAGAAGCTGTGCATCCAGGCCACCCGGGCGCCTGCCTTCTGCAGGATTTTGTTCAGCTCATAGATGGCCATCGGCTCAAAGCACCGGTGAAACTTTTCCTGTCCGTTCACAAACGCTTCCACTTCCGGGATCAGGTCCTTCCGGCAGGAGGCCACGACGTTGGAGCCGTAGGAGACCAGCCTGCAGGTATTGGGGCTTTTCAGGAACTTGCTTGCCTGTTCCGATGCCTTGTTTTCAACGAATACATGGGTAACCCCGCGGAAGTCCTCTTCCCCGCAGGAACAGTCAATGGCAGACTGCCGCATCGCAGCCGCCAGGATCTCCTTGTACGTCATACACACTCTCTCCTGATCCTCTTTCAGATGGTTTTGTCATTATACAGCAAATCGGATTCATCCAAAAGTAACTAATCAGAAATTCTGCCCGTTATTTGGCGAAACGATTCACTTTTTTATCCTGTTTTTCATTTTCTCCCTTGACAAGCATGTATGCCTATATTATTCTATACACAAGCACCGGCGTTTATGCCGTAGAAATGAAACGTTACGTTATTGTAGGCTGTTATTCATATATTGAAGCCGTTGAAACCGGCTTGATTTCAGTCTTCATTTATATATTTGCAGCCTGATGATCATCACCAAAGGAGGATGCTTCATGGGAGAAGTGATCCTGACAATGAAAGGGATCGACAAATACTTCCCCGGCGTTCACGCCCTGGATCATGTCGATTTTGAAGTCCGTCGCGGGGAAGTCCATGCCCTCATGGGTGAAAACGGCGCCGGCAAGTCCACCCTGATGAAAGTGCTCACCGGAATCTATACCAAAGATGCCGGTTCCATCACCTTCGAGGGAAAGGAAGTCGAATTCCATAATCCCCGGGAGGCGCAGCAGGCCGGGATCGTCATCGTTCACCAGGAGCTGAACATGATGGGCCACCTGACCGTCGCCCAGAATATCTTCATCGGCCGGGAGCCGAAGCGCGGCCTGTTCATCAATGATAAAGCCATGAATGAAGAAGCCCGCAAGCTTTTCGCCCAGCTGAATATCGAGATCGATCCCAAAGAGACCATGAGCAGCCTGACCGTGGCAAAGCAGCAGATGTGCGAAATCGCCAAGGCTATTTCCCATGACGCGAAGGTCATCATTTTTGACGAGCCTACCGCGGCGCTGACCGACGCGGAGATCGATCAGCTCTTTGTCATCATCCGGGACCTGCGGGCCCGCGGATACGGTATTGTCTATATTTCCCACCGCATGGATGAGATCAAGAAGATCACGGACCGGGTCTCCGTCATGCGGGACGGCCAGTATATCGGCACCCTGATCACCGAGGAGTGCACCAAGGAAGACATCATCGACATGATGGTCGGCCGCGTCATCTATGAAGAGCCCAAGACCGAGAGCCGCTGCGCTGCGGATGCGCCGGTGGTCCTGAAGGTGGAACACCTCAACGCCGGGCGGATGGTTCAGGACGTCAGTTTTGAACTGCACCGGGGTGAAATCCTTGGCTTTGCGGGCCTGGTCGGCGCCGGCCGGACCGAGACCGCCCGCGCCCTGTTCGGAGCCGATCCCAAGCAGAGCGGCGACATCTGGATCAACGGAGAGAAAGTGTCCATCACCTCTCCGAAAGAGGCAGTAGAAGCAGGGCTTAGTTATTTATCCGAAGATCGGAAACGTTTCGGTGTCGTTCTGAAGAAGAACATCACGGAGAATTCCACCCTGGCCACCCTGAAGAAATACACCAAAGGAATCTTCATTGACAAGGCCGCGGAAGAGGCCGTTACACAGAAATATGTGGACGCGCTGAAGACAAAGACCCCCGGCATCGACCAGCTGGTTGAAAACCTCTCCGGCGGCAACCAGCAGAAGGTGGTTATCGCGAAATGGCTGGTCAACGATTCCCAGATCATGATCTTTGACGAGCCGACCCGCGGCATCGACGTCGGCGCCAAGCAGGAAATCTACGAACTCATGAATCAGCTGGCTGCCTCCGGCAAAGCCATCATCATGATCTCTTCGGAGCTGGCAGAAATCCTGCGCATGTCCGACCGGATCATCGTCATGTGCGAAGGCCGGAAAACCGGTGAGTTTGATATTGCGGAGGCCACCCAGGAAAAGATCATGGCCGCCGCCACCCGGGATATTGATATGCAGAACCGGAAAGCCCGGCAGGAGGGAGAAGCGGTATGAAAGCAATGCTTGAACGGTTCAAATCCCTCAGGCTGGTCAGGATTATGGGCTTCAACCGGGTCGTCCTGATCGGTGTCATCATCCTGCTGTGCCTGATCTTCCAGGTACTCAGCGGTGTGCTGAATCACGGCAACGTCTTCCTGACCTATGCCCGGTTCACCAGCGCCATCAACTACGGATACTTCATCGGTTTCCTGGCCCTGGGCGTCACCTTCGTTATCGCCACGGGCGGTATCGACTTCTCCGTCGGTCCGGTCATGTTCGCGGCGGCGCTGATCTCAGGCTACTGTTTCAATAACTATGGATTCCCCATGTGGGTTTCCCTGATCATGTGCCCCCTCATCGGTATGGTCTTCGGTACGGTCGGCGGCTTCTTCGTCTCCTACCTGCACCTGCCATCCTTCATCACCTCCCTGGCGCTGATGCAGATCGCCAAGGGCATCGGTTCCATCTTCACCAAGACCCAGAATGTATCCTGGCCCGGCAGTACCGATCCGGGCGGCTGGTACCGGAAGCTCTCCAACCTGGAGGTCACCGTAGGCGGCAGCAAGCTGAACATCCCTACCGGCCTGATCATCCTGATCATCGTGGCGATCATCTGCTCCATCGTGCTGAACAAGACCAAGGCCGGCCGTTACATGATCTGCCTGGGTGCCAACCGGGAGGCTGTCCGCCTCTCCGGCGTGGATACGCGCCGCTGGGAGATGCTGGCCTATGTAATCTGCGGTACCCTCGCCGGACTGGCCGCCATCTTCTATGTCGGATGCTACACCACGGTCCAGCCGGTCAAAGGCGACACCTTCAACAATGAAGCCATTGCGGCCTGCGTCATGGGCGGCACTTCCATGGCCGGCGGCCTCGCCTCCATCCTCGGCACCGTGATCGGCTCCTTCATCATCGCCATCATGCAGGAAGGCATCCTGTCCATGGGCTTCAACATTGCCTTCCAGTATTCTCTGACTGCTCTGATCCTTCTCGGCGCGGTAATCGCTGACGTGATGAGCCGCCGCCGCAGGAACTGACAAATGCGGAGAAAGGGGTAAGCAAATGGAAAACACCATTGACCGGAAAAAAGCAGCCCGCTCGGCATTCATCCGTTCCAGCGCCTTCCAGCGCCTGATCATCATCGCGGTTCTGATCCTGCTGTACGGCTTCTTCTACATCGCCAGTCCTTCCTTCCGGAAGTACACGACTCTTGTGCAGATCTGCAGCAACATGTATTACACGCTGCTCATGGCCATCGGCGTCACCTTCCCGCTGATCACCGGCGGTAATGACCTGAGCATGGGTACCGGCTTGATCTGCTATTCACTGATCGGTTCCTACCTGATGCGCATCTGCGGCTGGCCCCTGTGGGCGGCGATTATCATCACGATTCTCATGGGCGTCACCATGGGCGCGGTAAACGGCTTCGGCGTAGCCAAGCTGAATGTCCCGCCCTTTATCATGACCCTGGCCAGCATGATGTTCTGCCGCGGCATCGGCTCCATCCTTACCGGCGGCTTCTCCGGCACCTGGCCGGACGGCATGGAACCCGGTGCCGGATTCCGGAGCGTTTTCCGGCTCGTGGTCAAAACAGATACCGGGCGGATGCCCGTTCCCCTGGGAATGGTCTGGATGATCCTGCTGGTCATCATCATGTCCCTCGTGCTCAACAAGACCCGCGTCGGACGCTACACCATCGCCATCGGTTCCAACAAGGAAGCCCTGAAGCTTTCCGGGGTGAACGTGCTGAGATGGCACATCTTCGCCTATATGATCTGCGGCCTGTTCACCGGCCTGGCAGCCGTGACCTACGCCGCCACCTTCTCCAATATCACGCCCGGCCAGGGCGCCGGCTTTGAGCTGAACGCCATCGGCGCCGCCATCATCGGCGGCACGGCTATGACCGGCGGTTCCGGCTCTGTCTTCGGAACCTTCCTGGGCGTGCTCCTGATCTCCCTGCTGCAGGTCGGTCTCCCCTTCGTCGGGCTGAACGCCGACTGGCAGCTGCTCATCACGGGCTGTATCCTGATGGGCGCCGTAACCATCGATAAGATGCGCAACGGCAAATGATTTCCGTATGTGGCATCCCGGACGGATGTACATATATAAAGTAAGGAGGTATCCCCATATGAAGAAACTGGTCGCTCTCATCCTTGCCCTGGTTATGGTTCTCGGTATCTCTGCCGCGTTCGCGGATGAGTACCACTTCGAGATCGTCTCGAAGGGCTTCCAGTCCACCTATTGGCAGGCTGTTCTGAAAGGCGCCAAGGAAGAAGTGGACAAGATCAATGCTGAAGGCACTGACAAGATCACCATGAACTTCGTCGGCCCCGACTCCGAATCTGATGTTGCCCAGCAGGTACAGCAGTTCACCTCTGCGCTGAATGCCGCTCCCGCCGCCATCGGTTTCGCCGCCGTTGACCAGAACGCTTTCAACGATTTGCTGAACGACGCCCTGTCCAAGAAGATCCCGATCATCGGTTTTGACTCCGGTGTTCCCGGCGCTCCCGAAGGCGCTGTCTATGCCAACGCTTCCACCAACAACTACATCGCCGGCACCGTTGCCGCCGATGGTATGTGGGCGAAGATCGTTGCCCGGATCGAAGCAGCACCCGGTACTGTCCGCATTGGTGAAGTCAACCAGGACGCCACCGGTGAATCCGTGACCCAGCGCGGCCTCGGTTTCATCGACAGGATCATCGAGCTGGCCGCTGAAAAGGGCTGGAAGGTTGCCGTGACCGGTAACGAATTCTATGTCAACGGCATCAAGGGTGAGAAGGCCGCTGAAGCTGACGCCAAAATCATCATCGAAGCCAAGGTGCCCGCTCAGTCCACCGTTGAACTGTGCGCCAATGAAGCTTCCGTGCTGCTGAATGAAGAAGACCTGATCGCTGTGTTCGGTTCCAACCAGGTTGCCGCTGAAGGCGTTGTCGCCGCTGACAACAACCTGTTCAAGTGCGGCACCGGTGATGACACCGTCATCGCTGTTGGCTTTGACTCCGGTGCTACCCTGAAGGCCGCCATCCGCAGCGGCGTTATGTACGGCGCTGTGACCCAGTCCCCCGTCGGCATCGGCCGCGTGACCATCGACCTGCTCCTGGCCAGCGCCAAGGGCGAAGCCGTTGAAGACACCGATACCGGTTGTGCTTTCTACACCCTCGAGAACATCGATACTCCCGAGATCGCTGACAACCTGTATGACTGATCTTACTTATCGAGCCCGTTCCTGACGGGTCCGGTAAGGAACGGATGGGGATCTCCGGATCTCCATCCGTTTTCTCTCTGTCAGGCAAACCGCAAGGAGGTTAATGAACAATGGTAAAAAACAGATACCTGGGCAGCTATCCCGTGATCGGCATCCGGCCGACGATTGACGGCCGCCGGGGCGCCCTGAAGGTGCGGGAAAGCCTGGAGGACCAGACCATGAACATGGCCCGTTCCGCCGCCCGGCTGTTTGAGGAAAACCTGCACTATTCCAACGGCGAGCCGGTAAAGGTCGTCATCGCGGACACAACTATCGGCCGGGTAGCCGAGGCTGCCGCCTGTGAGGAAAAGTTCCGCCGCGAAGGCGTCGCCGTCACCCTGACCGTCACCCCCTGCTGGTGCTACGGTTCCGAAACCATGGACATGGACCGGAACACTATCAAGGCCGTCTGGGGCTTTAACGGCACCGAGCGTCCCGGCGCTGTCTATCTTGCCAGCGTCCTGGCAACGCATGCCCAGAAAGGACTTCCGGCCTTCGGCATTTACGGCCATGAGGTACAGGAAGCGGACGATACCTCCATCCCGGAGGATGTGAAGGGGAAACTGCTTCGCTTCGGCCGGGCTGCCGTGGCGGCTGCCACCATGCGCGGCAAAAGCTATCTCCAGATCGGCGCCATCACCATGGGCATCGGCGGTTCCATCATCGACTCAAAGTTTATTGAGGAATATCTCGGCATGCGGGTCGAGTCTGTGGACGAGGTGGAAATCATCCGCCGCATGACCCTCGGCATCTATGACCGCAAGGAGCTGGAAAGGCTGAAATCCTGGAGTGAGGAGAACGTGCGGGAAGGCTTTGACAAGAATCCTCCCGAACTGCAGAAGACCCGGGACCAGAAGGATCAGGACTGGGAATTCACCCTGAAGATGTACCTGATCATCAAGGACCTGCTCAACGGCAATCCAAATCTGCCTTCCGGCTGCGAGGAAGAAGCCGTGGGGCATAACGCCATCGCCGGCGGCTTCCAGGGCCAGCGCCAGTGGACGGATTTCTATCCCAACTGTGACTTCCCGGAAGCTATGCTGAATACCAGCTTCGACCACAACGGCGCCCGGGAGCCCTACGTCTTCGCCACGGAAAACGACGTGCTCAACGGCCTGGGTATGCTCTTCATGAAGCTGCTCACCAACCGTGCCCAGATGTTCGCGGACGTCCGCACTTTCTGGAGCCCTGAAGCTGTCAAACGCTGCACGGGTTATGACGTAGAGGGCGCCGCGAAAGAAAACGGCGGCTTCATCCACCTGATCAACTCCGGTGCCTGCTGCCTGGACGCCAACGGACAAGCCCGGGATGAGAACGGCACCCGGCTGATGAAGCCCTGGTATGACGTCACCGTGGCGGACCAGAAAGCCATCATGGAAAACACCACCTGGAACTATGCCGATCTCGGTTATTTCCGGGGCGGCGGCTATTCAAGCCGTTTTGTCACAGACTGTGAAATGCCTGCCACCATGATCCGCCTGAACCTGGTGGATGGCCTGGGCCCCATGCTGCAAATTGCCGAAGGCTGGACTGTAAACCTTCCGGACAAGGTCACCGATATCCTCTGGAAACGGACCGACTACACCTGGCCTTGCACCTGGTTCACGCCCCGCTGCGACGGGAAGGAAGGCAGCCCCTTCCGGAGCGCCTATGACGTCATGAACTGCTGGGGTGCCAATCACGGTGCCATCAGCTACGGCCATATCGGCGCGGACCTGATCACTCTGTGCTCCATGCTGCGCATTCCTGTAGCCATGCACAACGTGCCTGTCGCGGATATCTTCCGTCCTGCCGCCTGGAATGCCTTCGGCATGGATAAGGAAGGCGCCGATTACCGTGCCTGCGCCACCTACGGCCCCTTCTACAAAAAATAACCAAAAACCCCCATCAAAAAAGTCAGAGCTTCTTCCGAAGCCCTGACTTTTCCTTTTCTCCAAAAACTGTTTGAACACTCTATTATTTTTCAGTTTTAAGTCTTCAATATTGGTTTTTCCAAATTGAAAGGTTAGAAACTATATCATTTTTAAGTCTTAAGTTTTAAGTTTTAAGTTTTAATTATATCTGCATAATGCCTTATGCATTATGCAGATACCCTTCTCTGGGTACTAGCCCAAACCTCTCCGCCAGTCCCTGCAATATCTCGTCACTTATCGTATTAATCCGGGGCAGCCCGGCAATCTTCATATAGATCTCCGCTGCCTTTTCCACCGTCTCAATCAGACCGAAGGCTTCATCCAGCGTGTTTCCCACGGCTGACAGTCCGTGCTGGCTCCAGATCACCAGCCGGGCTGTCTTCATCTTCTCCGCCGTGTCCATGCCCAGCTGGTTGGTGCCGCACACGACGCAGGGAAGGATATTCACTCCTTCCGGGAATACCACAATGCATTCCGTGCACATCTGCCACAGTGTACGCGTAAAGGACCGCTCATCCAGTTCGTGCACGTACGTCATCGCCAGCAGGTTGGTCGGGTGGCAGTGCATATAGATCCGGTTTTCCGGGTTCACCCGCAGCCGGGCCGCATGGGTCATCATATGCGCTGCGAATTCGCTGGTAAACGTGCCTCCGTCCGTGAATCCCCACAGGAGCTCCGCCTCATCCCCGGCCGCTGTGATCCGCACCAGGCCCAGGTTGACAGCCGGCGCGTACTGCACGTTCTTGAAATACTTGCCCGTGCCCGTCACCAGGAAATACTTTCCTGCCAGTTCTGTCGCTGTGAACCCTGTCGGAATCCGGCGGATCACCCGGTCCGGATCCAGGCATCTGACCACCTGTTCCTCGTCCACCAGCATGCTCACGTTGCCGCCGTTCCGTTCATCCCAGCCGTGGTTGTACATATTTGTCAGCGTCCTGATCATCTCGGTCATCCACGGTTCAAACAATATATTCCTTTTCACTGTCCTGCCTCCTGTATATCCGCCCGAATCTGGACTTTGATATTTCCTTCTGCCGTTGCCTCCACGGGAAGTGCGATCACCTGTTTCCCGGTGGCCAGTGCGGTCAGCCTGTTCAGGTAATTGTTCTTTGCGCCGCCGCCCACAATATACAGCTTGCTGCGGCAGATTCCCGTGCATGCTTCCATCGCCCGGACCGCCCGGCCGTAAGTGTCGGCCAGGGACCGGTATGCGCACCGGAAATAGCCTGCCGTGTTTGCCGGTTTTTCCGCCAGCTTTGCGTCAAACGCTTCCTTCATGCTTTCCGGTGCCAGGAAATCCGGATCCTCCGCGTCCACAAGCCCGTCAAATCCATCCTGTTCCGCCTCTGCCGTGATCTCATCCCAGGGCTTTCCGGGGCAGAGCTCCTCCCGCAGGCGGTTTACCAGCCACATCCCGATAATGTTCTTCAGGTACAGGCTGCATCCCACGCCGCCCTCATTTGAATAGGCTGCCTCCATGCTCTTCCGGTCTGTCAGCGGGGAGGGTATCTTCATTCCCAGCAGGCTCCAGGTTCCGGAGGAAAGAAACAACTCGTTTCCTTCCATGGGAATTGCTTCCACCGCGCTTGCCGTGTCGTGCGTCGCGCAGAGCACCACTTTCATCCCCCGGTATGCGCCGATCACCGTTCCCGGTTTCCGCAGCTTTGGAAACAGGTGGCGCGGGAAGCCCAGGGCTTCCACGATTGCGGGATCATACTCCCCCGTCTTTGCGTTCACCATTCCTCCGGTGGTCGCCTCTGTGTACTCATGGGCTTTTCCGCCGCACAGCCGGTACATCAGGTAGGATGGCATCGGCAGGAAAGCGTCAGCTTCTGCCAGCCTTCCCGTCGTTTTATCCGCGTACAGCTGGTAGATGCTATTGAAGGGCTGATGCTGGATGCCGGTCCGCCGGTACAGCTCTTCAAAAGGCATCCGCCGGTGCACTTCCGGTATGGCCGGTCCTGTGCGGCTGTCCCGGTAGGCATAACAGGGCAGGATCTCCTTTTCGCCCTTCATCAGCACATAATCCACGCCCCAGGTATCCACAGAAAGGCTCACAATATCCGGAAAATACTTGAGTGCCTCCTCAATCCCCATCCGGATGTTCATCACCAGCGTTTCCAGGTCCCAGATCAGTCCGTCGTCTGTTTCCTTCATCCCGTTTGGAAACCGGTAAACCTCAACCGTCCGGATCTTTCCGTCCTCCGGCCATCCGACTATATGCCGGCCGCTGGACGCTCCGATATCAATGGCCAGATAGTATCTCACCGTTCCGCACATTCCTTTTCTGTCTTTTAATGCTATTAACCGTAACGTTTCGTCTTGTATTATCAGTATATATAAAACCGTGCCCTTTTGTCAACACGCGCCTCCGGTGTTTTCAAAGCTTTATTTTCTTTGAACAAACCTGCTGTTCCGTATTCCCTTTTGTTTCCGCTTTCTGTATAATAATATTGTCCATTTAAGCAAAACGTTTCTGTTAAGGAGCCAGCCATGACCCGTACTGATCTTGCTCCCGGCGTCACCCGGATCCGCCTGACCCCGGCGGACGGTGATCCTTTTGTCCCTGTCTCTTTCCGGGATCATACAGGAATATATCTGACGCAGACAGGCTGCGTCTTTACCCCGCGTCCTGTATTCCGTCTGTGCGGGGAAAGCGGCGGCGGTGAGGTGAAGCAGACCGCCAACGGAGAGGTCGTTTCTTTTGATGCCGGAGAATGCCGGCCGGCCGGTGAAAGCTGTTCTGTCATGCTCCGTTTCTCTTTTCCCGGTTCCCCGGTCCTGACGGGTCTGGGCGCACATGAGGACGGTGTCTTTGACTATGCCCGGAAATCAGAACTCCTTTATGAACACAACATGAAGATTCCCATTCCTTTCCTGCTCAGCAGCAGCGGATGGGGCCTTCTGATCGAAGCCGGCTGCGCCATGAAATACCATGGGGATGGTTCTTCCTTCTCCTTTGAGCTGGACGCAGCCCGCGTTGTCTCCTATCTCGTTATCCGGGGCATCGACTGCGCGGACGTTCTCCGGAAGCTCTCCTGCCTGGCCGGAAAACCTGCCATGCTTCCCAAATGGGCCTTCGGGTATATTCAGAGCAAAGAGCGCTATCACAGTGCGGAGGAACTGCTCTCCGTTTCCCGGGAATTCCGCCGCCGGAAGCTTGGGCTCGATTGTATCGTCCTGGACTGGATGAGCTGGCAGGACGGCTGCTGGGGTGACAAGACGCCGGATCCCGTCCGTTTCCCTGATGTCCGGAATCTGACCGAAGAACTTCACCGGATGCAGGTTCACCTGATGGTTTCCGTATGGCCGAACGCTGCCAAAGGCCGGGATTGCGATGAGTTCGCCGCCTCCGGTCAGTTCCTGCCTGCCAGCCGGATTTATGACGCCTTTTCTTCTGAAGCCAGGGAGCTCTACTGGCAGCAGTGCCGCCGTCACTGGATGGACGGAGGCACGGACGCCCTGTGGTGCGACAGCTGCGAGCCGATTACCGATCCTGACTGGTGCGGGGAAGAAAAACGGGATCCTGAAACCAGGTACCGGCTGATAACGGAAGATTCCTCCCTGCGGATGGATCCGGAAGAAATGAACTTCTATGCATCCCGCCATCTTCAGGGGCTCCGGGAGCATTGGCTGAAGGACATCCCGCATAAACGTCCTCTTTTCCTGTCCCGCAGCGGCAGTCTTGATGCCGGCAGTCTCGGGGCAATCCTCTGGTCCGGTGATATCTCTGCCCGTTGGGATGTTCTGGAAAAGCAGGTTGTTGAAGCCGTCCGCGTTTCCTGCAGCGGTATCCCGTGGTGGACCCTGGACATCGGCGCTTTCTTCGTCGGGCGGAAAGATCCCTGGTTCTGGCGCGGGGATTATCCCGGCGGCGTCAGTGATCCCGGTTACCGTGAACTGTATATCCGCTGGTTCCAGTTCGGCGCCATGCTGCCTGTCTTCCGCTCCCATGGAACCGATACGCCGCGTGAACCCTGGGCTTTCGGGACTGAGGACAGCGAGGAGTATTACTGCCTGCGGGAAACTATCGCGCTGCGTTACAGTCTCCTGCCTTACCTTTATTCCGCCGCTGCCCAATGCTGCCGGACGGGCGTTCCGATGATCCGCGCAATGCTCACAGCCTTTGGCAGTGATCAGCGGCTTTGGCCGCTGGCAGATCAGTATATGCTCGGGGATTCCATCCTGGTTAAACCGGTCACCCGTCCCCTGGCTGACGGAGGCAGTGAAACCGCCGTCACCCTGCCGGAAGGCGGCTGGTACGATCTGTTTACCAGGGCTTATTATGCTGCAGGCAACACGCTGAAGCTGGATACGCCGCTGAACCGTTTCCCGGTGTTTGTCCGTGCGGGCAGTATCCTGCCCTGGGCTTCCGGCGCCTGCAGTACGGCGGATCTGCCCTTTCCCGCTGAAGAACTGCTTGTTTTCAGCGGTGCTGACGGCGATTTCATACTTTATGATGACAGCGGAGACGGCATGGATTACCTGCAGGGCGCGTTCCTGCGGATTCCCATGCACTGGGATGAAAAGCACCGGATTATTTCCCTGGATCAGGCGGAAGGCACCCTGCCTGTGGATGCCGTTTTCCGGATTACACTGATCTGTCCGGACGGGCAAACCGAACTGAAAAACATAAAATATACAGGTATTCCGCTGAAAATCGCATTCTGAAAACCGTCTTTCCCTTTCATTGAAAGCTTTTCAAGCCTTGAAACGTTTCGTTTGCATTCCTTTTGTCATGATGTTACAATACCTGTAAAGTTAACGCTTATGCACCCGATCGCATAAGGCACGGAGGGTTTTCTCATGGCAGCAACAATGAAAGATCTTGCACGGGAAACGGGGCTCGGACTGGCCACGCTTTCAAAGTATTTCAACGGCGGAACCGTCCGTGACAAAAACCGCCTGCTCATTGAGGCCGCGGTCAAAAAGCTGCACTATGTGCCCAATGAGGTGGCCCGCAGCCTGAAAACGCAGCAAACCCGTGTTATCGGTGTTATCATTCCCGAGCTCAGCAACGCCTTCATCACCTCCATCATCTCCTCCATGGAGGACATCCTCCGTCGTCACGATTACGCCGTCATCGTCTGCGACTGCCGCAGCGATGCGAAACGTGAAAAGGAAGCAGTGGAGTTCCTGATGCACCGCCGGGTGGACGGGCTGATCAACATGGCAACCGACGCCACCGGTGATCATCTCAAAGCCGCCCTGGAGGCCAATATCCCCATCCTGCTGGTGGACCGGCTGATCAATTCCCTTCGCAGCCGCGTCAGCGCCGTTATCATCGACAACGTATATGCCTCCGGCCAGGCCGTCCACAAGCTCCTGGACCTGGGGCACCGGAAAATCGGCCTCGTTCTGGGCAGCCAGCACCTCTATACCACCGACTCCCGCCTCACCGGTTACCTGAGCGCCCTGCGGGACGCCGGTATCACCCCGGACGACCGGTATATCCGTTATGGCGACTATACCATGGACGGCGGCTACCAGGCGGTTCAGGAGCTGGTGAAGCTGGATGATCCGCCCACAGCCCTGTTCATCACCAACTTTGAAATGACCCTCGGCGGCATGCTTGCCCTGCAGCAGAACGGAATTGAAGTTCCCAAGGATCTTTCCGTCATCGGCTTCGATAAACTGGAGCTCTTCGGCGGCATCTTCCCGGACCTGACCCTGATCCGCCAACCCCAGCTGGGCATCGGCCGGGAATGCGCCAACCTGATGCTGGATATGCTTTCAAACCGTGAAAGCTATTCTCCCCGCATCGTCACACTGACCACAGAGCTGACAGAAGGTTCCTCCGTCCGGCCCCTGAATCCTTGAATTTTGAACAGAACAAAGCGCCGCGTTCCCGGTTGGGAACGCGGCGTTTGCTTTGTCAGTATTGATCAGTGGAAGGCAGGCATCCAGTCGCCGTGCGCTTCGATCAGCTCGTCGCACATTGCCACGATATCGTCAATGGACAGTTCTGCGCCGGCATGGGGATCCAGCATAACAGCCTGGTAAATATAGTCCTTCTTCAGCGTGCGGGCCGCTTCAATCGTCAGCAGCTGTACGTTGATGTTGGTCCGGTTCAACGCCGCGCACTGTTCCGGCAGGTCTCCCACGTAGGTGGGCTGTACACCGTTGCGATCCACCAGGCAGGGCACTTCCACGCAGGCATTGCGCGGCAGGTTGGTGATCAGGCCATTGTTCAGCACATTGCCGCCAATCTGGGTCGGAATCCCGGTCTCCATGGCCTCCATGATATAGCTGGCGTATTCATGGGTGCGCTTATGGCTCAGCAGCGGATTCTGGGTCAGTTCATGTCCCCGCTTTTTCCAGTCTTCAATCTGGTGGATGCAGCGGCGCGGATATTCATCCAGCGGGATGTTGAAGCGCTCAATCAGTTCCGGATAACGTTCCTTGATGAACCAGGGAGTATATTCGGAATTATGCTCGCTGGATTCCGTGATGTAGTATCCGAAGCGGCGCATGATTTCCAGCCGCACCATATCTCCGTGCCGGCCCTTTTCCTGATAGAGCTTGTAGTCCGCTTTCATGCCTTCGATCCACCACTCAGGCAGCTCTTCGCCCTGGCTCAGGCCACGGATCCGTTCCTCAAAGGAACCAATGTCCAGTTTGCCCTGGTTATACAAAAGCGCCCGGCGTTTGATCTCCGGATAAAGATCCACTCCGCCCTTTGTGATTTCCAGCAGCCAGGCCTGGTGGTTGATTCCCGCGATCTTCCACTGCACGGAGTCGTCATATTCCATGCCCAGTTCCTTCAGCAGCGTGGGCGCACACACCTGTACGCTGTGGCACAGGCCCACGGTCTTGATCGGGGTCATGGTCAGCATCGCGCCGGTCAGCATCGCCATGGGGTTCGTATAGTTCAGCAGCCAGGCATCCGGGCATACTTCTTCCATATCCCGCGCAAAGTCCAGCATCACCGGAATCGTACGCAGCGCCCGGAAAACGCCGCCGACGCCCAGCGTGTCCGCAATCGTCTGCTTCAGGCCGTATTTCTTCGGAATTTCGAAGTCAGTGATTGTGCAGGGATCATAGCCGCCTACCTGTATCGCGTTTACCACATAGTTCGCGCCGCGCAGCGCGTCCTTGCGGTTTTCCGTTCCCAGGTATTTTTCGATCCGGGCCTTGGACCCGTTGTTGCGGTTGATTGCCTGAAGCATCTGGTAGGATTCGTCCAGCCGTACGGCGTCGATGTCGTACAGGGCAATCTCACTCTCCGCCAGGGCGGGAGTCAGCATGCTGTCCCCCAGGACGTTCTTGGCAAAGACCGTGGATCCGGCCCCCATGAATGTGATCTTAGGCATATGTATCCTCCTCTGTCTGTGTATTATCTCCGGCGCTTTTGGGCGGCCGTTCATATTCCTTCTGGTTCAGTTTACGGTACTCCAGGGGACGCATCCCCGTAAGCCGCCTGAACAGCTGCTGGAATTGCTGTGTATTGCTGAATCCCACCTCGCAGGCAATCTCCAGCATGCTCTTCCGGGTTTCAATCAGCATTTCCTGGGCGTGCTGGATCCTGATCCGCTGCAGGTGGTCCTTCATGGTCCGGCTGGTGTACTCGCGGAACAGCCGGTGCAGGTAGGATGGATGGATATGCAGTTCCTCCGCCACCGAGGACGCTGTCAGCGGTTCTGCATAGTTGTTGTTCAGGATGTCCAGGGCCTCTGAAATATAATGGTTCCCGACAGATTCCCGGGACTGGTTCATTCCGCGGAGCCGGGCCACTTCCAGCATCACCTGCGTACACAGCAGGGAGCACAGATGCCTGCCCTGCTCGTTGGCACTGTCCGCCAGCGGAACGATGGTCTTCATCAGCTGATGCACAACCCCGTTCCGGTCGCTCAGCGTCAGCACCCGGGGCTGCTGCTCAAACATCTCCCGCATTTTGCCGTCCGCTTTCAGCAGGCTGGCCAGGTCCGGGGCAAGCCCCGTCCCTTCCTCATACTGGAACTCGATGTTCATCATGCTGCACAGCCCTTTGTTGAACCGCAGGTCCCAGTGGCGTATCCCTGCGTCGATCAGGATAAACTGGTTGCAGCTCACCTGGTTGAACCCGTTGCTCTCTGTTTCGATGCTCATGGTGCCTTCGTTGACGTACATGATCTCGCACAGGGAGTGGCTGTGGTTGATCACCTCCGGGGTGGATTCCATCATGTTTGCCCGGTCATAATAGCCGTAAACCACGGGCACAAATCCGTTCTGGAGGTTCTCGGCGTCATAGATGGAATTCATGCCTCTTCACCTCCCGTTTCCGGATCAGACCCGTTGATCGGCGCGGGATAGAATGCCGGATCATAGTGACAGGTCAGCGCGTAGGACTTCCGGTATTCCTGGGGAGACATGCCGGTTTCCTTTTTGAACATCCGGCAGAAATACTGCTGGGAGCTGATCCCGATCCGGGTGGCGATGGAAGAGTTGGGAATATCGGTATGCATCAGCAGGCTCTTTGCCTTTTCAATCCGCAGATGCGTCAGGTATTCCCCGATCCGCATTCCCGTCTCATCCGGGAATATGCGGTGCAGGTGTCCCACATGAACCCCCGCAACCTCGGCTATATCCTCTGTGGAAATACAGAACATATAGTTCTCTTCAATATATTCCAGTACTTTGCGGATCCGCGGGCTGTAGTTCCGCCCGCGTGAGCTTTCCTCATCCAGTGCGGCGGATATGCCGGCCAGGATTGCGCACAGGGTCAGCGTCGTCTGCAGGTCCCGCTGTTCCGGCGGAAAAGAGGAAAAACTCAGCATATTCCTCAGGGAGGAAAGCACCACCGTACGGGAATCCTCAAATTCCACGCAGATTCCGTGTCCTTCCATCAGGTTCCTGACGCGGGGATATACGCGCTCCAGCTGGTTCAGCCCGTAGCCGCAGTTTCCGCCGCTGCCGGTGGAAAAGTCCAGCCGCGTCACGGACAGGTCCGGGGAAGCATCCTTCATCTGATAACACAGGCTTCCGGAAAGGAAGGCCATCCTGGATCCTACCAGGCGGATTTTCCGGTCTGCGGCAATCAGGGTGCAGCTTCCGGTCACAGCGCACAGCAGGCTGTACATTCCGGACGGACATTCATATTGGAAGTCCGTTGCCATGGCAATAGTGGAAAGGGACACAAGGGACGGCGTCCGCTGAAGCACACCATACGTCATTTCCTGCATGCCGCGTCCCTCCGTTCCTTTTATTTTTCAAGTCTTCCATTCTCTGCATATCAATCCATACTGATATTCATCATTATAATCCATGCCCGACCGGAAACAAGGACTAAAACGATCATTCTATTTGCACTATTCTCGCAAGCGAATCGTTTCCGTTAATAAATACGTACAATTTATGCCTATATTGGCGTGTTTTATCCCTTTCTAAACATTTTTTCGCAAAGTCATGTGAGAATTGTATAAATGTGTGTTATGAATAGTACTTTTTTCTTCCCTCAGCCTTGTGCTATGGTTTAGTCAACAAATATCATCCATAAGGAGGTACCCTTTGATGCGTAAGCTGTTCGCGATCCTTTTGACCCTGTGCATGCTCTTCTCCTTTGTCTCCTTTGCGGGCGCTGAAGAGAATGTCACCATCACCTTTGCCTTCTGGGACAATAACCAGGAGCCCGGCATGAAAGCTATAGCCGACGCGTATATGGCTGCTCATCCCGGCGTCACTGTTGAAGTCCAGGTTACTCCCTGGGATCAGTACTGGACCAAGCTGGAAGCGTCTGCCCAGGGCAGCGGCGAAGCAATGCCCGACGTGTTCTGGATGCACTCCAACCAGTTCTTCAAGTATGTGACCGCTGACAAGCTCCTGCCCCTGGACTTTGAGTATGACTATACTCCCTATCCGGCAGGCGTCACCGCCCTGTACAACTTCAACAATGTGCACTACGCCGTCCCGAAGGACTACGACACCATCGCCCTGGTCTACAATAAGGAAATCTTCGACAACGCCGGCATCGCCTATCCGGATGACACCTGGACCTGGGACACCCTGCTGGAAACCGCGAAGAAGCTGACCGATCCTGAAAAGGGCATCTACGGCTTCGGCGCTCCCAACGATCGTCAGTCCGGTTACCTGAACCTGATCTATCAGAACGAAGGCTTCGCTTTTGAAGACGGCAAGTCCGGTTATGACCAGGCTGCCACCCAGGAAGCCATCCAGTGGTGGGTTGACCTGCAGAAGGTCCATCAGGTATCTCCCAGCCAGGAATCCTTCGTGGATATGGGTGTGGATGATCAGATGCAGGCTGGCAAGCTGGCCATGTGCTTCACCGGCAGCTGGATGATGAGCTCCTACACCAACAACGAGCTCTTCGCTGACAAGTTCGACCTGGCCGTCCTGCCCCAGGGCAAGACCCGCGCCTCCATCTACAATGGTCTGGGCTATGCCGGCGCCGCCTCCACCAAGTATCCCGAAGTTGTGAAAGACTTCATCCAGTTCTGTGGCACCGAAGAAGCCAACAAGCTGCAGGCTGAAAAGAAGGCCGCGATTCCCGCCTTCGCCGGAACCGAGAAGTACTTCACTGATAACTTCACCACCATCAACATTGCCTGCTATCCGGAAATGATCTCCTACGGTGTGCAGTATCCCTTCTCCCCCAACAAGAGCCTCTGGGAGAGCCAGGAAGAAGAACTGATGAACGAAGTGTATGCCGGCAGCAAGACCGTGGAAGAAGCCTGCAACGAGCTGCACGAGATCATCTGCGACATCGAAGGAATCTGATCTGATACCGTAATCGGTTTATCTCAGAAACAGGCGCCACTGCCGCGGCATTCCCTGCCGCGGCTTGTGGCGTATTAACAGAAAGGAGGGTTGGCATCCCGTGACCGTTTTATCCAAGCCTGCCGCACCGCGTCTCAGCCGGCGGGAACATTACGATCCCAAGGTTGTGGCTGCCGCCTTTATCCTGATCGCGCCGACCATTATCGGCCTGTGCGTGCTGAACATCTATCCGTTTTTCGACACCATCCGGCGAAGCCTGTATAAAACCCAGGGCCTGGGGCCGGAAGTCTATGTCGGCCTGAAGAACTTTGAAAAGCTGTTCAAGGACAGCATGATCGGCCACGCAACCATCAACACGCTGCTGTACATGGTGCTCACCGTACCGGTAGGCGTGCTGCTTTCGCTGATCTTCGCTGCTCTGCTGAACAGTAAAATCCGGGGCCGGGATATTTATCGCGGCATCTATTTCCTGCCCATGGTGGTTGCTCCCGCCGCGGTTGCCATGGTCTGGCGCTGGATCTTCAACGCCGAGAACGGCATCCTGAACATCGCCCTGAAGGCAATCGGCATCCAGGGGCCCAGCTGGCTGGCGGATCCGAACACAGCGCTGCTTTCCTGTGCCATTATCGGGGTCTGGTCCGCCATCGGCTATGACCTGGTCCTGATCCTGGCCGGCTTGCAAAGTATCTCAAAGAGTTACTATGAGGCGGCTGAAATTGACGGAGCCAATGGTATACAGTCTTTCTTCCATATCACGATCCCCATGGTTTCGCCCACCCTGTTCTTTGTGGTGCTGATGCGCGCCATGACCTCCCTGAAGCAGTTCGATACCATCTATCTGCTGATCAACACCCGGAATCCGGCTTACAAGAACGCCACGGTGCTGATGACCCTGTTCTACCGGGAGGCCTTTGAGAAATTCAACAAAGGATACGGATCCGCCATCGTTATCTATACTTTTGTGATTATTGCGATCTTTACGGCAATCCAGTTTATTTCCGAAAAGAAGCTCGTTCATTACGAATGAAGGAGGATTGAATATGACGACAGTCGCCCCGGCTGCGGTAAAACGGAAATCAAACTACCGTTCACGCAGCAGGATGATCATTCACATCATCCTGATCATCGGCTCGTTCGTGATGATCTTCCCCTTTGTATGGATGATTCTGACGAGCTTCAAAAGCAATGGCGAATCTCTCCTGATCCCGCCCACAATTCTCCCCAGGGAATGGCTCACGGAGAACTATACCGAAGTTACCCGTACGCTCCCCTTCGGGGCATTGTACTTCAACACGCTGATGCTGATGTTTTTACGGATCATCTGCGCGCTGGTTTTCTCCAGCATGGCAGGATTTGCCTTTGCCAAACTGCGTTTTCCGTTTAAGCGCTTCTTCTTTTTCATTGTGCTGTCCCAGATGATGCTGCCGAACCAGATCTTCATCATTCCGCAGTATCAGATGCTTGCGGGCATGGGAAAACTGAACAGCATCTTCGCCCTGCTGTTCCCCGGCCTGGTCAGTGCCTTCGGAACCTTCTTCCTGAGGCAGTTCTATATGAGCCTGCCCAATGTGCTTTCGGAAGCGGCCGTCCTGGACGGATGCAACACCTTCCAGGTCTTCTTCCGGATCATGCTTCCGCTGACCAAAACGGCCATGATCGCCCTGGCGGTCTTCACTGCGGTCTTCGCATACAGCGACATGATGTGGCCGCTGATCGTGAACAACAACATCAACATGATGACCCTGTCCGCGGGTATCTCCTCCATGCAGGGTCAGTACACCACCCGTTATCCGATCCTGATGGCCGGCTCCACGCTGGCTATGATCCCGATGATGGTGCTCTATCTGCTCTTCCAGCGTCAGTTCATTGAGGGTATCGCCCTCACCGGAACAAAGGGCTGATCCTGAGGGCAGCACTCAAAAACAAGGCCGGCGCGTCACGCACCGGCCTTTTCTTTTGCCTGTAAAAGGAAGACAGCCGCGCCCCGCAGCACGGCTGTCCATAAAAAGGATAAAAAGGAGGAGAACTGATTACCGATTAAGGTATTACAACACCCTTCTTCAGGATGATGTTGGCATAAAGGGCTGTTTCGCTGGTTGCGATACAGGCATAGCACTTCGCGCCCCGGGGATAGAATTCAGGCTTCTGTACGGCGATTTCCCGCAGGCCCTTTTCCTCGTGTTTTTTCCCGATCTCCCGGTAGGTTTCCCAGATCTCGGGCTTGTACGGATCTCCCGGCAGCACCGCCATGAGGATCGTCGGATTCTCCACGTAGGGATCCAGCGGCATGAATTGAAGAATGGCGTCCAGAATCTCCGGTATTCCGTGGCCGTCCATGCGGACGCACCGTTCCGGGCAGCCGAACTTCGGATAGTTTCCGTCACAGATCAGCAGTTCGTCTCCGTGGCCCATTTCCATCAGGATCTTCATCAGTTCCGGGGGAATGATCGCAGGAATTCCCTTCAGCATATCCGCACCTCATTTACAGTTTATTACTTCGTGATGGTTCCGTCTTCGTCCCACAGGTCGTGCCAGTCGTTGGCGCCGGGCCACAGGAAGACCTGTCCCTTGATCAGGCGGCAGTTCCTGTCCACGCTCTTCATGATCTTCATTTCTTCTTCTGTCAGCGGATCCTGTACCGTGCACATCAGGTTGGACACATACTCGTTCTCGTGGATGGAGAAGGGAATCGGGATCTGTCCCCGCTGCACGGCCCACTTCAGGCAGATCACAGCCGGATGCACACCGTGGGCCTTCGCGATTTCCACCACTTCCGGCACCTGGATATCGGCGATATCGTCGGGTGTCATGTCACGGTCAGGCCGGGTGGGGCTGCCGATGGGGCAGAAGCCGATGGGCTGGATGCCGTGGGCCACCACGTAGTCATACAGTTCCGGCTGCTGGAAGCAGGGATGCAGTTCCATCTCAATCACAGCGGGCTGGATGCGGCACAGGGGCAGCACAGCTTCCAGCTTCGGGATGGTCATGCTGCTCATACCGATGTTCTTCACCAGGCCCATATCCACCAGGCGTTCCATCTGGCGCCAGGTGCTCATGAACTCTTCCACAGAGAAGGGCTTGCTGTCCGGATTGCGGCTGTCGCCGTCGCAGAAAGGTGCATGATAGTTCGGGAAGGGCCAGTGGACAAAGTAGAAGTCCAGGTAGTCCAGCTGCAGGTCTTTCAGGGTCTTCGCGCAGGACAGCAGTACGTCGCCCTGTCCGTGCATGTCATTCCAGACCTTGGAGGTCACAAACAGTTCTTCGCGCTTTACAACGCCTTCCTTCATGGCCTGGGCAAACACCTGGCCGATCAGGTCCTCATTGCCGTATACGGACGCGCAGTCAAACAGGCGGTAGCCGCTGCGGATCGCTCCGGCCACAGCACCGGACACCTGTTCGGGGGTAAAACGGTCGCTGCCGAAGGTACCCATACCGATGCAGGGGATCTCCTGGCCGTTGGACAGTTTTCTTTTGGGAACCAGTTTCGGATCGATGAATGCCATGCTTGTGTCCTCCCTATTTTCTTTCTTTATGGTTATTTGCTTTTTTACTTTTCAGGTTCTTCGTTGATCAGCATGATCTTGCCGTGAACGTCCCGCGGGTTCTTATACAGGGCGAAGGCTTCCGCCGCCTGGCTGAGCGGGAATTTGCGGAAGATCATCGACGGATCGAATTTCAGCCGCCCGTCTGCGAAGCAGTGGGCCGTCAGCGTCCATTCCTTTCCCGGGAAGGGAGCGGAATAGCTCATCCAGCTGCCCGTCAGGTAGAATTCCTTCCGGTTCATGTTTTCCCACTGGGCCGGGGTAAAGGTCAAGTCCGTATGGGGCGTGCCGATAAAGCACACCTTCGCCTTGTTGGCCGCCAGTTCAAAGGCCATCCGCATGGTCACCGGGTTGCCCGCGGTCTCCAGTACGTTTTCAAAGCCCCGGCTGCCGGTCAGCGCCTTGGCTTCTTCCATAAAGCCTTCCTTCAGGGTGTTCACGGTCTGGTTCGCGCCCATCCGCTTTGCCAGCTCCAGCCGGCCGTCGTCAATGTCAAAGGCCACAATCTGCTTTGCGCCCAGGATCTTTGCCCACTGCAGGGTAAAGATGCCAATGGTGCCGCAGCCCAGGATCGCTACGGTTTCGCCGCCCCGGTACCGGGCCTGCAGCAGGCCGTGCACCGCCACTGTGGAAGGCTCAAACATGGCCGCCTGCTCATAGGGAATCGACGAATCATATTTGATAGCGTTTGCCGCAGGGATCACCACATATTCCGCGAAGCTTCCCTGCTCCCGGCTGCCGATAAAGCTGTAATGCCGGCACAGGGAGAAGTTTCCCTGCTGGCAGTCCGCGCATTTCATGCAGGGCACCAGCGGCGCGCCGCTCACCGTGTCGCCAACCTTCAGGCCTTCCACGCCTTCGCCGACCTCCACCACGTCTCCGCTGAATTCGTGTCCAAGCACCACCGGATAGAAGTGCGCCCCGTGGTTCAGTACCCGCGGCACGTCGCTGCCGCAGATACCGGTTGCCCTCACCCGGACCTTTACCGTCCCGGGCCGGCACACCGGCGTCTCCCAGTCCGCATAGCGGATATCCTCATTTCCGTACAGCACCGCTGCTTTCATAGTCCTGTTTTCCTTCCTTTCACCGGCTGCCCGGTCATGCGTTCATCAGATCTTTCAGATTCCCGTACAGCTTCCGGTAGGTTTCATATCCCCGGTCATAGATTTCCTTCACCGCGGGATACGGTTCATAGGTCCGGTTCACCCGGATCGTCTGTCGGGCCGCCTCTTCGAAGCCCTGCCATACGCCCGTTCCGACCCCGGCCAGCATCGCCGCCCCGAGAGTAGTCGCCGTATCGCTTCCGGGCACCTCGATTCCGCATCCGGTCACGTCCGCCTTGATCTGTGTCCAGATCCGGCTGTTGGCGCTTCCTCCCATAGCCCGCAGTACGTCTGCCCGGGCGCCGGCTTCCGCCGCCGTTTCCAGGTTATGCCGCAGGGAATAGGCCACGCCTTCCATGCATGCCCGGATCATCTGTGCCCGTGTCACGCCGAAGTTCAGTCCGAAGAATACGCCGCAGGCTTTCGGATCCCAGATCGGGCTCCGTTCCCCTGCCATGTACGGCAGGAAAGTCACGCCGCCGCTTCCCGGCTCCGCGGTTTCTGCCATTGCGCTCATCTCCGCAAAGCTCAGTTCCGGGCATATTGTTTCCCGCAGCCATTTCAGGGCGCCGCCTCCGCCGGTCGTTCCGCCCTGCAGCAGCCACCGTCCCGGCACCACATGGAAGCCGAGAATCAGCCGCGGATCCGCCGCGTATTGGTCAATGCAGATGCTCATGCCGCCGGCCTGTCCGCCCTGCTCCTGGGTCTGTCCGGGTGATACCACGCCGGCTCCCAGCGTACCGCAGGCCGCGTCCAGTCCGCCTGCCGCTACCGGAACGCCTTCCCGCAGGCCCATCTGCTTCGCCGCTTCCCCGGTCAGTCTTCCCACGATCTGGTGGCAGGCTGCAATCTCCGGCAGCATCTTTCGCGGAATCCCCAGCTCCTCGCACATCCCGTCGTCCCAGCTGCCCTTCCGCATGTCAAAGCAGGCCAGGCCGTATCCCTGGGACAGGTCCTGTGTAATCTCACCGGTCATCCTGTAGACGATATAGCTGTTCGACTGCAGGATCTTTTCTGTCTTCTCAAATACCTCCGGCCGGTGTTTCCGGTACCATAGGATCTTCGGCCAGGTATATCCCGGCTTGGCCGGATTGCCGCACAGGCCAAACAGTTTTTCCGCTGTCAGCCTGTCCGTCGTCTCCCGGCAGATATCTTCGCTCCGGGTATCCGTCCAGATTGGCGTCGGGCAGAGCACATTGCCTTCCCTATCCAGCGCGATGGCGGACCAACTCTGTCCGTCCGTGCCGATTCCGGCGATTTCCGCCGGCTCAATGCCGTTTTCGGAGATCATTTCGCGCACTGCCTGGCATACGCCTTCCCACCACCGGGCCGGATCCTGTTCCGCCCAGCCTCTCCTGGGATAACTGACAGGATATTCACATCCGCCCTGGGCGACGACCTTTCCTTCCGGATCAAACAGGGCCGTCTTGCAGGAGGAGGTTCCGATATCCACGCCAAGCAGCAGGGTTCTCATCTCCGCACTCTCCTCGTTTTCGTATTGCTCAGGCTTTTCCGCTGCTCCCCAGCAGCCGGATCAGTTCCTGCACCCGGCTTTGTACAGCCTTGCGGCCTTCCGCCAGGTACTTTTTCGGGTCAAACGCCTCCGGCTGTTCCCCGATGGCTTTCTTCACACCGGCCGTAAAGGCAATACGCAGATCCGTCGCGTAGTTCACCTTGCAGATGCCCCGGCGGATGCATTCCCTCACCTGGTCTTCCGGTACGCCGGAGGTTCCGTGGAGCACCAGCGGAATGCTGACCTTTTCCCGCACTGCGGACAGCCGGTCCAGATCCAGCTTCGGTTCTCCCTTGTATACTCCGTGGGCTGTGCCGATCGCCACCGCAAAGCTGCTGATGCCGGTCCGGTTCACAAAGTCAGCCGCTTCATCCGGATCGGTGTACTGGGGTTTGGCTTCCATGCCGTCTTCCTTGCCGCCCACCGTTCCCAGTTCCGCTTCCACCGGCAGGCCGCAGGCCATAGCCACCACCCGTCGGGTCAGCGCGATGTTCTCTTCATACGGAAGCTTGGATCCGTCGATCATCAGGGAAGTATATCCTTCCCGGGCACACTCTTCCGCCAGTTCATAACTGTTTCCGTGATCCAGGTGCAGTGCCACAGGCACCTTTGCGTCCCGTGCCATCCGGCTCACAATGCCGGCAAAACATTTCGGTCCCGCGTATTTCAGCGTACCGGGCGTAGTCTGTATCATCACAGGAGCGTTCTCCGCCTCAGCCGCAGCAATAATAGCCTGGACCATTTCCAGGTTTTCCGCATTGAACGCGCCGATGGCATAGCCGCCTTCCTGAGCTTTCTTCAACATCTCTCCGGTAGTGACGAACGCCATTCCATATCCCTCTTTTCGCAAAAGCGAATCGTTTCGCTTTTTTCACATTATACGACCGGTTTTCATTCCTTGTCAATCCTTTTTTTGTCTTGCGCTCAACTTATTTATATACTTGACTTTCTTCCTTTTCTCATTTACATTATTTGCATGATGAAACGATTCGGAGAGCGATGCATATGATCCTTACTGTAACGCTGAACACCTCCATTGATAAACTCTATCTGATGGAATCCATCCATCCTGAAACCGTCATGCGGGTGAAGGAGGTCCACAACACTGCCGGCGGCAAGGGTCTGAACGTCAGCCGTGTAGCCGCGAAGCTGCAGGAACCCGTCACCGCCATGGGCTTTGTCGGCGGGTTCAACGGGCAGTACCTGGAGTCGTTGATCTCCTCTCCCCTGGTTCGCTGTGCCTTCACCCATGTACAGGGGGAAACCCGCAGCTGCATCAACTGCTGGGACCTGTCCAACGGCCGCTCCACAGAGTACCTGGAGCCCGGTCAGCCTGTCACGCAGGCGGATATCGACCGCTTCCTTTCTGATTTCACTGCCCGTCTCCCGGAAGCGAATGTGGTCACCATCAGCGGCAGCGTCCCCCAGGGCGTACCCGAGGATTTCTATTGTGAGCTCATCCGCCGCAGCCGTGCCAACGGCATTCCTGTCCTGGTTGATACCAGCGGCGGCCGGCTGATCGCCGCCGTGAAGGAAAAGCCTTTCTTCATCAAGCCCAACGAGGATGAAATTGCCCAGCTGACCGGTCACAGCATTTCCGGCCGGGCAGAAGCTGTGAACGCCCTCACCTGCCTGCACAGGGACGGCATACCCTATGTGGTGCTCTCCATGGGAGAAGAAGGCGCCTTACTGGCCTGTGACCAGGGTGTTTTCCACGGCAGGCCGCCGAAAATCACCCCCCGGAACACCGTCGGCTGCGGAGACAGCATGGTGGCCGGTTTTGCCGTGGGTTTTGCCCGCCGCCTGCCCATAGAGGAAACCTTCCGCATGGCCCTGGCGGTTTCCGCAGCCAACGCCCTCAGCCTCTTCACCGGGGACTTCGATCCCGCGGATTATGACCGGCTTTATCCGGAAGTCCTGATTGAAAAGCTTCAATAACCAATCCATCAGTCAATACAAAAAACGCTTCCTGCCGGAAGCGTTTTTTCATTTTTCATTCTTCATTTTTGTCTGAATGCCGGTGCGTATTTCACCGCCAGCCGCACCGCCTCGATCATGCTGACCGCGCTGGCGATTCCCTGGCCCGCAATATCCATGGCGGTTCCGTGATCCACGGAAGTCCGCAGGATGGGCATCCCGTTGGTGATCGCGATGGTCCGTTCAAAGTCCAGCGTCTTGGTGGCAATATGTCCCTGGTCATGGTACAGGGACAGCACGCTGTTGTATCGTCCCTGCAGCGTCAGGTGGAACACAGAATCCGCCCCGATGGGTCCGGCCACGTCATAGCCTTCCTGCCGCAGCTCCTCCACGGCGGGATAAACCTGCTCCACTTCTTCGTTGCCAAACAGTCCGTGTTCCCCGCTGTGGGGATTCAGCCCGGCAATGGCCATGGTCCCCTCCGTCACGCCCAGCCGCCGCAGCGCCTCCGTGCAGCGCCTGACGTAGTCCTTGATCCGGTCTTTTGTCACCAGGTCGCAGGCCTGCCGCAGGGATACGTGCCGCGTCAGGAAGAACACCCGCATCCCCCGCACCTCAAACATGGTCAGGGGATCCTCCGTCCCGGTCAGCGCCCCGAAAATCTCCGTATGGCCGATATAGGGAACCCCGCCGGCCCGCAGGGATTCCTTGTTGATCGGTGTGGTGGCCACAGCGTCCGCCAGTCCTTCGTTCGCCAGGCGGATGCTTTCTGCAATGTATTCATAGGCAGCCTTGCCGCACATGCCGTCCACAGTGCCCACCTTCAGCCTGTTCAGGTCAATGTTGTGCAGGTCAATCAGGTTCAGCACCCCCGGGGCATACTCTCCTTCAGCCGGTTCCCGGATCACGTTGATCCGCACTACCGGCATTCCGGGATAAGTCCCAGCCAGTTCCAGCACACCCTTATCCCCGATCACCACGCAGCGGGCAGTCTCCTGCGTCTGCTTATCGGCAATGGTCTTCAGTACGATTTCCGGTCCGATTCCGGCAGCGTCTCCCATGGGGATCGCAATCAACGGTCTGTTCATTCCTGGACTCCTTCTGCCTGATACTGTTTTTGCCCTCCGGCAGTCATTTTTCTCCTCTCTTTTTTATCCTTTACCGCCTCATCTGTCAACCGTATTTGTTGGCCTTTTCCCGCTTCCTTGTGGTATAATCCACCTGATAGGGAAAAACACAGAATACCGGCAGCCGCCGGACAGAATCTCGCCGGCGGTGCAGACGGAATATCACTGTGCAGAAAGGAACATATCGTATGAAACTGAACGTAAAACGGACCTGTCAGATCGGCTTTGCTTTCTTTGGCATCCTCCTGCTGTGGCAGGTGTATGATTCCTGGTGCCCCACCTTCCTGACGGATCTGTTCGCCCACCGGATGTACGGGCTGACCTCGGCGGAGCTGAAAGCCAGCGCACCGGAAAACATCCTCAACGTCCAGTGGCTGGTCGGTATCATCATGGCCTGCGATAACCTGGCGGCCTTGATCCTGCTGCCCGTCTTCGGCAACCTCTCCGATAAAACCCGGACGCCCATCGGCAAGCGGATGCCCTACATCCTCGTCGGCACCTTCGTTGCCGCGGTTGCCTTCCCCTTCATTCCCCTCTTCTTCCATCAGAACAATATCGCCGGCATGATCATCATGATGGGCATCGTTCTCATCTTCATGATGATGTACCGGAATCCCGCTGTGGCCCTGATGCCTGATATCACGCCCAAGCCCCTCCGGGCCAAGGCTAACGGTATCATCAATATCATGGGCTATCTCGGCGGCGGCTTTGCCACCATCCTCGGTGTCTTCCTGAAGCTGAGTGATTATATCAACGTCACGGACCGCAGCACCAAGATGTGGATCATTGAGATCCCCTTCCTGGTCGCCTCCCTCCTGATGGTCATCTCCGCGCTGGTGCTCTTCTTCACCATCAAGGAAAACAAGATTGAGGAAGAGATGAAGGACGAGCTGGCTGAGGGCGAGCGCCTCGCCGCCATTGAAAACCCGGCTACGGACGAAGGTCCCATGTCCCCCGCCAACCGGCGCATGCTCCTGGCCATCCTCGGGGCCGAATTCCTCTGGTTCATGTCTGACAATGCCATCGGCACCTACATCGGCAACTATGTGATCTATTACCTGCAGGCTGCTTCCAGCGCCACCATGATCCTGACCCTGGGCGGCGGCCTGGCCTCCGCCGTCGGTTTCCTGATCGCCGGCGGTATTGCCGAGAAAATCGGGCGGAAATGGACCGTGTCCATCGGTCTGATCATTTCCTTCCTGGCCACCCTGATCATGATCTTCGTCCGGCCCACCGGCAAGGTGGTCGGCGTGAACGGAGAGTTCTCCTTCCCGGCCATCCTCTTCGGCGTCTGGGCCCTGAAGGGCTTCGGCATGGCCCTGGTTCACAACTGCTCCTTCCCCATGGTGGTGGAGCTGTGCACCTCGAAGAAGATCGGCAAGTTCACCGGTTATTACTACGCGGCCAGCATGTCCGCCCAGACCGTCACTCCGATCCTGCTGGGTCTCATCTTCATGAAGACCGGCGCCTGGGGTGCCCTGCCTGTTTACTCTTCCATCCTGACCGTCTGCAGTGCCCTGGTCTTCATCCTGCTGGTCAAGAATATTAAAACCCGGAAAATAGCCAATGCTTCCGGCCTGGAAGCTTTTGCGGAGGAAGACTGAAATGAGACAGTATACCGCTTCGGATTTCAGCGGTTTCTATTATGCCCACCGGGGCCTGTATGACAATCATCACGGCGTTCCCGAGAACTCCCTCCCGGCCTTCCGCGCCGCGGTGGAAAAAGGCTACGGTGTGGAGCTGGACGTCCAGCTTTCCGCTGACGGGCAGGTGGTCGTCTTCCATGACGATACCCTGGACCGGATCTGCGGCGTCCACGGCAAGGTCATTGATTATCCTCTCTCTGACCTGCAGCAGATGAAGCTGCTGGATACGGAGGAAACCCTGCCCCTGTTCACAGACGTCCTCGCCGTCCTGCGGCAGGGCGCCGGTCCCCTGATCGTGGAGCTGAAGACCGGTCCCCGGAATACGGAGCTGTGCGAAAAGACCCGGGAACTCCTCCGCGGTTATCCCGGCGTCTTCTGCATTGAGTCCTTCGATCCCCGGATTGTCCTCTGGTTCCGGAAAAATGCCCCGGAGATCTTCCGCGGCCAGCTGTCCCAGCCCCGGGAAGATTATGGCACGTCCCTTCCCGCCCTTTATTCCCGGCTCCTGGCGGACTGCCGTTTCTCTTTCCTGAACAAGCCTGACTTCATCGCTTACAAGATCGGCACCCGTCCCGCCCGCGTCCTGCGGAAGCGCGGAAAAGGCATCCTGCTGGTAGGCTGGACCTCCCATGACGCGGTGGCGGATTCAAAGGATAATGACAGCGTCATCTTTGAGTACTGCGCGCCTCCGCTCCGGTATGAAAAAACATAATCACATCAGGCCCGGGATTTTCTCCTTCCGGGCCTGATTTTCTGTAATTTTATTCTGTTCCCCTTGCTTTCCGCATCGCCGATGGAGTATCATCATATCAGAGATATGGATGAATCTGTCATAGAGCGTTCTGCCTTCAGCACAAAGGATCATTTCGAAGGAGCTGCTTAAATGAATAAGGAAATCACCGGTCAGCTTCGGCACGTCATTGATGCGCTGGCAGCGGATCTTTATCACCCTCTGGGCGAAATAGTCCTGGAGGGCTTTTCTGCGCCTTCCGTCCTGAACCTGCGGCAAGCGGAAACCTATCCCCGGGAGCCCTGGCCGGCCGGAACCCCCTGGGGCATGCCCTGGGATTATGCCTGGATGTTCGGCCGTTTCACCGTGCCGGAGGAGGCCCGCGGGGAGCGGATCGTCATGGACCTGAATCCCGGTGGTGAATCCGTCCTCTATGTCAACGGAAAAGTCTTCGGCGCCCGCCGGGGCGACCGGATGGCTCATCCGCACCAGTACATCTCCGATCAGGCCGTTTGCCGGAACGCGGAAGGCGGCGAAACCTTTGAGATCGCCCTGGAAGTCTACGGCGGCACTCCCCTGCCGGACCATCCCGGCCGTCCCGTCTTCCCGGAAGACGGCGTCACCTTCACCCGCACCGGCCCGGCCGTCACCGGGCGGAGCACCTTCGGCTGGTGGAATGAGGAAGCCTATCAGCTCTGGCTGGACCTGACCGTCCTCCGGGACGTACACGATTACCTGGAGGCGAATGATCCCTTCCGGGAGGCCCTGGCGGACGGCTTTGCCCGCCTGCTGGATACCCTGGATCTGGAGCAGCCCCTGCCGCAGCGCCGGCAGGCATACCTGGACGCCCGGCAGCAGATTGCGCCCCTGGTCAACGCGCATAACGGCACCTTTGCCGCCTCCATGGGCGTTATCGCCAACTCCCATCTGGATTATGCCTGGCTCTGGCCCATTGAGGAAACCCGGCGGAAAACCGCCCGCACCTTTGCGGCCGTCCTCCGCCTGCTCAAGGAGTATCCGGAGGCAAAGTTCCTCCAGAGCCAGTGTGCGGAATATGAGCTTTGCCGCCAGCACTATCCGGAGCTCTTTGAGGAAGTCCGGGAAGCCATCGCCGACGGCCGCTGGATTGCCGACGGCGGCATGTGGGTGGAACCGGATACGAACCTGGCCGGCGGCGAAGCCCTGGTGCGCCAGTTCCTGTACGGGCGCCGGTATTTCCGGGAAATGCTGGGCGTGGACAGCCGCGTTGCCTGGCTGCCGGACACCTTCGGCTACAGTGCCGCCCTCCCGCAGATCATCAAGGGCTTCGGCATGACCGGCCTCACCACCCAGAAGATCTTCTGGTCCTATAACGATTCTGAACCTTTCCCGCATCACGCCTTCCTCTGGCGCGGGCTGGACGGCACCGTCATTCCCAGCTACCTGCACATGTCCTATGAAACCGCCGTGGACGCGAAGACCGTGCATACCCGCTGGGTCAGCCGGCTGGAAAAGGACGGCAGCCGTGATTTCTACCTGCCCTTCGGCCAGGGAGACGGCGGCGGCGGACCTACCCGGGACGACCTGGAGCAGATCCGGCGCCAGCGGGATCTCCAGGGCGCGCCCAGGCTCTACTGGATGACCCCGGAGGATTACCTGAAAAAGCGGAACAACGGCTCCCTGCCCGTTTACCGGGGAGAGCTGTATTTCCCCTGCCACCGCGGAACCTATACCACCCAGGCCCTGATCAAGAACGGCAACCGCCGGGCGGAGCATGTCCTGCGGGTATGGGAAATGCTCGCCGCCATGGCCGCCTTCACCGGCCGCGCCGCCTATCCCGCGGAAGAGCTGGAAAGTGCCTGGAAGCTGCTCCTGACCAACCAGTTCCATGATATCCTGCCCGGTTCCTCCATCGCCCGGGTTTATGAGCAGGCCCGGATGGATATCGCCCGTGTCCGCGATACCGCCGTACGCGGTGCCCGGGAAGCCCTGCTCGCCTTCTGCCGGAACGGCCTGGGCCTCACGGTCTTCAACCCCTCTTCCCACCGGATCACCCGGGTCATCCGGGCGGATGAGCGGTTCACCGGCGGCGCCGTCACCCGGGAGGGTGTTCGTTTCCAGGCTGCCGCCTATAAGGATGAGGCGCTGGTGCTTGCCTGCCTGGAGCCCATGTCCGCCGTCACCATGTATCCGGCTGAGGTCCCGGTCCACAGCAACGTCTCGGTTCGCCGCCAGGGCAGCAATTATGTCATGCAGAATTCCGTCCTGCGCGCGGTCATTTCAAAGAAGGGCGAGCTGCTCTCCATGATTCTCCTGCAGGATGACCGGGAGCGGGTTCGCACACCCTCCAATGTGTTCCATCTTTACCGGGATCTTCCCCGGCACTTTGACGCCTGGGATATTGACAGCCAGACTGAGCGGCGGGAAGTGCCCATGGACGCGGAGTATGAAGCAGAGATCACCTGCGCCGGCGGCCTCTTCGCTGAGCTGAAGGTTACCACCCGTTTCTCCTCTTCCGTCATTACCCAGTGGATCCGTCTCACCGGGGAGGATGAACAGCTCGAGTTTATTACCGAGGCTGACTGGCAGGAGCGCCACCGCCTCCTGAAGGTTTCCTTTGATACCGGCATTGACGCGGATAACGCGGATCATAAGATCCAGTTCGGCTTTATCTCCCGTCCCGCCCACCGTTCCCGTCAGTATGACGCGGACCGGTTTGAGGTCTGCGCCCATGACTGGACCGTCCTGCGGGATGCTGTCCGCGGCGCGGCGCTGCTGAACGACTGCAAATACGGCGTCTCCGTTAACGACGGGGTCATCAGCCTGAGCCTGCTGCGGGCGCCCACCTACCCGGACGCCGCGGCTGACCGCGGACGCCACCGTTTCATTTATGCCTACCGTGCCTGGGACGGTCCGCTGGAAACCAGCGGCGTCATCGAGGCTGCCGAAGCGCTGAACGACCCGCTGATCACCGTCCCCGGTTCTTCCGTGCCGCTTCGCCTGCTGAATTCCAGTGATCCCGCCGTCACCGTGGAAAGCGTCAAGCTGTCTGAGGACGGCACCGGCGACCTGGTCATCCGCCTGTATGAGAGCATGGGCGGTACCCGCACCGTCATGATTCATCCCTTCCTGCCCTTCAGTGCGGTCTGCACCTGCTCCTTTGCCGAGGATCCACAGGATATTCTTCCCGTATCGGACGGCACCTTTACCCTGTCCTTCCATCCCTTCCAGATCATCACCCTGCGTCTGGCCCGGAAGAGATAAAATCATCCATACAAAAAAATTGCGGGGCATCCGGATGGATGCCCCGCAGCTCATTTCAGGCTGGAAATGTTTTCTTAGTTCTTGGCCGGCACAACGTGCTTGCTCTCGTCAAAGTGTTCCGCCTTGGTGGTTCCCCGGTCGGAAACTTCCAGGCTGAACTTGCCTTCCAGCGTATGCTCGCCGTCCTTGTTGGTGGTCAGCTTCACGCTGGCGCTGCCCTCGGCGGCTTCCAGTTCGCCCTTGTCGTTTACCTTCAGGGTCATTTCCGCGTTCTGAATGCTCATGGACTGGGTCGTCGCAAGCACGCCCCGGGCAATGGAGACATAGTCGCCGATCTTGCCCGTCTGGCTCTTGTATTCGTCACTGTTCATCCTCAGGAAACGGTCGCCGGCAAACTGCATCAGCATCATCAGTCCGGTGTTCACGATTTCCGTGGAGTTTCCGTTCAGCTTCATATGGATGGTCTTCCCGCCGTTTTCGGCCGTACCCACGGTCACTTCCGCAAAGACGTCGGCCATGCCGGCCAGCATGCGGAACGCGCCCATCACCAGGTCAGTCCGGGCGGAGCTGCGCAGGATCGTGTTGTTTTTGATGCTTCCGGCGGTCTTGTAGGTGCCGGGATAAACGACTTCCACAACACGGACAGCGCCGTCGTCATCAAAGATGGTATAACCGCTGTTCTTGACGGATCCGTCCTTCTTCGGGCTCTTCACCTTCAAGTCGCAGTAAGCGTCATAACCTTCCTGCTGATAAACGCCGTCAATCGTCTTGAACCAGTTTCCGTCAAAGGAGAATTCCATGTTGCCCTTCAGGGTCACGTTATCGGTGTTGAACAGCAGCTTGTCGCAGTCATCAGCAACCTGCAGCAGAACATTGTTTCCTTCAGCCAGGGCAGCCGCCGCCAGCGTTAAAATCATAACCAGTGCCGTTACCAGCGTTAAAAGTCTTTTCATTTTCGTTTTTACCTCCTTCTGTACACCCCGAAAGGGAGTGTACATATAAATAGACGACACCGTATATGGTTTTGTTTCGCCCGGAAATGGAAAAAAGAACCGCCTTGCAGGCGGTTCCGTTATACAGGCATTGATTTCTTTGGGCTCAGCGGTTTTCCGGCGGGGTATTTATTTTTTCTCTTCCAGGATAAATGCCGCAATATCGCTGATGACCTTCTCATCAACCTTTTCTGCCCTCATATAGTTCATGGATACGTCATTCATCACACCGTGGGTCATGCTGTGGATCAGTCCCGGATAGGAAATCAGGGTCCAGTTGTCCTTGTCTCCAAAAGCTTCCTGCCAGATGCCGAAGTCCTTCATCGTCACCTGCCAGTCTTCTTCGCCCTGAAGCACCAGGACCGGCTTTGTAATATCCTCCGCCATCTTCAGCTGGTCATATTCCGCCAGCCATTTCCAGTATGGCGCATAGGCGCCCTGTATGGCATCGCTGTCCGCCAGCGCGTCCAGGTCATTCAGCCTGTCCAGCTCGCTGAAAATGTCCTCCTTGTTCATCCCGGCCTGCTCCATAGCCTCCGCCTGCACGGAGAACATGAACTCATACTGTTCCCGGAACAGCTCATCCAGTTTCCTGGGAGAACCGGCCATCATCACATATCCGCAGGCGGCCACAGGCTGCTCTTTCAGCACCTTGTCAATCATCGGGATTGCGATGCCACCCAGGCTGTGTCCCAGCACATAGATCCGTTCCGGATCAATCTTCTCCTGCTGTGCCAGCATCTGCACCGCCGCGGCCGCGTCATCCACCGTTTCCTCCATCAGCGTCAGCTGATAGTTATCGGCCAGCTCCTTACCGTAAGTATAGGTCCGCTTGTCGTAACGGTATACCGCCACACCCTTTGCTGCCAGGCCTTCCGCCAGGTCTTTGAAGGGTTTCACGCTGAAGATGGTCTCATCCATGTCATTGGGGCCGGAACCGTGCACCAGCACAATTGCCGGGAACGAACCGTCTCCTTCCGGCAGGGTCAGGATGCCCGGCAGCTCGCCCAGGGAGGGTACCGGCAGGTTCAGTTCAACGCTGGCCAGGTCAGAAGACGCGCTCTCCTGTTTGCCGGAGAAAACGCCTGTCTGTATTCCCGCAACTGCGCCATTCTGTGTCACCAGGACAATATCCACAGACATCGTGGAAAAAACACAGGGAATATAGAAAAACTGAAAACCCTGGATTTCCTTCTGATAAGCCGGCTGGATCTCTTTGATCTCGCCGATGGAAGTAATTTGCATCGCAACCGCCTTCATGCCGCCGGCTGCGTCCAAAGCGGTTTTCACTTCAGGCACCAGTTCCCAGGCGCTGTCCAGTTCCTCCGGATGCTCTCCGAAGAGCATCTGAATCCATTCGTCCGCATCCGCGGGCGTTTCGATCTTCCGGGCTTCCTGCTCCGCGAAAGCCATTCCGCAAGCTGTCAGCGTCAGCATCAGCGCCAGCGTCAAAGTCAGCATTTTGTGCAGTGTTTTCATTCGTTTTTCCCTCCCCGGTCCCCGTTCAGGGACCGTATTGTGTAATATACTTTCTGTATTGGAATGGGATATGCTCTGTTTACATCGCGATTACTATACCATACTTCAGCCGGTGTAAAAAGGATAAATCAGATAAGATAGCCCGGGTTATTTTTCTGATTCAGCACAGATAGGGAGTCCTTCCAACCTCTGGTTGGAAAAAAAGAGCGAAACTTCAACAACCGCGTCATTGATTTCTCCCTCTCCAATGGCTACACTTTAGGTACCGGCCGGAATAATTCATACGGAGTGGCTGATATGGCACAGAATCAACTGAAAGATCAGATTTCATACCTGCGGCATCAGAAAGGCCTCACCCAGGAAGCACTGGCGAAACACCTTGGGGTCACAAACCAGACAATCTCCAAATGGGAGTCGGGACAGTGCTGTCCGGACATCCAGCTCCTGCCTGAAATTGCGGACCTCTTCGGCGTCTCCATTGACGAGCTCATGGGGCATACCGCCGGAAGCAGCCTGGAATCCCTCTGTCTCGGCCTGAAATCCTATTTCGCGAATCTTCCGGAAGAACAGGGCTTTGACGACGCTTATCGCCTGGCTGCACAGCTGCATGAGATCATCGTGACCGACGGCTATAAAAAGCACCTGCCCTGGACGGAAAAGAACTACGCGGAAGAAAGCATGGCCCATTGGGGGCTTTCCGCCAGCAGTGAGCTTCCCGGCAATTCCCTGAGGAACGGGAATACCATCCTCTTCACCCGGAATGAAGGATATGCAGGCCCGAAAGCTTCCGAACTCCGGAAGATACAGTCCGCCCTGAAGACGTTGTCTGACAGGAAAGCGCTGAAGGTATTCTTCGCGGTTCACGAACTTACCCTGCGGGATACAGACCTGTATGTCGCTGCCGGGGAAGTCGCGGAAAAAGCAAAAGTCTCTCCGGAAGAAGTGGAAGAAATTCTGGCTCAGCTGCCGGTTGCCGTCCAGGAAGATGAAGGCGTGGAAAAATACCGTATTGAGGGCAGTGCCGCCTGGCTGGCGGATGTCATCCGGCTCATCTGGTGGTAAACAGGTTCCCCTCCTTTCGGCTTCAGTTTATCTGATGACGCCGCGTCACAAGCAACAGATGACGTAAGGGGATTTTTCCATTTTTGTCAAAAAAGCAAAGATCCATCATCAATACAGAAGCCCTGCCGTCTCTCACCCGGCAGGGCTTCCAAATGGAAAGGAGGATATATCCCGGATGTCAGGCGATCATTTGCCTGGCTTTCTCCAGTCTTCTGAAAATGGTGGCCGCACTGGTCTGCATGCACTCCGCCGCTTCGCGGATCGTCATTCCCTGCATGGATACCAGCAGGAGCACCTGGCGGTATTTCTCCGGCAGGTTCATTACGTCCATGATCAGCTCCCGGTCTTCTTCCGGAGCGTTTCCAAGTTTCTTCAGGTCTTCGGGGGAAATCAGTCTGCTTTCATGCTTATACCAGCTTCTTTTGAGGTAGTCCCGGCAGGTATTCCCTGCAATCCGGGTAATCCATGTACGGGCAGAGCATCCGTTTTTCGCTTCAAAACGGCCGATGCTCCGCCAGGCCTTCAGGAACGTTTCCTGGGTGGCGTCTTCCGCATCTGTCCGGTTGCCCAGCATCATAAAGCAATAGCGCAGGATTTCTGTGCCATAGGCGTCATACCATGCGGAAAGAACCGATTCATTGTTCACACAGGTCTCTGCCTGCCGTCCGCCGCGTATGATTTCCATGAGTCATCCCTCCTTGGCTATAAGCATAGCAGGGCAATCTTACTTTCAGGTGACTTCTGCCTTACGTTTTCGTAAGCTATGTAAAAAACCCGGAACCGCCTTACGGCGATTCCGGGGCTTCCTGTGTTGCACCAGATTGTTACAGGAACTGCTTCATGTATTGTGTCCTTTTAATTCTGAATTCTGATTTCTGAATTACTTCATCAGTCTTCTGATGCTTTCGTCCACATTGCCTTCCTGCAGGTCATTCAGGTCAATGATCCGGATATTCAGTTCCGCCGCCCGGTTCCGGGCGGACGCTCCGGCAGGTTCTGCGGTCACAATGGCCGCCCGGGCAATCTGTCCGCCGAAGCGGTCCCGCAGGACGGCCAGTTCGTTCAGGGCTTCAGTCCGGATCATACAGGTCTTGCAGCTGATAAATACCGGGGTAATCCCCTGGGTGCACATCACGTCCAGCTCATTGGATACCGCGTGGTCCTTTTCATCCCCGTTCCAGTCCACAACGGCGCTGGTCCGCACGTCACTGAATATACCGGTATCCAGGCAGGCTTTATAGATATACAGTTCCAGCACGCTGCCCACGTCCCGCAGCCAGGCGCGAACCTGCGGATCCCGGAAATAGAATTCCACACTTTCCTCCGGCACAATCTTCAGGCCGGAGATCATCCGGATCTTCTCCAGGTCCCGCAGGGCTTCCTCCGGGGCCGTCAGCCGGGCGCCCTGCTCCCCTTTGACAATATAGTCTCCCTGCACGCTCAGCGAATAGGTTCCATCTTCCCTCGCCGCCGAAACCCGCTGGATATACGTCACGATCCTGTCCCACTGGCGGCGGTATTTCAGGAAAACGGCAAAGAACGGATCAATATCCTCCATGTACCGGGACAGGATGCTGTTATCCACCCGGCCTTTTCGCATGGATCCGCCCGCCATCAGGAAACAGTCCTCCACCGAGAAGGTGATATCGCATACGTAACCGTGCATGGACGGCGCGTTCTGGATACTGTAAAACTTATTCATCGTGCGGCTGTAGGTGACCACGGGGATTGCTGCCTCGGAGCAGGCCAGTCCGGCCGCGAACAGCACGGCGTCCGTGCCGCCCGTGATATCCATCACAGCGTCCGGATGATCCTTCAGGATGGCGCGGAACAATTCCAGGATCTTCTCCGTGTCGTAGATGTCCACATACAGGAACTCCATCGCGGCCTCGATCCCGCGGTGGGCAAAGTAATCCTTCAGCTGCCTCCGGGCATGCTCCGGCGTTCCCTCCGGACAGACATAGATCACCTCTTCCGGATGAAAGATCTCCACACCCAGCACATTTTCCAGCGGGCGTTCGTCAAACAGTTCAACCAGCGTCTTTACTTCCATCTGTGATGCCTTTCTCCTGTCCGGATCCTGTTTTTATTTCAGCCCTTTGGCAAGTCGCTGCCGGCTGATTTCATAGAAACAGACGGTGGCGGCGCTTCCGGCGTTCAGCGAGGAAGCCGCGCCGAAGATCGGGATCTTCGCCAGCACATCGCATCCGTCCTTCCAGGCCCGGGACAGGCCGAAAGTTTCATTGCCGATGGCTAGGGCAACCGGGCCTGTCAGGTCGATCTCATCCAGGTTCTTTGTCCCGTGGGCGCTCGTCCCGACGATCAGTGGTTTTTCCGGCCGTGCATGGAGCCACTCCAGGGCACCCTCCGCGCTGGGCATCTCCGTAAATGGAATGGCAAACACCGTGCCCACGCTGGCGCGGATGCACTGCGGATCATAAAAGTCCGCGGCATGGCCGGTAACGATAACCCCCGTTCCGCCAAAGGCGTCAGCGGAGCGGAGGAAGGTTCCCAGGTTTCCGGGGGACGCCGGACGGTCAAAGACAGCATACAGCGGCGGCATGCTGCTTTTGGAAGTCTTCTCTTCGATCCGTTCCAGTCCGTCCGTACGTTCACGGACAAGGGCAATGATCTCGCAGCTCTCTTCCCGGTCGGAAAGGTCCGCGTGCATGCCTTCCTCCATCTGATAAAGAATTTCCGGCTTCGCTTTCGCGATCATATCCTCCGCCCATCCGGACAGGCGGCGTCCGTCAGCCACCGCCATGGCGGCAAACTCCCAGTTATGGCGGATAGCCTGCTCCACCATCTGCACGCCTTCCATGAAGGCAAGCTTCTGTCTGGTTCGTTTTTCGCGGTTGCGTTTAAGCGTTTCGAACCGCTGGTATTCCGCTCCGCGCGCATACATGCGTTCAATCTTCATCTGCCGGATCTCCTGTTAATTTATGTTCTGTCTGGATTGTAGCATACGCCGTGAGCGCCCGCAAGAAGCATGATATTATCTGCATTCCGGAGCACTTAATTGTTCATTGTTCATTGTTAATTGTTAATTGACAAGCAGCGGAGCTTCCGCTCCGCCGCCTTATCATTACGTCTTTTCCCTTTTCTTGAATTTTTCCAGCGCTTCCTGCAGTTTATTGTTCTCCGATATTTCCTTTGTCCGGGTCAGTATGGTCATGATAACCATAGCCACTGCGAAGAATGCACCGAAGACAATCCAGGCGCTGGCGGCGTCTGCCGGGAACCATTTCCACAGGCGGCTCATCACGAACACGCCCAATACGATCACGAAGAAATAGAGGGTCTTTCTCAGGAAAACGCTCATGTTTTTGATCCATCGGTCCGTCATGAACACGTCCTTCACCACGACGGAAAACACCGCGAGCAGGAGGAACTGCATCAGGGTTTCAAGCGAAATCCCGCTTTTCCCGAGGCTGAATATGGGGGATACTTTCGCTCCCAGATCGCCCATCAGCCAGCTCATTGCGCACAGGGTCACCACGCCCCCGGCGAAGCTTGCCATAATTTCTTTCACAAGCCAGTTGAGGTATTTGATTTTTTCTTTCATCTTACCTCACCCCCAGCTTCTGGCGCAGCTCGTCCGAGTACATGCGGGAAACCATAATCTGTTCTCCGTTTTGCAGGGTCAGCCTGATTTTCCGGTTGATGTCCGCTTTCAGGCTCTTGATCATCCTCAGGTTCACAATCGTCTGTTTGCTGACCCTCAGGAAGTCCCTTTCAAGAAGCTGTTCCTCCACCTCGTACAGTTTCAGTTCAGACTCATACATCTCCGTCTCTGTGTAGATGAAGGTCTTCCGTTCCACTGCCTCGATATACAGGATCTTGTTGGCGTCCAGGATGTAGGTTTCCCCGTTCTTTTCCGCGCTGACCTGCATATCGAGCATCCGCATCATCGCGATCAGTTTCTCAATGTCCTGGCTCAGCCTCGGGGCATGGATCGTTACGGATGTCTCCGGGTATTGGTCATTGATGTCGATATCTATCTTCACTTATTCCAGTCCTTTTTTCCTGAAGGCGACAAAGAACATCACCACCGCCAGGATAGCATTCGCTGCCAGGATGACAGCTCCGTCCCATTTTATTTCAGCAAAGGACATAGCGTCAAGCAGGAACCGGGTCTGCTGAGTGTAAAGGAACCGCGCCACCGCGCCAATTCCTTCATTGAACATGGCAAACATCGGAATGAAGGAAAGGATAATCATCGCCATCGCGCCCACAGAGCCGGCAGACATCTGGTTCTTTGCGGTGATTCCGATCACAGCGCCGATCACGATGGAGATCAGGAAACCCACGCCCATCACCAGGAAGAAGAAGGGCATATCCGCCGCCGGGAAGGAAACAGCAAACAGCACCGAACCGATCATGCTGATGATCCACACATAGGCGCCGATGCCCGTCAGGTACTGTCCGGGCTTCACGTTGGACATCATCAGCACCCGGAGGGTGTTCTTTTCTTTTTCCTCCGCAATAATGGCTGACATGGCGGTCAGGGGCGCCATGGCCATATACATGGCGGCAAACATTTTGGTATACATCAGTTCCGGAACGCCTTCCGGTCTGATCACCCGTTCCAGGATAAACGAAACCACCGGCAGCAATATAAGCTGAATCAGGACCGCCTTGTTCTTGAAGGTATCCTTCATCTGCTTTCTGATCATAATAAGAATATTATTCATGTTCATTCTTCCTCCAGTTTTCTTCCGGTCAGTTCCAGGAATACGGTTTCCAGCGTCGGCTCAGAGGAGTGAATGGTTTCCACGCGTTCCTCTTCCAGCAGCTTGCTGATCTTCTCCGCGGATTCCTTGCTGTGGGGCAGCTCCATATCTTCGCCTGTGTTCAGGTGCAGCACAATCCGCTTCTGGTGGTTGAACCGGCGGCAGATTTCATCCGGTGCGCCGCTGTCCACGATCACGCCCTCGTTCAGCAGGGCTACCGTGTCGCAAAGCTTGGCTGCTTCTTCCATGTTGTGGGTCGTAAGGAAGATGGTGCATCCGTGCTTTTTCTTGTCCAGGATGATCTTGTGGATCTGCTTCATCGTCATAGGATCCAGGCCCGTTGTCGGCTCATCCAGGAAGATGATTTCCGGGGAAACCATGAACACCCGGGCCAGCTGCAGCCGGACCCGCATGCCCTTGGACAGGGCGGAAGCAGGCTTCTTCGCGGAATCCTCCAGGCCCACCAGTTTCAGCGTTTCCATGATCTTTTCCTTCGGCGTGCCGTAGATGTCCGCGAACACCTTCAGGTTGTCATAGCAGGACAGCCGTTCATATACGCCAAACTGATCCATCATGATACCGATCTTTTTCTTATCCTCGCCCGAGAGGCGCCGCACGTTCTTCTGGAGGATCATCGCCGATCCCTCTTCAAACTCCAGCTGCCCTGTCAGGATTTTGATCAGTGTGGTCTTTCCGGCGCCGGAGGGTCCCAGCAGTCCGAAAATCTGTCCGTCAGGAATATCGAAGCTGATTCCGGACAGGACCTTTTTGTCTGTGTAGGATTTTTCAATTCCAGTGCATTGAATCATGTCGTACCTCCCGTAATGCTTTTGCGGGGCATACAGTAACAGAAGGACCTGATGGGTTCAAGATGCCCGGACGTATGTTGCCGGTTTCTGTGCATGAGATGCCGGATTCGGTCATCAAAAAACGGATGCCTTTCCCCTGTTCCTGAAAAACATAATTAATGCAAAGGGTTATCCTTTCATTGCGTCGAATTGATATTCCAGCTTTCTGAGAAGAAAGCTTATTCTTGAAGAATAGCGTTGGGTTATAGTTATGGATTTTAAAATCTTGGTCATCAATCCCGGTTCCACCTCCACCAAAATCAGCCTCTTTGTAAACAAAGAGGAACTGTTCCAGAAAAGCCAGTTCCATGACGCGCCGGTTCTGCTGCAGTTCCCCCACGTGAACGGCCAGGTGCCTTTCCGTTACCAGGTGATCCTGGATATGCTGAAGGAAGAAGGGGTAGACCCCTCCGATATCGATGTGTTTGTCGGCCGCGGCGGCAGCGCCTGCACCCAGCCCAGCGGCGTCACGATCATCGACCAGAAGCTTTATGACGATACCGAAGCCGCTGTCGGCGGCAGCGAACACGCCGCAAAGCTGGGCGTCATGCTGGCCTGGCGGTTTGCGCAGAACTATCATAAGCCGGCCTATACACTGAATCCTACCAACGTGGATGAATACTGCGACTACGCGCGCCTCACCGGTATCCGCGGCCTCTACCGCACACCCCACTCCCATGTGCTGAATCCCAAGGCCGTTGCTGAGGCCCATGCGGAGTCCATCGGCAAGCGCTATGAGGACTGCAACTTCATTGTGGGCCATATTGACGGCGGCGTCACCGTCAGCACGCATTATCACGGAAAAATGATCGACGGCACCATGGGTGCGGACGGCGACGGTCCCTTTGCCCCCACCCGGATCGGCAGCGTGCCGGTGCTGGAACTCCTGGATTATCTTGAAACCCATCCCCTGGATGATGTGCGGCGAATGTGCTCCCGGTCCGGCGGATTCGTCAGCCTTTTCGGCACGTCCAATTCGGATACAGTCCACGCCCTCGTGGAGCAGGGAGACAAAAAGGCCACCCTGGTCTGGAACACCATGATTTACCAGATCTGCAAGAGCATTGGCGAAATGAGCGCGGTGCTTTGCGGCAAGGTGGACGCAATCCTGCTGACCGGCGGACTGATGCGCTTTGACGATATCACCGAAGGCATCAAGGAACGCTGCGGCTGGATTGCCCCGATCTATGTCTATCCGGGCGAGATGGAGCAGGAAGCCATGGCCTTCCCGGTCCTGAAGGTCCTGCGCGGCGAAGCTGAAGCCATTACTTACAGCGGCAAGAACGTCTGGCAGGGATTTGAAGGACTGGATCTGTAAGAAATATAGATTGACTAAACAAAACTGCGGAGTAAAAAACTCCGCAGTTTTTATGTGGACAAGTGCCATCCATATGGCAGAACAGCGTGCAACAAGGCTGTCATTTCGACCGAAGGCATAGCCGTAGTGGAGAAATCCCTTACTACGTCCGGAGGACGAAAAGCGGCAAGAGTGTGACTGCCAGGGACTGACTGTCTGTCACTGTTTTCGAAGAAAATGTGACTGAAAGTCTGTCCCTCTGTCACTGCTCTTGCCGATTATTCTTTTCGTTCTTTCAGATCCTTTCCACTTTCAGTACTCAAAACCCATTTTCCACTTCACCGGTTTCCGTGTTTACCCATACGGTATAGCGCTGGTTCCCGATCCAGGAAAACATGATCTGCCAGCAAGCTTTCCCGTCTTCAGTCACAATGTGACCGACGGTGGCTTCATTGTAGTATTCAGCGTCCGGGTTTCCCCGGACATAGCCGCAAGCAACCCGGACAGCTGCATCCGCGGAAACGGCTGCCTGTGCCGGATCGAATGGATCGTCTTCCCCGGAAGCCGGTTCCGGATCAGCTACAAAGAGCAGCCGGTTATTGTCCAGGATAACGGTGCCACGGGTAACTGTGACGGGTTCCCCGTAACCATACGGTCCTTTTTTGTTGATGATGATTCTTCCGTCCGTGATGCTGTCCAGCAGGAAATACTGATCATAGCCATCCAGGATGTAGGTTTTCTGATTGAGCGGATCATAGACCGACAGTTGAATGCGGACCATTCCGCTTCCGAACATCCTTTCGGTGCACAGATCCACACAACCGTCTCCCGTGACGTCAAACCAGAGATAAAACGGGCGTTCTTCCCGGGAAAACGAGTACCTTATGTCGTTTTCATCTGGGAGAAATTTGATTTTCTCCAGGAGGATGTCCTGCGGGTTCAGCCCGTATTCGGCAAGATTCTTCTCCGCATCCTCCGCATACGCAGCGGATACACAGAGGAGCAGCAAAAGCATGATACACACAAATCCCGTGAGCAGGTTCTTTTTCATCATCTTCAGCCTCCTGTTGAACTTATTCAATGTTATCATGGATTTCGTGATCCGGAAAGGATTGGCCGGTGCCGTACTTCTCCGTCAATGGGTTAGACGCTGAATGGATGAATTTAGTTCCCGAAATTCTGAAAGAGACAGGGGGCGGTTCTTTTTGTTCCCTTCCCTTGAACAAGATTCGTAGCACAGTACAATGCACAAAAAGGCTGTCATTCTGAGCGAGCGAAGCGAGGAGAGGGCGAACCGCCGAGGACTGCCAGTGGCAGAAATTTCGTCGGCGGTGAGGTCAACCGAAACAAGTGGTCTCCACAGTGTGGAGCCACGCCGATTGAGGTTGCGGATATCCCTTACTACGTCCGAAGGACGCAAAGCGGCAAGAGTGTGACTGCCAGGGACTGACTGTCTGTCACTGTTTTCGAAGAAAATGTGACTGAAAGTCTGTCCCTCTGTCACTGCTCTTGCCGCTTATTCCGTCCATTTTCAAAAACCGGTACACATTCGGTACACAAAAAACAAAAATCCAGGGTATCCTGCCCGGAGATTCGAACTCCTGTTCCGCAACCTCAATCGTCGCCCTGCTCCCTTGGAGCGGTCGCATTGCTCGTTTCGGTTGACTCACTCAGGTCGCTTTTGCCTACGGCAAATAGCCCACTGGGCTACCGCTTCCTTCGTTCCCCCCTCCACTGCCTCGCAGCGTCGGGCAGGAGTTCGGATCTCCCTGTGCGACACAACAAAAAAGCGGATCACCATAAAGGTGATCCGTTTTTTGTGGAGCATAGGAGATTCGAACTCCTGACCCCAACACTGCCAGTGTTGTGCGCTACCAACTGCGCTAATGCCCCGAACAGATGGTATATTATCATAGAATTTTCGCTTTGTAAAGCACTTTTTTCAGGACTTTTTTTCTGCCGGAAAATGCGGCTTAATAACGCGGAAGCGTAAGGTTATTCTCGCTTTCTCCGTCCCGCAGCCTCCGCGCTGCAACGACCAGGCGGTCCGTTTCCTTGTGGTCGCAGGTCACCAGGATCAGCAGCTGTTCGTCCGGCCGCACGTCCAGCATATTCGCGTGATAAGACCGGGCAAGCAGCTGTTTCAGAGCTTCTTCCCGCTCATCCACCCGGTTGGAATCCAGCGCCCACAGGTTGTAGTAATTCCGGTCTCCCGGTTCCGTGTTGATGTCCGCCACGGCAAACACAGCGTACTGCCCGTCCTCATACTGGCTGTCAAAAGTAATAATCCTGTGCTTGTAGTAATAGGCGCTTTCCTTATACTTCCGCAGCCGGCCGAACATGTTCCCGCTCTTCATGTTATGGCCGAACAGAAATACCGTGTAGGGCCTTGTCAGCAGATTGATGCTGGAATCGGTAAAGATCGCGCCGTTCGCGTTTTTCTTTCCGTTGATGTCATGGGTCAGGAAGAAAGTGTTGTCCTTCAGGCCAACCGCTTCCTCCAGCTGGTCCACGCTCAGCCAGCCCATGATATAGCTGCTCTTCTTTTTCAGTTTCCGGAAGCGCTCCGAAACCTGGAGATTCGGATTATCCGGATACGGAACCGGCGGCAGGAAAACGGACTGTGTCGGTTCCGGTTCCGGGGTCGCCATTTCCTGCTGCGAGGCCGCTGTTACGGGCACAGCTGTCGGGGCCGCCGTCGGAGTGACAGCAACCGCCTCTGTAGGTTCTTCATAGAGTTCATAAAGGGCCTGGCTGGTCTCCCGGGAGGAATAGTATTCCGCGCCGTAGGCGATCAGCCGGATCACGCTGTATATAATCATCAGGGCAAACACGGCAGCAAGGATCAGCCGGCGGCGCTTTTTCCGCGCCGCGGCTTCTTCGATCCGCTTCCGCTCTTCCGCATACGGATCCGGTCTTCTCTCCGGATAATACGGCATGCCCTTGTCCCTCTTTTACTTCCTTCTCTTTTTGAAAGGAACCATCGCTGTTAATACAGCAAGTATACCTGCGCACAGGGTCATCAGGCAAGCCCGAAGGAAAATGTTTTTCATGGTCCCGGCATTCGGCGCCGGCTCGTCTTTCTTTTTCTCTCAGGTTTCTGCTATAATCATGCCCATAAAGGAGAGTGAACCCCATGACCCTGAATGAAGCAATCGCAAAACTTGATGAACTGGAAAAATCCACCTATGCCCTGAACCACGCCCAGAGCATTTTGTACGTGGATGGCGATACCGTCGCGCCCAAAAATTCCTGGAAAGGCCGGGGTATGGCCCTGGCTTACCTGACCGAGCTGGCCTACAAGCAGCTGGTCAACCCGGAAACCGGTGAAATGCTGGAGACCATCCTGCAGCATAAAGAGGAGACCGACGAAGTCACCTTCCGCAAGGCGGAACTGCTGAAGGAGAATTATGATGAATACAACATCCTGCCCATGGAGGAGTTCGTTGCCTATCAGGAGCTGACAAACGAATCCGGCGCCGTCTGGCATGACGCGAAGGAAAAGAGCGACTGGGACCTGTTTGCTCCCTATCTGGAAAAGATCGTAGCCTTCCGCCGCCGCTTCGCCTCCCTGAAGGATCCATCCAAGCCCGCCTATGACGTCCTGCTGGATCAGTTTGAAAAAGGCGCTTCCATGGAATCCCTGGATCCCTTCTTCCGCACCCTGCGGGAGGATCTGTCCCCGGTCATTAAGGAAGTGGCCGCCCGGGAAAAGCCGGTTCCTGCCTTTATGAAAGGACCCTGGGCCGTCAATGACCAGCGCCTGTTTTCCCGGAAGGTTATGGCCCTGGAAGGCATTGATCCCCTGAACTGCACCCTGGGCGAAACCGAGCACCCCTTCACCGACAGCACCAACAAGTGGGATGTGCGTATCACCACCCACTATTATGAGAATGATCCCTTCTCCAGCATGTACAGCGTCATCCATGAAGGCGGTCACGCCCTGTACGAGCTGAACATCCGGGACGACCTGCAGTTCTCCAATCTGGCCAGCGGCGTATCCATGGGCGTACATGAAAGCCAGTCCCGGTTCTATGAAAACCTCATCGGCCGCAGCCGCGCCTTCTGCACTCCCCTGCTGAAGATCATGAAGGAAGTCTTCCCCGCCCAGATGAAGGACGTCACGGAAGACGAGCTGTATTCCGCCATCAACCTGTCCAAGCCTTCCCTGATCCGGACCGAAGCGGACGAACTGACCTACTCCCTGCACGTCATGATCCGCTATGAACTGGAAAAGGCCATGATCGCCGGCGACCTGAAGGTGGCGGATGTTCCGGGTGAATG